>NZ_LT838813.1:3786363-4092954 GCF_900176595.1 Aquiflexum balticum DSM 16537
GATAACATCAATAGTAGGGCAATGTTGCCGAAAAATGATCCGAATTGAGAAACCATTTTTTTCATAGACTTTAGTATTTTTATTTCGAATTTTAAATTAAAGAATAATCCTATGAATGGAAACTTTTACGTTGATATATATCCCCAATAGCGATCAGTATTAAGGAATAAAATGAAAAATTGTGATGGGCTCAGCATCTAAACCTTACCTATCAAAGTAAAGGGCAGCATTACCAGGTTTCTGATAAAAGAAAAGGATAAGTCAATAGCAAATCCCAACAATCTGAAAGGAAGTAAAATCAGCCAAACGATAGGATATAAAATCAATGCCAATAAAGCCAATGGCCAACATAATACAATCAAGATTAACCAAAGAAGAAAGCTTACCATAATTTGTTTTTTTAAGAATTAGCGCAATTGTGGTGCCATATCAGGAAACGTGTTCATATAGATATTCAGGCTTTATCTGTTATATTTTAATGTTCGAAATCGGTCACTGTTTGTTCAGAATAGAATAATTTATTTCTATTTATTCAACACTACCGGGATAGTTTCAACTTGCCGTATCATGTATTCCGCGAGTCTTTCATTTTTTTCCAATGCTCGCGTATTACAATATCCTAAAAATAATCTGATCAAAATAACTGTACCTACAATCTTGAAAAGATTTCATTGTTTTTAATGTAAAGGGATATAAATAAAAATGGAAAAACTAAGTGACTGGTTTATTCTTTTCAGTTGGGATGCTCTTTTAAAAAGAATTAATTTCTTTACATCTCAATTTTTTTTCATTTTTTGAGACCAACTGATATTTTGGTGAAATACAATTTTTTTTAATCGATTTACAATAATTGCTTTGTATAAACGATTACTGATTAAATAGCTCATTTTCAGGTTAAAATTTAAAGAAAATTAGGGATGGAACGAGTTTGAAATTGTTATTTAATGTATCATATTAGAGCATCTTTTGTTAGGTGTTGATGCTTGAATACATCTGATAAGGGATTAAAATTTTTGATTAATCACCCCCTAATCACCCATTTTATTGTTATGAAAAATAAAACAAAGTTAATTGTTGCAAATTTATTTGCACTTGTTGCGGTTGTGGGAATCCTGACATTATTCAGATCCGCTGGTATTGAAATTGGTTCTGCATCAGGCGCAATGGTTCCCAATGTTTTGTTATTGTTAATTCCACAAGCAGGATTTATTTATTTTTATTGGAAATCTTTCAGCAATGAAAATAGAAAAGCAATAGCTTAATGTATTGAAAGTGGTTTTTGTTGGTTTATAAAAGCCGAAAGATAAAAAAGTCCTGTGAAAATGGGGCTTTTTTTGTTTTGGGAAAATCTAATGAAATCTTTAGCAGCTAATTAACTGAATAAATAAACTCTGGTGATTCAATTTAATAGGATTTTATTTTTGTTGGAAAAAAAATATTTATCTTCGAATTCAAAAATTACAACTTTATGAAAAAATTAAACTTGTTGATGTTGGCTGTCTTTGCAGCTGGAACAATGCTTTTCTTTGGATGTGGTGCTGAAAAAACAACAGAAACCACTGAATCAGAGGAAACGTCCATGGAAGAAAAACCTGCTGAAGAAAGCCGGCCCAGTCCTTTAAGAACCTTGGAGGGCACAGCTGGAAATTCAAAATTAATGATTCAATATGGAGCTCCATCAGTTAAGGGAAGAGTAATATGGGGTGATCTGGTACCATATAATGAAGTATGGAGGACAGGAGCGAATGAATCCACTTACGTGGATTTCAGTTCAGATGTCACAGTAGAAGGGAATCTTCTTCCTGCAGGAAGGTATTCTTTGTTTACAATTCCTAAAGCTTCAGGTAAGTGGACAGTTATTTTCAATTCAGAATGGGATTTGGAACATGGTCATTTTCAGTACAAAGAAGAAAACGATGTTTTAAGAGTGGAATCAACTCCTGAATGGGAAAATGAAAGTCAAGAGCAATTGAGCATAGCTATCGAATCACCAGGTATAGTGGTAAGATGGGAAAAATTAAAATTGCCTATTGTTATTCAATAATGTGTTTGGAATGCAAAAAGCCCTTTAAATACTTGAAGGGCTTTTTGCATTTTTTGGTTTTTTAGATCTAACCGTTTGTTCGGATTATTAAGGTGATTTCAACCATGATTATTTAACAGATTTAGTATGCGCTATATTGGTTTCTTCATTTCCTTTTCAATCACGCTTTTCTTGGGTGTGGTATTATCTTTGCAATTTGGGTCGGTACCACCAATAGGAAAATTATTGGATCCTAATCACGGCTTTTGGCAAAATGCCTACAGTGAGGATCAAATTCCAGAAGAAAAAGTCCGCATGAAGGGGCTTAAAGGACCTGTCAAAGTCACTTATGATGAAAATCTGATTCCTCATATTTTTGCTGAGAATGAAGAAGATCTGTATAGGGTTCAAGGATATATTACTGCTAAGCACAGGCTTTGGCAAATGGAATTTCAAACCATGGCAGCTGCAGGAAGGATTTCAGAAATTGTCGGTCCAATTGCTTTGGAATTGGATAGAATGACCAGAAGAAAAGGACTGCCATATAGTGCTGAAATCTCCCTGCCATTTTTGCAGAAAAATCACCCTGATACTTATTTGTTACTTGAAGCCTATTCAGAAGGCGTCAATCATTTTATTGATAATCTGAATGAATCCCGAGTTCCGGTAGAATATAAGATTCTGGACTACCGGCCCGAGCAGTGGAGTCCATATAAATCCATTCTCTTATTGAAATATATGGCAGATATGTTGGTATCAGATCAGGATTTAGAATATACCAACCTGAGAAATCTGATTGGAGAGGAATTGATGGATAAGCTATATCCACAGTTCCCGGAGCAAAATGATCCAATTATTGAATCAGAGAAAGTTTGGGATTTCGAACCTTTGAATATAGCAACCCCGGAGAATATCCAATATCCCGATCAGGATATTTTTGTGAATCCATTGCCTCAGCCTGAAGAAGGTGTAGGTTCAAATAATTGGGCCGTTTCAGGTTCAAAAACGAAAAACGGTCATCCTATTCTGGCCAACGATCCCCATTTAAAGCTTAATTTACCTTCTTTATGGTATGCTATGCAGCTTACTTCACCCACTCATAGTGTTAAAGGTGCAACACTCCCGGGTGCATTGGGAATCATTTCAGGTTTTAATGAAAATATTTCTTGGGGTGAAACCAATGCCACTAGAGATACAAGAGATTGGTATTCAATCCAGTTCAAAAATAAGGACAGAATCGAATACTTATATAATGACCAATGGATCCAAAGTGTTTTTAGAATAGAGGAAATTAAAATTAAAGGCGAAGCTGACTATATTGATTCAGTTGTTTACACCCATCATGGTCCTGTAGTATATGACAGGACGTTCAGGTCTGAAAGGCAGGACGTTAATTTTTCTTTGAAATGGACAGCGCACATGGAATCAAATGAACAGAAAACCTTTTTGATGTTGAATAAAGCCAAGAATCATGACGATTACCTGGAAGCTTTGAATTATTACACTTCCCCGGCCCAAAATTTTGTTTTTGCTTCCCGCAGTGGGGATATTGCCATGAAAGTACAGGGTAGATTCCCCTTGAAATGGGAAGGTCAGGGTAAGTTTTTGATGGATGGGAATAATCCCGATTTTGAATGGAAGGAATTTATTCCCAATGAGCATAATCCCGCAACCCTCAATCCTTCAAGAGGTTTTGTTTCCTCTGCCAACCAGCATGCTGTTGATGCTTCCTATCCCTATTATGTGTTTGATAGTAAATATGAGCATTATCGAAACAGGAGGCTTAACAGCAGGCTGGAAGAAATGAAAGAGATTACCATTGAGGATATGATGTTACTTCAATTTGACAATTACCACCTCCATGCTGCAGAAGCACTTCCGCTTTTGATCAGTAATTTGCCTGAGGAAAAAGTCAGAAATTTGGATTTAGTTTCAAAAAAATACCTTGACCAATTGAAAGAATGGAATTTTAATACTTTCCCAAATCAGGAAGAACCCGCATTGTTTAAGACTTGGTGGGAACAGTTCTATAAATTACTATGGGCTAAATGGAAAATTGAGGGTAAACCAATAGAATTTCCAAATAAATATCAGACCACTTTATTATTGAAAAACAGTCCTGAAGATATTCTTTTCGATAATCCGGAAACTGATAAAACCGAAACAGCTGCCGACCTTGTTTGGGAAAGTTTTGAATTGATGGTTGCTGAGATGAATGAATGGGGAGAAAAAGAAGAGGATTATACTTGGGCAAATTTCAAAGGAACATCCGTTGTTCATTTGGTGCCAAATTTCAAGTCATTTAGTAAGTATAAAGTTTACACGGGAGGAACCAGCGGTGTCCTGAATGCAACAAGTGAAAGGAATGGTGCAAGCTGGAGAATGGTCGTTGAAATGGGTGAAAAAGTCAAAGCTTATGGGATATATCCCGGGGGACAATCCGGTAATCCCGGAAGTAAATATTATGATAATTTTCTCAAAAAATGGGCAAATGGCGAGTATGTCAATTTTGATTTGAGATCCGAACAAGAGAATGATAATGTGCTGTTTACCACTATATTTAGTAATTGATATATGAAAAAATTTCTGCTGTTGTTAAGTCTTGTAGGAGTTACGGTTTATTTCATCGGTCCATATATACCTTATTGGGGATTGATGATATTGGTAGCCATTATTTCATTTTTGACTGGCGCTTCGCCTTCAATATCATTTTTTGGTTCAGGATTCTCATTTGGATTAGTTTGGCTTGTCTTATCGATTTGGATTTCTGTTGATACGCAATCAGAATTGCCCAAATCTATATCAGAATTGATGGGATTATCCAATGATAACCTATTATGGTTTATTACAGGATTGGTAGGATTCATTATTGGGTCCTTTAGTGGATTAACAGGAGGGATGCTAAATAGGATTTTTCAAAAAAAAGATTCAGGAGCATACAGAACTTGATTATAAAATTCGACTTGCCTTCAAAAACATTCTTTTTTTTAGCTTATATTTTGTATAAAAAATACAATAAAATTGAGGATGTAAGATTCTGATTAAAATAATAAAAAATATTTTGCTTTTATTGCTTGTACGAGTACTTTTGTTGCTCGTTTTGTGCCAGTCACTTTTATGCTCGATTACCTCATCACATCAAAAACCAGGTTAAAGCTTTTGATCAAATTCTTTAGCAATTCCAAAAATCAAGGACACTTGAGGGGGTTGGCTGAAGAATTTGGTGAATCCACCAATGCTATCAGAAAGGAACTGAACAACCTTAGTGAAGCCGGTTTTTTGCTAAAGGTGGCAGAAAAAAACAGAATTGAATATCAAGCAAATCCAAAGCATCCCCTTTTTTTCAATTTGCAGGATCTCATCCGTAAGTATCTTGGTTTTGATAGGTTACTTGAAACTGTTCTTGATCGGATGGGAGACGTAGATGAAGTGGTACTTACAGGAGATTATGCACAGGGAATTGACTCAGGTACCATTGAGGTTCTGATCAAAGGAGAAGAACTCAATGAAGATTACCTGGACCATTTGGGGACAAGAATTGAACAGCTGATAGAAAGAAAAGTAAAATTCAATCTAAACGGAAATTGTAATTCTTCTGAAGAGCTAGTTCTATATAAGAAATAGTTCGGGGGTATTTTTGGTGACATTTTTGCTAGGCACATTTCCTAAAAATGTGACTGAAAGGGCGAAGCTGTAATAGATTCAAAAAGTTATGTCATTCAATTATGACATTTTTACATGGATTTGGATTAATTTGCAAGCCTGTAATCATAGAAAGGGATTCAATATTTCTCATTCCATAGTCAAATCAAAACTGAAATCAACATTCTTTCGAAAAAGAAAAAATAAACATATGACGACCAACTTTAGGGAAGCATTTCAATTTATCAAATTATCATTAACACTACTGCTATTTGTTGTAGCGGTAGGCATAGTCAATGGACAATCTCTTTCAGATATTCAGAACGTTAAAGTTGATAACTTAACTGATGCTCAAATTGAACAGTTGATCAAAAGGGCTGAAACTTCCGGAATGTCCGAACAGCAGCTTGAGGCAATGGCAAGAGAAAGAGGCATGCCTGCTACCGAAGTTGCTAAACTTAGAATAAGAATAAATCAGATCAGAAATAAAGGCGCAATACAATCTGATTCCACTAGTCCCCAAACATCTCAAAGTAGACAATGGATTCAGGAAGACGATTTTGGAATTGAAAAAATCGAAGAAGAGGAACCACTTACAGAAGAGGAGGAAAAAATATTTGGCTATTCATTGTTTAGAAATTCCGAGCTTACTTTTTCTCCCAATCTGAACATCCCAACTCCAAAGAATTATATCTTGGGATCAGGAGATCAGTTGTTGGTAGATATTTATGGAGCTTCCCAGTTCACTTATGATTTAAATATCAATAGTGAAGGAATGGTTTTTATTCCCAACGTTGGACCTATCAATCTCGCAGGACTTAGTGTTGAGGCGGCTACAAGCAGGTTGACAAATACCTTAGGTAATATTTATTCGGGTTTAAGAGGTTCATCCCCGAATACCTTTATGCAATTGAGAGTCGGCAACATCCGATCAATTCAGATTTCAATGGTTGGAGAGGTTTTCGCACCGGGGAATTATACACTTTCTTCATTTGCAAGTGTTTTCAATGCACTTTACGCTGCTGGTGGCATAAAACAAAACGGTTCATTTAGAAATATAAGAGTCTACAGAAACAGCAAAATGGTCTCTGAAATGGATATCTATGATTTTTTGGTCAATGGTAACCAATCCGCCAACATCAGACTGGAAGACAATGATGTGGTTTTAATACCACCTGTCGAGAAGAGAGTTGAGATTTCAGGACCTGTCAGAAGACCGGGACTGTTTGAAATGAAAAATGATGAAAATCTTGAGGACCTCATTCGATTTGCAGGAGGATTTGGCAGTTTAGCCTATCCTGGCGTCGCTACTGTTTTCAGGACCACTGAAAAAGAGTTTAAGGTTGAAAATATTGACCGACAGAATTTTGGTTCCTTTTCACCAAAGGAAGGAGATAAGTTCATTTTTGGAGAATTATTGGACCGGTATGAAAACAGGGTGCAGGTTTCAGGGGCATTGATGCGTCCCGGAACATTTGCTTTGGAGCCGGGAATGGGCGTAAAAGATTTAGTGAATAAGGCAGAGGGTCTGAGAGATGACGCTTTCATGAATCGGGCGGCATTATTCAGAACAAGATCGAATTTTTCACTGGAAATTGTTACGGTAAATATTGGGGCCATTTTGAATGGTGAGGAAGAGGATATTGTCCTTCAAAGAGAAGATGTTTTGAATATTCCGAGCATTTATGATCTGCGTGAAGAATTCTATGTGATTATAAGCGGGGAAGTAAATAAGCCTGGTGCATTTGCTTTTGGAGAGAATATGAAAGTTGCTGATTTGGTGTTGAGGGCAGGAGGCTTTAAGGAATCGGCAACATCCGCACAGATTGAAATTGCCAGAAGGGTAAAAGATGATGTTTCAGGAAAGTTGGCCGAAATTTTCCATATAGATATTGACAGAAATCTCAAAATAACCGGTGATAACGCGGATATGGTCCTTACCCCATTTGACCATGTCATTGTGCGGAGAAGTCCGGGTTTCCAGAGAGAAAGATTGGTAAGGGTGGAAGGAGAGGTTTTCTTTCCAGGTGAATATACCATTGCCCATGCCAATGAAAGAATTTCTGACTTATTGAAAAGGTCAGGCGGATTAAACAAGTTTGCCTACCCTAAAGGTGCCACTTTGATCAGAAGGAATGAGTATTATTCCAGTCCAAGTGACAATCAGATAAAATCAACGAATTTGACAGAAGTCAAGCAAAATCTACAAAGGATAAAAAGAGATACGACTGAGGCAGAAAAAATATTGCTTTCCAGAATAGATCAAAAAATTACAGAAAGGGGTGGAGACTTATCCAATCAACAAGGAGGCTTGTTAATTGACGATTTTAGGAGAGAGACCATAGAGAATTTGGTCAATGAAGAGGGGGAAGAAGTAGTTAAAATTAAAACCCAAGATATGATTGGTATCAATCTATCTGCAATTATGGAAAATCCTGGTGGGCCAAATGATTTGATTATTCAAGAAGGAGATGTTTTAAGTATTCCCAAACAATTGCAGACAGTTAGGATGAGGGGTGAAGTATTGTTCCCGACTACTTCTAGATACCGGGAAAATGCAGGTTTCAAAAGTTATATATCAAGGGCAGGTGGATTTACAGACAAATCCCGTAAAAAACGGTCTTACGTAGTATATGCCAATGGAGATGTAAAGCGGACTTCAAATATTTTATTTTTCAAAATATATCCTTCTTTAGAACCTGGTTCGGAGATCATTGTTCCTGCTAAACCAGACAGAGACCCAATGTCCATCCAAGGCTGGTTAGCAATTGCTACTAGTCTAGCGACATTGGGTTTATTGTTGAATAATATAGTTCAATAAAAATATAGAATAATTTCTTAATATTTAAGATAGATGGAAAAACCCAAAAATCCTACTTCGTCGAATAATGATGAAATTGACTTGTTGGAGTTAGCAAAAACTGCTTGGGATCAAAAAAAGCTAATTATTTCAATTACTGTTGTGGTTACAATATTAGGTGTTTTGATTGCATTGGTTTTGAAAAATGAATATACAGCAGGTTCTACTTTTGTCCCACAAACTACGGAAAAGGCCAATATTGGAGGGAATTTAGGTGGGCTTGCTTCATTGGCGGGGATTAATTTGGGAGGATTGTCAGGAGGAAGTGAAATTCCTCCAAGTCTTTATCCGAAAATTGTTTCTTCGGTAAACTTCAGGAAAGATTTGCTGAATGCTACATTCTATTTCCAAGGCAACAGCCAACCAATTACATATGAATATTATTATGATAGTGTTTATCAACTTGGATTGATACCATTAATTCGAAAATATACAATAGGATTACCTAGTTTATTGATAAAAAATTTCAAAGCAAATAAATATAATAATAATTCTTCTAATGATTTCGGTCTGATCAATATTTCTGAAAAAGAATTTGAGCATTTTAAAAGATTGGATAAACAAATTTCTATTCAATACAATGAAAAAGAAGGATTTGTTTCCTTATCTTTTGCTATGCCGGAACCTTTGATGGCGGCACAAATGGCAAAATATGCTGAGGAGTTGCTTCAAAAGGAGGTCATTGAATTTAAAATTCAAAATGCAAGAGAACAATTGAAATATACTGAAGAAAGGTTTGAAGAAAAGAAAATTGAATTTGAAGAAATTCAAAAAAAATTGGCCAACTTTAGAGATAAAAATCAAAATCTTTCTTCTGCATTAGTTTTGAATCAGTTGGAAAAATTAGAGTCTGAATACAATTTTGCTTTTAATATTTACACTGAATTGGCCAAGCAATTGGAACAGGCCAAACTTCAGGTGAGTAAAGACACACCCATTTTTTCTATCATTCAACCTGTGACAATTCCTATTGAAAAATCAGCTCCAAAGCGACCAATGATAGTTATTGTGTTTTTATTTCTAGGCTTGATTGTTGCCTTTGGGTATATTTTTGGTAGAGAGTTTTTGATTGGTCTGAAGGAACAATGGAATATTAAAAAATTAGAAAGATTATCTTAAATGAACATGTCGATAGTCACATATTTTATTTGAAATACAAAAAAAAATATTCAAATTTCTTTTTTATGTATTTATAAATTGTTTTATTTGCCTTATAATTAATTGTTCACCCAATTCAATTTACCCAAAATATAAAAATCTATCTCAATGGAAATTTCTGTTGGATTTCAATCTTTTGAAAAATCAGTAGTTAAATTATTAATCTTTAAACTTTTATAAAATGAAAATTACAGTAGTAGGTACAGGATACGTTGGTTTGGTATCAGGCGCATGTTTTTCCGAAGTCGGTATTGAAGTTGTTTGTGTTGACATTGATCAAAAAAAGATCGACAATCTTAAAAATGGTATCATGCCAATTTATGAGCCTGGTTTGGAAGAAATTGTCAAAAGAAATTTTGCAAGTAGAAGGCTTCAGTTTTCCACTAATTTGGGTGAAGCTATACAAGGATCTCAGGTGGCATTTATTGCAGTAGGAACACCTCCGGGAGAGGATGGTTCAGCAGATTTGAAATATGTATTGGCCGTTGCAGATGAAATCGGTAGGACAATGACAGATTATATTGTTGTAGCCACCAAAAGTACGGTTCCGGTAACCACAGGTGAGAAAGTAAAAGCTGCTATCCAATCAGCCTTGGATGAAAGAGGTTCTGATTTACCATTTGCAGTTGCTTCCAATCCAGAGTTTTTGAAGGAAGGGGCAGCAGTAGAGGATTTTATGAAGCCTGATAGAATTGTCATCGGAATAGATGATGAAAGGGCAGAAGAAATCATGAAGCGTTTATACAAGCCATTTCAATTGAATGGGGATAGAATTATATATATGGATATCCCATCTGCTGAGATGACAAAATATACAGCCAATGCGATGTTGGCTACCAAAATTTCATTTATGAATGATATTGCAAATTTATGTGAGTTGGTAGGTGCTGATGCCAATATGGTAAGAAAAGGTATCGGGGCTGACCCTAGAATAGGCAATAAGTTTATTTATCCCGGGGTTGGTTATGGTGGATCCTGTTTTCCAAAAGACGTCAAGGCCATTATCAAAACCGGCAAAAAGTATGGCTATGATCTTAGGGTATTACAGGCGGTAGAAGATGTAAATGATGATCAAAAACATGTTCTGGTTAAAAAAATCAAAAAACATTTCGGGGATGATTTAAGTGGAAAAACTTTTGCGATGTGGGGATTGAGTTTTAAACCCAATACGGATGATATGCGGGAATCACCGGCTATAGTCATTATCGATGAATTGATAGAGGCAGGTGCCAAAGTAAAAGCCTATGATCCCATTGCGATGAAAGAAGCCCAGCATATTTATGTGGGAGATAAAATAACTTATGCCAAAGACGCTTATGATGCCTGCGTAGATACTGATGCCCTATTGCTAGTTACAGAATGGTCAGAATTCAGAATCCCAAGTTGGTCAGCCATTGCCAAGTTATTGCATAATAAAGTGGTTTTTGATGGAAGAAATATTTACGAAAAAAGTTACCTTTCCGAGATAGGTTTTACTCATTATGGAATTGGTATTTAACAATCTTTAAATAATTCACTTTACATCATTTTTATTTAGATCATGCTAAAATCACTTTCAGAATCAAAAATAGCAATAGTTGGCTTGGGCTATGTTGGACTACCTTTAGCGGTTGCCTTTGGGGAAAAATTTGCTACGGTGGGTTATGACATTGACCCAAAAAGAGTGGATCAATTACAAAAAGGTCATGACAGAACACTCGAGGTTGAAGATGAAGACCTTAAAAAAGTCCTGGTAAAAACAGTCATTGAATTGGAAGAAAAGAAAAAAGGACTTCTGGTTTCAGATGCCATTATACCTATTTCTTCCTGTAATATATACATCGTTACGGTACCGACACCCACGGACAAACACAACAAACCTGTTTTGACTCCCATGTTGAAGGCCTCAGAAATGATCGGTAAAATCCTTAAAAAAGGCGATGTTGTCATTTATGAATCCACAGTATATCCTGGTGTAACCGAGGACGAGTGTGTTCCAGTATTGGAAAAAGTATCAGGTTTAAAATTCAATGAGGATTTCTTTGCGGGCTATTCCCCTGAGAGAATCAATCCGGGTGACAAAGAACATACAGTAACCAAAATCCTAAAAGTCACTTCGGGAAGCACGCCTGAAGTGGCAGAATACGTGGATCAGTTGTATAAATCTGTCATCACGGCAGGAACCCACAAAGCTTCTTCTATCAAAGTGGCGGAAGCTGCCAAAGTGATTGAAAATTCCCAAAGAGATATCAATATTGCTTTTGTAAATGAATTGTCAAAAATCTTTAACCTTTTGGGTATTGATACCCAGGAAGTTTTGGAAGCTGCAGGCACCAAATGGAATTTTCTTCCATTTAAGCCCGGATTAGTTGGAGGTCATTGTATAGGGGTTGATCCTTTTTACCTAGCTCAAAAAGCCCAGGAAGTAGGTTATCATCCGGAAATAATCCTTGCGGGAAGAAGACTAAATGATTCCATGGGCAAGCATGTGGCCACTGAAGTGATCAAGCATATGATGCGTAAGGATTTAAAGGTTATTGACTCCAAAGTACTTATTCTAGGATTTACCTTCAAGGAAGATTGCCCAGATGTCCGAAATACCCGCGTTATCGATATTTATAAAGAGTTGAAATCTTTTGATATGGATGTGGACGTTTATGACCATTGGGCAGATCCAGCAGAGGTTATGCATGAATATGGGATTGAAATTATCAATGGTAAAACCAAAGAAAATTTAGACCAATATTCCGCGATTATTTTGGCTGTAGCGCATAAGGAGTTTAAAAGTTGGTCAATTAAGAAATCTAGTAAACAAGTTGTTTTTGATGTAAAATCAACTTTAAAAAAAGAGGAAGTTGATGCTAGGCTTTGATTAAACCGATTTAAAATAGACCAAGAATAATCTAAAACAAAAAATTTCTTGTAAGAGAAGGCTCAAGATATATAGAGTCTATTTTCATTAGATAAGTGAAATTTTCAGCTTGCATGATTTTTACATAGGGAAAAGAAAGAACTTCACTTTGCCTTTCAAAATAAAAAAATCAATTTGAATAATTGCGATTTTAAGAATTTTGAGGACTGTATTTTGGCTTTGAAAGACTTTGAAGAAGTATTGCTTCAAACAGAATTTGATTCGGACTTTATATAAATAGCCGATCCAAGAACAATTATAGATGACAATATCGGAGAATCAGTAAAATGCTTTTGATGCCACAAAGGCAGGTGTGGAGATTTGTGACTTAGCAAGTTTATTCCTTATTGAAAATAAACCTGATTTGAGAAAAAAACATATTATTTCAAATGCATTTTTTCCGTTTAAAATAACAAAATATTTAGAAGGGCTATTTGTGAAAAATTTTCTGATATTTATCACTTGGGTTTTTTGGACTCTGAGTCTTTACTGTTTTTGCTAGGAAACAAGATTCAGATGGTTCTTTTTTGGGAGTGATTCCGAAAATATTTTTTTACTTTTTAAAAAAGCATTCGATTAAAAGGATTCACAAAAAGAAGTTGTGAACTTCCCACTGCTTACCTTCAAAAATTAAGGTTGTAGAAAATATTGAATTCCACCAAAATCTAATTATTTGAAAGGATAAATTAAATCTATTGAATGGTATTAGAGAAGTTCATAACTATTTAATAATTTTTGAATAAATTATTCCTCTGCTTTTTGGATATTAAATAAATTTTTAGGAACAGGTCATTAAAATCATTTCCAAGAAAAGATCAAATATGACATCCCAAACTTAGAAAAGTTCTGTCCCATTCTTCTATTTATTCTCGTGATTCTCACCCTGTTTCAGGGTTGGAATAATTAGATTTTAAATAAATAAATTTCTTAAAGAAATCTGCTATTTTATTTCAAATGAAAGCGAATTTATTTTTATAAAATATCCCTTATTTCAAAGTATTGAAAATATAAAAATCAAAAACTATTTTAATTTCAAGTATAAATTATGGTTAGTTTTTTTAATTCCCTTGTGAAGGGAAAGCTTTCAAAAAGTATTTCTTTATTATTGCTTTTCAATTTCATTGGTATTATTATAAATTTATTATATGTGCCATTAATGATTAGTGTGCTCGATACAGAAAGGTATGGTATTTGGCTGACTATAACCACGATGATTTCCTGGATTGGATATTTAGATATCGGTTTAGGTCATGGACTTAGGAATAAGGTTTCAGAAAGTTTGGCTGTTAATGATGAAATGAAAGCTAGAGCATATATCAGTACAGCTTATTTTTCAATATTAGTAATTGTACTTTTTTTAGTCTTAATATCAATATTTATTATCCCCTTGATTTCATGGCATAGGGTATTAAATGCCCCAATAAGCATGTCAAATGAACTGTCCAAATTAATGTTTTGGGTTTTAATTATATTTTCAATTCAATTTTTATTTAGGCTTGTAAATTCAGTTCTATTAGGGGCTCAAAAACCTGAAGCTGCTTATTTTGTTAATATTTCAGGACAAATAATAGGGTTTTTGAGTATTTTTATTCTTGTTAAATTCAATATTAACCTTTCGCTGGTATTTTTAGGAATTATTATTTCGATTGCACCATTGTTGGTAATGATATTTGCAAATCTTGCTGTATTTAAATTTAAGTTTAAAAATATTGCTCCAAAATTTTCTTTTTTTAATAAAAACTTGGTAAAACCATTGCTTGGCCTAGGATACATGTTTTTTGCAGTTCAGATAACTTCACTTCTATTATTTCAATCAAACAATATAATTATTGCTCATACGGTTGGGCCTAGTGGTGTTACAGAGTTTAATATTGCATTTAAATATTTAGGTATTTTAAACACTGTATTGTATTTAATTTCGACTCCATTTTGGTCAGCTTCTTCTGAGGCATTTTTCACAAAGAATTTTTCTTGGGTTAGCTTAAATTTAAGAAAGCTTAATTTGGTTTGGGTTGTTTTTATTTTTTTAACAGCATTACTTGTTGTTGTCGGCCCTATGATTTATCATTTATGGTTAGGGGAAAAGGTGAAATACAATTTTTCTGTTCTAATTTTAATGGGCGTATATTATATTTTTTATATGCAATGGACGATATATGGTAGCTTTATAAATGGAAGTGGAAAATTGAAATTGCAATTTTTGTTTATGTTTGTTGAAGTCCTCATTCATATTCCAATGGCAATTTTGTTAGGACTTTGGATTGGATTGGAAGGGGTGATTGTTTCAATGATTTTTATTGCTGGAATTAATATGGTTTGGCCTAGGATTCAAATTAAAAAATTATTGAATCAAACAGCCTCAGGCATATGGAACAAATAAAGAGTATTATCTTTTATTCAAAGATCAATAGATTTTTTGAACATTCCATAATTCTATTCATCAGTGTTTCATTGTTTGCATCATGTTTCTTTTTTGTCGATAAAGCATTTTTTTTGATTTTTTCTTTCCTTTTTCTTTATATAGTATTCTACAATAAAAATTTTGGAAACTCTAAAATATTGATAAAGGTCTTATTGATTTGGACTTTAATTAATATTCTATCAATAGGATTTAATAGGACTACATTTAGTTTAATTACTTTTAGTGGATATGTGTTAAGGATTTCTATTGGGTTTTTTCTTGTAAATTTGTGGAATGGACATTTTTGGGAAAAATTTGAAAAATTAATTTTTTCTTTGACATTTATTGCTTTGATTATTTTCCCCTTTAACCTATTATTTCCATCCTTTTTTCATGACTTGAAAATTGTTTTCCAACCTTTCACCCACGAAGTTTTTTTACAGAAAGATGCCCAGAAAGATTTTTGGTATTCCTTTTTTTATACTCATTCAGGGAGAGATGATTGGAGAAATTCAGGATTTATGTGGGAGCCCGGAGCATTTGCTATGTCATCAGTGATTATGATTATATATAATTGGAGTAAATCAGGCTTTTTTTTTACCAAAAGAATTCTTCTTTACATTTTAGCAATAATTACCACAGTTTCGACTGCTGGATATATATCATTAATTTTTCTCCTTTTTGCAGTTTCATTAAATAAGAAAAGATTAATTTTTCTATTTTCAATTATTGGACTGCTGTTAATATTCAATACTAATTTCATTTACAGTGAATTTTTGATACCAAAAATCGAAGAATATATAGAAGAAACTAATTCTGAAATTTATCATGATCAGAAAATTACTGATAGACTTGAAGCTAACCGACTTTCTTATTTGTTGATAAATATTGTCAAAACAATAGATTATCCTTTAGGATTTGGCGTTGTTGAAGATAAAAAGTCATATGTGTCTTCTATTAAAATAGTAGGTGTTGGTGGTGTTTCAGATATTTTATATAAATGGGGTCCATTAGGATTAGCCACATTTTTATGGACTATATTTTATTGGATAAGAGGAAATTTATTCCCAAAATATGGACTATTTCAACACATATTTATTTTTTTTGCATTGTTAATTATGTTTATCTCAAATCCAATAGAAAGCAACTTAGTTGCAAGCTTATTGTTTTTTACTTCTTTTATCCCTAAAAACATAAAACATTGAAAATACTTGTTTTTTCTTATTTCCCGTTACCTAGCGGGCTCGCACCGACAACAAGGATGGTTGCTTATGGCAAAGGGATGGTGATTAATGGGGTAAATGTTGATCTTCTTTCGATTTATCCTTATTCAAAAAAGGAATCAAATTCAAATTGGCCTAAAGATTTGAACTTTATTTCACCTTTTTCTGCAAAGTATAATCGTTTTATTCTTATAAGGGGGATTCATTTTTTTTTGGGATTAGTATTTTCATTGGTTTATTTAAAAAAAAATAGAAAAAAATATGATTCCATAATTATTAGTAATGACAATCCCCTTGTTCTTGGTCCAGTATCATTTTTTTCTAAAATACTAGGCATTCCCGTTTTTTTCATTTTCGATGAATTCCCAATTCCAATTCGACATTACCTTAAAAGCGACATTAGTTTAATCAAAAAGAAAAGCTACCGCTTAATTTTCAGGTTTGTTGATGGTTTTATTTCAATGACTGATAAACTCTTAGAATTTTATTCAAATATTTTAAATAGACCAATGCCCCACTTACTTTTAAACACCATAACCGATACCGATAGGTTTTTAGATTCTAGTCAAAATTATAGAGAAGATTCATTGTGTTATATGGGAAACATGGAATTGTCCAAGGATAATGTTGATTTAATTATTAAAGCTTTCGCGAAAGTGAGTTTAAAGTTTCCAACTTTTAAACTCAAATTATTTGGGAAGCCAAATCAAGCTGAAAAAAAGCTTCTTGAAGGAATAATCAGTGAGTTGAATTTAGGAAATAGAGTTAGCTTTCACTTTGCTTATTATGATGAAGTACCATTCATTTTGTCTAAGTCTATGATTCTGGTTTCTTCCCAGCCAAATACAGTTAGGGCTACCGGAGGATTTCCAACTAAAGTTGGGGAATACTTGGCTTCTGGTACCCCAATAATCACGACAGATGTGGGTGAAATTTCAAATTTTGTAAAAGATGGTGAGCACCTGTTTCTTGTGGAACCTGAAAACGTTAATTCATATGCTAATAAAATTGAATTTGTTTTAAAAAATTATCCTTTTGCTCTTGAGGTTGCAAAAAAAGGCAGAGAACTATTAAATAGGGAATATTCGCATTTAATTGCAGGGGAAAAAATTATTAATTTTATAAATAAGGTAAATGACACAAAAACAAAGTAAAACCCTTTTAATTACCGGTGGAACAGGATCCTTTGGTAGCGCAGTTTTAAATAGATTTAAAAATTCTGATTTGTTTACTGAAATCAGAGTTTTTAGTAGAGATGAGAAAAAACAAGATGACCTTAGGAAGAAAATCAATGATCCAAAAGTCAAATTTTATATTGGAGATGCAAGGGATTTAGCTAGCGTTGAAAATGCTGTAAAAGGCGTGGATTTTATTTTTCATGCAGCTGCTTTGAAACAAGTTCCTTCCTGTGAATTCTTCCCTCTTGAGGCAGTTAAAACCAATATTCTGGGCACTGACAATGTCCTCTCAGCAGCCGAGAAATTTGAAGTAAATAGAGTGGTGGTATTAAGTACAGACAAAGCCGCCTATCCCATCAATGCTATGGGGATGTCCAAAGCGATGATGGAAAAGGTAATGGTTGCAAAATCAAGAAACCTTGATGATGCAAAAACAATTTTTTGTGGAACCAGATACGGAAACGTTATGGCGTCAAGAGGTTCTGTGATACCTTTATTTATTGACCAGATAAAATCAGGAAATCCTTTAACTATCACAGATCCCAATATGACAAGGTTTATGATGACTCTGGAGGATGCTGTTGACCTGGTTTGGTTCGCCTTTGAAAATAGTCAGCAAGGGGATTTATTTGTTCAGAAAGCTCCGGCGGCTACTATCGAAGTTTTGGCTAAAGCCCTTTTAGAATTGTATGGTGCATCCAATGAAATAAAAGTCATAGGAACCCGTCATGGAGAGAAGCTGTATGAAACCTTGGTCAACAGAGAGGATATGGTTAAAGCAATAGACATGGGTAATTATTATAGAATTCCTGCTGATACAAGAGACCTTAACTATGCCCAATTTTTTTCAGAGGGAGAACCAAATGTTTCTAATTTTGAAGAATATCACTCCCACAATACAGGAAGGTTGGATATTGAGGGAATGAAAAAATTACTTTTCAAACTCCCTATCATAAGAAAAGAGATCTTGGGAGAAACTAACGTCGAACAATATCCGGATTAATATCAATATGGCTAAAAAAATTGGAATTACCGGACAAAATGGTTTTGTTGGAACCCACCTTTTTAATGCTCTGGGTTTGTTTCCCGATGAATTTGAGAGAATTGAGTTTAATAGAGATTGGTTTTTAGATGAAGAACTTCTTGATTCATTTGTGCGAAAATGCGATGTCATTGTTCATTTGGCAGCCCTTAACAGACACAATGATCCGGAGGTAATTTTTTCCACAAACATTAAACTTGTTCAACGACTAATAAGCTCTTTTGAAAGGACAGGAAGAAATCCCCATGTTTTTATTTCATCTTCAACCCAGGAGGAAAAAGATAATCTCTATGGAAAATCAAAGAAAGCGGGAAGGAAACTTTTGGCTGATTGGGCAAAAAAGAATGATGCTGTTTTTTCTGGTTTGATTATCCCCAATGTTTTTGGACCATTTGGAAATCCATTTTATAATTCAGTTGTGGCTACTTTCGCTCACCAGATAAGCAGAGGTGAAATTCCTAAAATAGAGGTAGATGGAGATTTGAAATTGATTTATGTCGGTGAGTTAGTAAATACTATCATTAAATTAATCAGAGCAAGAAAAGGAGGTACCTCAATCCTCGTGGAACATACTGCTGAGGCAAAAGTTTCTGAAATTTTGTTCATGCTTCAAAAGTTCAAATCTGAATATCAAGAATTGGGTGTGATTCCACAAATTTCAGGTACTTTTGAACATAACCTGTTCAATACTTATAGGTGCTATATGGATATTGAAAATTACTTTCCGCGAAAATTTACCCAACACAAAGATGCAAGGGGTGCTTTTGTTGAAGTTATCCGATTGGGAATTGGAGGACAGGTTTCTTTTTCTACTACTTTACCTGGAGTTACAAGGGGAAACCATTTTCACACCAGAAAAATAGAGCGTTTTGCAGTTATCAAAGGTAAGGCCTTGATCCAACTCAGGAAAATAGGCACTGACAAGGTTTTCAATTATTATTTGGATGGAAATGAGCCTGCTTATGTCGATATGCCTATATGGTATACTCATAACATCAAAAACATTGGAGATGAAGAACTGTATACTATTTTCTGGATAAATGAGCATTATGACCCATCTAATCCAGACACCTATTTTGAAAACGTTTGAATTTTTTGGATCTAAAATAAAAAACCTGATAAAACGTATATGAAGAGATTAAAAGTAATGACCGTAGTCGGTACCAGGCCAGAAATCATTCGATTATCAAGGGTATTGACTGCCTTAGATGAATCAGAAGCTATTGATCATATTTTGGTTCATACCGGTCAGAATTTTGATTATGAATTGAATCAAATATTTTTCGAAGATCTTCAAATCAGAAATCCGGATTATTTTTTGGATGCAGCTGGTGCAACACCCACAGAAACAGTGGGACAAATTTTAATTAAAATTGACCCTTTGTTGGAACAATTAAAACCCGATGCATTTTTGGTTTTGGGAGATACTAATAGTTGTCTTTGTGCCATTCCAGCCAAAAAGAGACATGTCCCCATTTTCCACATGGAAGCGGGAAACAGGTGTTTTGACCAAAGGGTGCCAGAGGAAACTAATAGAAAAATTGTTGACCATATTTCGGACATCAATCTTACTTATAGTGATATAGCGAGAGAGTATCTTTTGCGGGAAGGGATTTCCGCTGACAGGATTATCAAAACTGGTTCGCCAATGTACGAGGTTTTGAATTTTCATTTGGACAGAATTATTGATTCCAATGTTGTATCAAGGTTAGGTTTGAAAAAAGGAAAATTCTTTGTGGTATCTTCTCATCGGGAAGAAAACATAAACAATGAAAAAAACTTTAAGGGATTGATTGAAAGTCTTAATTTCTTGGCTGAAAAATATCAATATCCTATAATTGTCAGTACCCATCCAAGGACAAGAAAAATGATAGAATCGAAAGGAATTGAAACTCATCCCTTAATTCAACTATTAAAACCGCTTGGATTTATTGATTATAATGCTTTGCAGATGAACTCATTTGCAGTCCTTTCAGATAGCGGGACTATTTCGGAAGAATCATCAATTTTGAACTTTAGGGCATTGAATATAAGAGATGCTCACGAAAGACCTGAGGCAATGGAAGAGGCATCTGTAATGATGGTAGGGATGAATACTGAAAGGATTATCCAAGGCATCTCTCAACTTGAACAACAGAAAATAGGTGATAATAGAAATTTTAGGAAGGTTGCTGATTATAGTATGCCAAATGTATCTGCCAAAATGGTCAGAATACTAATTTCGTATGTCGATTATGTAAAAAGGGTAGTATGGCAAATAGAAAATTAAAAATTCTATATGTCCATAGGGGAGTGGAAGGAAAAGATGGTTGGGGCAGGTCATTCTTTTTAGCTTCAGGAATGTCTAAATTGGGCCATTCTGTGACATTTATGACCACTTCTTTTCAAAGAAGATTTTTAAAATTTGAAAAAAAAACAATAGACGGAGTTTTGATTTACGTTTTTCCTGATCTCCTTCCATTAAAACTAAAAGCTTCAGGATTCGGTATATTTAGTTTATTTTTTAAAACGGTATTTGTAGGATTTAACAAATTTGATTTAATAATTTCAGATTGCGGTCATCGGCCATCTAACTTTCCTGCATTTATTAATCAATTCCTGTTTGGTTCAATCCACTTAACAGAATGGTGGGATTTTTATGGGGACGGTGGTTATTACAATGAAAAGCCATGGTACTTCAGGATTTTTTATGGAAAACTTGAAAAATGGCTTGAAATAAAAAGCAAAAAAAAAGCAGATGGAGTTATAGTCCTTTCAAATTGGATGTTTAATAAAGCATTATCAACAGGGATAAAAAATGTTAAGATTATTCATGGAGGAGCTTTGACTTCAAAATTGAAATACCAAAAACCTTTACCGGATAGAACCGGAAAAATTAAGTTGGCATACATTGGAATGGCAGATACCGAATTGGATTTAATGATACCTTTTTTCAACTCTCTTTCCGATGTTAGAATTAAAGAAAAAGTAATTTTTTTAGGTTTTGGAAATATTCTAAATCCTTTGAAGAAAAAACAATATGGACTTGATAAAATTTTGATTGAAAAAGGATGGATAGATTATTTGAATGATACCAGTGTTTTGGAGGAGATAGATGTTTTTGTTATGATAAGGAAAGTTAATGAAAATGCCCTTGCAGGATGGCCCAATAAAATTGGTGATTACCTTGCCTTGGGTAGGCCAATATTAATTAACCCTTATGGTGACTTAATTGATTTTGTAAAGGATAATCCATTTGGTTTCATCCCGGTAAATTTTGATGAGGAAAGCATCATTCAAGCAATTATTAAAATCACTTCAAATAAATTTGATTTAATTGAAATGGGAGAATATAATAGGGCATTAGGTGAATCTAACTCTTGGGAGAAAAAAAGTGGAGAGATTATCAGCTTTTATAAAGAAATTACTAAAGAATAAAATAAAATATGAAAATAATATTTTACTATTTGAGCGAATTGATAAGATTTTTATATCAAAATTACCTTAGGATGCGAGGTGTTACAATCGGGAGTAACACAATGATTAGTTTTGGAGCTAAAATTGACACCCATAGAGGAAAAATTGTTATTGGAAATAATTGTTTAATTACTAGTGGCGTAAAAATCCTTTCTCATGATGGTGCTAGTAGGATGATTGATATTAATGATTTTGGGTATGGGGAGGTAATTATTGGAAATAATGTTTTTGTTGGAGTCAATTCAGTTATTCTGAGGAATGTTATAATAGGAGATAATTCTGTAATTGCCGCAGGGTCTATAGTTTCTAGGAATGTTCCTCCAAATACTGTTGTTGGTGGTAATCCTGCAAAAATTTTAAAAGAATTGAACGGTCCTTTTCCCATTTTAAATGATAGAAAAAAATATTAATAATGTTACAAGTTACACAAAAATTAGGTTCAGGTGAAATGGTAATTCAAGAAATTCCATATCCCCAGATTTCAAAGGGAATGGTAATTGTCAAAAACCATTTTTCTGTAATTAGTGCAGGAACGGAAGGTTCAACTGTATCAGCGGCAAGGAAAAGCCTAATCGGAAAAGCTGCAGAAAGGCCTCAACAAGTGAAATTAGTTCTTGATACTTTGAAGAAACAAGGTCCAATTCAAACTTATAGGGCTGTTATGAAAAAACTGGATTCATACTCGCCTATGGGTTATAGTTGTGCGGGTGAAGTTGTTGAGGTTGGGTCTGATGTACAAGAATTTAAAATCGGAGATTTAGTGGCTTGTGCAGGAGTTGGATTTGCCAATCATGCTGAAATTGTCTCAATTCCGGTGAACCTATGCGTAAAATTAGCAGATGATGCAAATTTGGCCGAATCCGCATACAATACACTAGGCGCAATAGCAATGCAAGGAGTTAGGCAAGCTGATTTAAGACTTGGAGAATCCTGCGTGATAATCGGTTTAGGATTGTTAGGGCAGCTCGCAAGTCTTTTATTGAAAGCTTCAGGCGTAAAGGTAATTGGAGTTGACGTTTCTGATTCTGCGGTTAAGTTTGCTTTAGAAAATAATGTCGTCGATTTTGGCTATCCAAGAAATGAAAGTGGTTTAGAGGATCAAATTCAAAGCTTAACAAATGGATATGGTGCCGATGCAGTAATTATTTCAGCAGGAACCCAAAGTCTTGATCCTATAAATTTTGCTGGTGCTGTGGCAAGGAAGAAGGGTAGGGTAATTGTTTTAGGTGCAGTTCCAACCGGCTTTGACAGAGATCCTTTTTGGTACAGAAAGGAATTGGAATTGAAAATGGCATGTTCTTATGGTCCAGGAAGATATGATTTAAATTA
This sequence comes from Aquiflexum balticum DSM 16537, assembly GCF_900176595.1. Lineage (GTDB taxonomy): Bacteria > Bacteroidota > Bacteroidia > Cytophagales > Cyclobacteriaceae > Aquiflexum > Aquiflexum balticum. Next base: position 3,809,566 of record NZ_LT838813.1, read on the forward strand.
TGAAGAAAAGGGCTTAGATTATCCTCTGGCATATGTTCGCTGGACTCAAAAGAGAAATATGCAAGCTTTCCAAAATTTATTGGAAAGGAAAATTATTTCTGTTGGATTCTTAACAACGCATGAATTTCCTTTTATTGAAGCTCCAAAAGCATTTGATTTAGTTGTCAATAAAAATGAACCCTATATAGGCATCTTGTTAAAATATGATTTTGAAAAAAAGCACAGCAGAGAAAAGGTAATTACCAATGAAAAAAAGATAGAGGGTCAGGTGAATATTTCATTTGTGGGAGCGGGATCTTATGCTCAAGGTAACCTTCTTCCAAACTTAAATGGAATAAAAGATATTTCAAAAATTGGTGTTTTAACAAATTCGGGAACAACTTCCAAAAGGGTAGCTGAAAAATATAAATTTAATTTTAGTGCATCCCATGAAGATCAGATCTTCGAAAAATCAACGAACACGGTTTTTATTGCTACGCGGCACGATTCCCATGCATACTATGTACTAAAATCATTAAAATCAAATAAAAATGTTTTTGTAGAAAAACCAATTTGCCTTCTTGAATCAGAATTGGAAGCCATAAAATCCGCATATGAAATTTCAGGAACCTCCTTGATGGTTGGATTCAATAGAAGATTTTCGCCTTTGAGCAAAATGATTAAAGATGGAATTCCTCATGGACCTATGTCTATGATATATAGAATTAACTCCGGGATTATTCCATTTGATTCGTGGATACAGGATATTGAGATTGGAGGAGGCAGGATAATTGGAGAAGTGTGTCATTTTGTTGATTTTATGACATATATATGTGGAAGTTTGCCTGAAATGGTGTCAGCAATGACATTGCCTGATAGTTTTAATTTGAATGACACAGTAAATATTTCGATTAAGTTTAAAAATGGTTCAATAGGTATAATTGCCTATTATTCAAATGGTTCAAAAGAATTACCAAAAGAATATTTTGAGGTTTTTTCATCAGGATCATCCGCTGTTTTAAATGATTTTAAAAGCCTCAAAGTTTATTCAAAAGGGAAAGTAAAAAAAGCTTCGTTTTTAAATCAGAATAAAGGGCAAAAAGAAATGGTTAGCGAATTTGTTGAAGGAATAAAAAAAAGTGGCAAATCTCCGATAAGTTTTGAAGAAATCTATTCAGTTACTAAATCAACTTTTAAAGCGATTGAGTCAATACAAAATGCAGGGAAATATATACAAGTTTAATTTGAAGGAATCTTTTAACAAGCTTCGCTCATATTGCGAAAAAGAAGGCTATAAAGGTTGGGATCCATATGACGGACTGAACTCCAAAGTATTTAAAGCCACACCGCTTAAGCATTGGGATCTGGCAAGGTTAATTTGGATTCAAAGTTTTAAAAGAAATCCATTTAACTTAAGAAAGTTACTTCTAGTTCCAAAAGAATATAATTCTATGGGAATAGGATTATTTTTAAATGGATATATTCAGCTTTATAAAATTTGCCTAACTGGAAATATTGAATTTGGAACTTTAGAAGATTTAAAAGACAAGATTGTTGAATTAGCGGAATTGCTTATTCAATTGAAATCCCCAAATCAAAAACACTCATGTTGGGGATATAACTTTGACTGGCAAGCCAGAAGGCTTTTTTTGTTTCCAGCCTATACTCCCACCGTTGTTGCTACGACTTTCTGTGCTTCTGCTTTATTTGAGGCATATGCAGTTATTAAAGAGGAGAAATTCCTAAATGAGGCACTTTCAGCATGTGAATTTGTGAAAAACGACTTGAATAGAACTCCACACAAAGGAGGGGTTATCATCAGTTACAGTCCGTTAAATGGAAATAATACTGTCTTTAATGCAAGTTTGTTGGGTGCTAAACTATTATCTTATGGTTATCATTATTCAAAAAATATTGAATATAAAGACCTTGCTAGGAAAGCGGTTGTTTCTGCAATAAATAGCCAAAATAAAAATGGATCTTGGGTATATGGTTTACTTCCTGTTCAAAATTGGATAGATAGTTTTCACACTGGATTTAATTTAGAAGCATTATATTACTATCAAAAATTCACGAGTGACGATGCATTTAAAGAAAACATTAAAAAAGGGTATGATTTTTATTTAGCAAATTTCTTTCTTGAAAATGGCATACCAAAATATTACCATAATCAAATATTTCCTATAGATATCCATTGTCCTGGTCAGTTCTTAGTTACGGTTAGCATCTTTGATGAGTTTAATCAATGTAATGAATTGACGCAAAAAGTGATAGCTTGGACTATTGAAAATATGCAGGACGAAAAAGGTTTTTTTTATTATCAAATAAAAAAAAGCCTCAGCTCAAAAATATCATATATGCGTTGGAGTAATGCATTTATGTTTAATGCATTAGCAATATATTTGAATTTCAGCCAAAAATCCAATGAATAAAGAAACTATTAATGGTATTGAAATTTATGCTCCTAGGAATAGAAATGAATTAATTCAATTTGCCTTAGAAGAAAAAAAGATATTGATTGCTGTAAATGCAGAAAAAATATTGCATTCAACTGAACAGACAAGATCCATAATAAATAGAAATTTGGGATATCCAGACGGAATTGGAGCTGTTTGGGCTTTGAAATCCAAAGGGTTTAAAGATGTAGTCAAAATTCCTGGCTGCGAACTTTGGTTAGATATTATAAATGAAAAACATCATTCCCAATCCTTTTATTTAATAGGTGGAACTGAGGATACAATTCATAAAACTGTTGCTTTATTAAAATTAAATTTTCCAAATATAAATATTTTAAATTTCAGGAATGGCTACATCAAATCAGTTGAGGAGAAGGAGTTCTTATTTCAAGACATAAAAGAGAAAAAGCCGGATATTATTTTTGTTGCAATGGGATCTCCACGTCAGGAGTTATTGATGGAAGAAATATACCAAATTCATCCGGCCCTATACCAAGGACTTGGAGGTAGCTTTGATGTTTATACAGGAGCGATTAAAAGAGCTCCTGAATGGTGGATAAAAAACAATATTGAATGGGCTTTTAGGTTAATAAACCAACCAAAACGTATTTTTCGCCAAATACACCTTATAAAGTTTTATTGGAAACTTAAATTAAAAAGGTTATGATTTTCCAATTTCAAAAAGGGATCTTTTTGTATAAATCAGTTCTCGTTTTGGTTTTTTTTACTTTTTTAATTTTAAATTTTTGCTTGGCGCAAACATATCCAGCAGGCGAACTTCAATTGGAGGAGTATTTGAGAAGAATGCAATTAGAAAATAAGAATACTGTGAATAATTCATTTTTTTTTAGGCCACTTCAAATTCAAGATTCCGTAAAATTAAATGCCAAGAAGTTCAAAATTGATCCAACTTATATTTTTCAAAAAAATGTCTATAATACAAATAGACCTTATGGTTGGGGGGATGGGTTAATGATACCTCAAGTTGGACTTCAACAATATTTTTCATTAGGTTTCGAAATAAAAAATAGTTTCTTGAAAATTCAATTTCAGCCCGAGTTTGTATGGTCCCAAAACAAAAAATTCTTGGGATTTCCGGATAATTCACCTGAAAATATAATTAAAGACAGGTTCTTTTTTTGGAATTTTTCTGATACTCCTGAAAGATTTGGCCAAGGACCATATAAAAAAGCATGGTGGGGACAGTCAAGTTTGTTGGTTTACTTTGGGGCGTTTGAAATTGGAATTTCAACAAGAAATATTTGGTGGGGTCCTGGACAATGGAATTCTTTAACCTTCTCACGGAATGCTCCCGGATTTCCTCATTTTACACTAAATACATTAAAACCTGCCAAAACTTTAATTGGTGAATTTGAGGGTCAACTTATTGTTGGACGGTTGGAAAATTCCGGGCTCGCCCCTTCTCAAAATCAGGAATTGAACCAAGCTTTTTTTAATCCATTTAACGGAGATTGGAGATATCTAAATGGTATTACGTTATCTTACCAACCAAAATGGATTCCAGGATTATATTTTGGATTTGCCAGAACATATCAACAATATAATAGGCAAAAAGGTGATAATTTTAAGGATTATTTCCCAATTTTTGAACCATTTCAAAAAATCAAATATGGTTTTGATCGAGATGGTTTAGGAAGAGATCAGCAGGCTACTGTTTCGGCAAGATATCTTAATAAGCCATCTAAATTTGAATTTTATTTTGAGTTTGGAAGAAGAGACCATGCTTTCAATTGGAGAGAAGCATTTTTAAATCCTGAACATGCTAGAGCTTATATGTTAGGTTTTAATAAATTATTTGACATGAATAATACTTCAAAAAAATTATTTTTTAGAGGAGAAATAACCCATCAGCAGGAGTCGATAAATAGATATATTCGATATAGAGATTTAACAGGAGGAGTTTCTTGGCACACACATGGTTCCGGTGCAAGAGGATTTGTAAACTTTGGACAACCCCTGGGTGTAGGAATTGGAACTGGATCAAATATTCAATCTTTTGAATTTTCTATTGTAAAAAACTACAACAAAATAGGTATTTTGTTAGAAAGACTCGAAAATCATCAGGATTTCTATTACCGAGCTTTCGGCCAACAAGATGTGCAAAAGCCTTGGGTGGACTTAAGCATGGCACTTCTGTTTGATTATGAATGGAATAGTTTCTTAATAAATTCTAAATTTCAACTTATCAACGCCCTTAATTATCAATGGAAATATAGCTCAAATATTGAAGGATTTCCAAGTGGATATAATTTGTTGTCTACCCATTTTCAGTTAAACCTTATTTATAGATTTAATGATTAATCTAACCATCGTCGCCGGCGCCCGCCCAAACTTTATGAAAATTGCACCAATTCTTAAGGCCATTCAGGACAAGAAAGATAAAGGAATAGCAATAAACTTTAGATTGGTACATACCGGTCAGCACTATGATAAAAAAATGTCAGGTGATTTTTTTGAACAATTGAATATTCCTGAACCTGATATCAATCTGGAAGCTGGGGGTGGAAGTCAGGCCGAACAAACTGCAGCCATCATGGTGGCTTTTGAAAAAGAACTTTTAGCCAACAGGCCTGATTTGGTTATTGTCGTGGGAGATGTGACTTCCACTTTGGCCTGTTCTATTGCAGCAAAGAAATTGGTCATTGATGTAGCCCATGTTGAAGGGGGGATTCGTTCAGGAGATATGAGTATGCCTGAAGAGGTAAATAGGATTGTTACGGATAGTATTACAGACCATTTTTTTACTACCTCTGAAGTTGCGAACCAACATCTAAAGTCAGTAGGAGTAGCTGAGAATAGAATCCATTTTGTGGGGAATACCATGATAGACACACTGCTTTCCAATCAAGATAGATTTGTAAGTCCGGCAGGAGAGATGTTCGATGACCTTAAGTCAAAAAACTATTTTGTCATGACCATGCACAGACCTGCAAATGTCGATGGAGAGCAGCAACTGAAAGCTTTGATAGATGCCATCATGATTGGAACAGGTAATTTTCCCGTAGTATTTCCGGTTCATCCTAGGACTGCTAAAAATCTGGAGAAGATAGGTATCATGAACTCAAGATTGAGGATGGTGGATCCCTTGTCATACTTGGAATTTAATTATTTAGTGAAAAATGCGCTTGGTGTAATCACAGACTCCGGTGGAATTACTGAGGAGGCTTCCGTGATGGATGTTCCATGTATTACGATGAGAAATAATACAGAACGCCCTGAAACAGTCACCCTTGGTACGAATGAGTTGATCGGAACAGATCCTGCAAATCTAAAATCACCTTTAGAAAAATTACTTAATGGGGAATGGAAATCTTATAAGGGAATACCCCTTTGGGATGGAAATGCGGCAGAAAGAATCGTGGATAGAATTATTAAAATTTACAGTTGATTTAAGACTTATTTCTTAAAATCAATTCTGATATTTCAATATTACTCTGCAAATATTAAAACCTTTATGATTTTAGGAATAATTCCCCACTTCTCACCAATATCAAATAATTTCCATTATCTATCAATATCTGATTGAACGGTATCTGAGGTATAAATAATTTTCAAGCATCATTCAGAACTCACATAAATCTAAAAATATGAAAGGAATCATCCTTGCCGGCGGCTCCGGAACTAGACTTTATCCCATCACAAAAGGTACCTCAAAGCAGCTTTTGGCGATTTATGATAAACCCATGATTTATTATCCACTATCGGTATTGATGTTGGCAGGGATTCGGGAAATTTTGATTATCAGCACTCCACATGACCTTCCAAATTTCCAAAAACTTTTTAGAGATGGTACTGATTTAGGTCTTCAAATTTCATATGAAGAACAACCAAGCCCGGATGGACTTGCCCAAGCTTTTATTATTGGAGAAAAATTTATTGGAAGTGATTCGGTCTGTCTTGTCCTGGGGGATAATATTTTCTATGGCCACGGATTCACTAAACTTTTGAAAAAATCAGTAGAAACAGTTGAACATGAAGGCAATGCAGGTGTTTTTGGATATTATGTTCAGGATCCGCAAAGATATGGTGTAGTGGAATTTGATGATACAGGAAGAGTCAAAAGTATTGAGGAAAAGCCCAACGAACCCAAAAGTAATTATGCTGTTGTTGGTCTATATTTTTACCCCAATTCAGTTGTGGAGATTGCAAAAAACATAAAACCAAGTAAAAGGGGGGAACTAGAAATTACAACAGTAAATCAAAAATACCTTAATCTTGGAAAATTGAAGGTAGAATTGATGGGAAGGGGATATGCATGGTTGGATACGGGAACACATGAATCTATGCTGGAAGCCTCCAATTTTATACATACCATTGAAAAGCGACAAGGTTTGAAAGTGGCATGTTTGGAGGAGATTGCTTATGATATGGGATATATCAGCTCTGCCAAGCTGTTGGAATTGGCCAATCAATTGAGAAAGAATGAATACGGGGAATATTTACTTAAAAAACTTAAATAAAATCTCAACTGAAAAATTGAATCTTGATATATAAACATGATTGAAGCAAGTTTATCTTGTCAAAGCTGATATTTTACAATATTCAAAATGCATTTTGTATACAAATACCAAGATATTTATAAATTATTTTGAGAAATTTTGAATTAAGTTAGGCATATAGCTAACTTTGCCAACAAATTAATTTTTATGATTATTTTTCTTGCAGTCAGCACCGCTTTCCTCATAGGTTTTCTTATAACACCTATTATCATTCTAATTCTCAAAAAAATGGAATTGATGGATAGACCGGGAGGTAGGAAAATCCATAGTGGATTCATTCCTTCTATGGGTGGGATATCCTTTGTAGCTGCAACATTTGTCGCGGTTCTTTCCTGGCTTGATGGTCAGTTTATAACCGAAATAAGATTTCTTTTAGCCGCATTTGGTTTGATGTTCTTTGTAGGGCTTAGAGATGATATGGTCAATATGAGTGCATTTCAAAAACTCGCAGGCCAATTTATTGCAGCCTACTTGGTGGTAGTGATGGCTGATATTAGGTTGACTGGTCTTTATGGATTTATGGGGATTTATGATCTGCCGATTTGGATAAGTTACTTCATATCTTTTTTCACTATTTTAGTTTTAACCAATTCCTTTAATCTCATTGATGGCATAGATGGTTTGGCAGGTTCAATCAGTCTGGTCACATTCTTATTTCTTGGGTGGTGGTTTTATGATGTTGGGCTGACCAGTTATGCGACATTTTCGCTGATTTTGGTTGGTGCAGTTTTGTCATTTCTGGTCTATAATTGGCATCCTGCAAAAATATTTATGGGGGACACAGGGTCCTTGAGTTTAGGCTTTGCACTAGCTGTTCTTACTGTTCTTTTTATCGATAAGAACGGAACTATGGCATCTTTTGAGGGTTGGAAATTTAATGCCCCCATAGCCTCAGGGGTAGCCTTGTTGATTATTCCGATTTATGATACATCAAGAATTTTCATAAAGAGAACTTTGAATGGGAAGTCACCCATGGAACCTGATAAAAGCCATGTACATCACTTTCTTTTGAGAATGGGATTAAGGCATGATCAAGTTACACTGACACTGACCTTTGTAAAATGCTGCTTTATTGGTCTGATTTTTCTTGCTTCCAATTTGAACGATTATGTATTACTCCCATTAGTCATTTTGACAGCTGTTATATTGGGAGCGAAATTGGATAGTATTACTCTGAAAAGAGTGAAAAAAAGAAACAAAAATTCTCCGCCGATACTTTCCAAAAGGGCTAAAAAGAAATCTATCCATAAGGCTGAAATTCAGGAAGGAGTAATCGATAAAGCTAAATTGAGCGATAATTGATTTTTGTTTTGTTATTGTAATATTGACAGAGCTCCGGATTTTTCTGGAGCTTTTCTTTTTTTAATAAAAAATACAGGAGTTCAGACCTCAATATTTTTTAAAATTAAACTTTACTCTAGATTTGTCTTCAAGTTATCCAAATATGAATGAGTTAAAACCTATTCCTCTTTCGACGCCCGTTTTTGAAGAGCTTGAAAAAAAACACCTACTTGAAGCATTGCATCAAAAACAAATTGCAACAAGTGGAGAGTTTATAGAAAAATTTGAATCTGTCATCAAAAATAGATTTTCAGGTTTTGAAACCGCTGTTTTAAATTCAGGTACTTCAGCCATTCATTTGGCACTAAAGCTATTGGGAGTAGGAAATGGAGATGAGGTGATGTGTCAGTCCCTTACTTTTTGTGCAACAGCCAATCCTGTAATTTATCTGGGAGCGACGCCGATTTTTGTGGATAGTGAGGCAGAAACCTGGAATATCTGTCCCGAAATTTTGGAAAGAGGAATCTGGGATAGAATTTCCAAAGGTAAAAAACCGAAAGCCATTATATCAGTTGATCTTTTCGGGATGCCTGCTAAGTATAATGAAATTCTGGCTATTTCCGAGAAGTATGAAATACCCGTAATTGAAGATTCTGCTGAAGCTATGGGATCAACTTATCATGGCCGGCTGTGTGGAACATGGGGTGCTTTTGGGATTTTTTCCTTCAATGGGAATAAGATAATCTCAACTGGGGGAGGAGGTGCCTTGCTAAGTTCTAACACTGCTTTGATTGATAAAGCCAGGTATTTAGCTGTCCAGGCCAGGGAAAATTACAAATATTATGTTCATAAAGAAGTGGGTTATAATTATCGCATGAATAATATTTCTGCTGCAATTGGATTAGCCCAAATAAGTAAATTGGACCAAAAGATATCCTTAAGGCGAAAAGTTTATGAAAATTATTACCATCTTTTGAAAGAGCTTCCTGGAATATCATTCATAGATGAACCTAAAGGTTGTTTTTCAAACAGATGGCTTTCAGCTATTCTTATTGATGAAAAGATTTTTGGATCCTCGAATGAAGATGTAAGGATCGCTTTACTAAATGAAAAAATCGAATCAAGGTATTTATGGAAACCACTGCATACCCAACCGTCTTTTGAAGGATGTCCTTTTTACGAGGGAGGATATTCCGAAAAATTATTTTCTCAGGGATTATGTCTTCCAAGCAGTGAGGATCTTACCGAAGATGACCAATCAAGGATTGTAGAAATAATCAAAAACCTTTAAGTATTATTATCATATTCTTTCATGTATAAATCTATCGGGAAAAGGTTTTTGGATTTGGTTCTTGGTTTGCTTTTATTGATTCTTACAAGCCCATTAATTTTTCTTGTTTGGTTGACTCTTTTTTTGACAAATCATGGGTCGCCATTTTTTTATCAAAGAAGGCCGGGTTTAAATGAAAAGATTTTTTTGCTGGTTAAATTTAAAACTATGAAGGATGTCTATGATGATGAAGGGAGTTTATTGGAGGATGACAAAAGACTTACCAAAATAGGTAAATTTATCAGATCAGCTTCATTGGATGAGTTACCTCAGCTATGGAACGTTTTGATGGGTGATATGAGTTTGGTTGGTCCAAGACCTTTATTGGAAGAGTATTTGGTTTTATATTCCAAAGAACAAAACCAACGTCATTCGGTGAAACCTGGAATTACAGGATGGGCACAGGTAAATGGAAGAAATGATATGACCTGGGAAAAAAGGTTTGAATTGGACATTTGGTATGTAGAAAATCTGTCCTTTTTTCTGGATTTAGAGATCATACTAAAAACAATCTTGAAAATAGTAAAAAGTGATGGAATTAATCAAGAAGGTCATTCAACTATGCCAAAATTCAAGGGTAGCAGTAATAAAGATTGAGATTTAACTCATTTTTTTCTTAACAATAAAACAAATCACATAATTTTTTTTTGAATTAAAATAATTTTTTTGTCGGTAAAATTGTAACACAAATAGTGATAAATGTTAGTTAAAAATTCGAGCAAATTTACCCTTAAAGAAAATTAGTTTTTATGCGAATCTATGATAACTTTGATATGCTTTAAACCATATTTATTTTAAGTATACATATAAAAAAACCAACTACTATGGACTTTTTAAGACAAATGAAAGTGCTTCCCAGGTGGGTAATTGCCTCTTTAGATGCGGTGATTTTATTCCAGTCTGCTTTTTTTGCTTATTTGTTAAGATTCAACTTTGAATTGGAAATTGTCCAGCAAAACAATGCTTTTTTTGGATCACTATGTTTTATGCTTTCAGGTATTTTGGTGATGTTTTTCACCAAGAGTTATAAAGGGATTGTCAGGCATACAGGTTTTAAGGATAGCATGATTATTTTCAGGACGATACTGTTGAATTTTGTTTTAATTTCAATAGTGAATATTGTATTTGATAAGTGGGTTTTGGGGGGATACCTTTTACCCGTATCAGTTTTGATTATAGCTGTATTATCCTCTTTGTTCCTGTTGGTTTTTTATAGGTTATTGGTAAAGGAATTGTTTCTTTATTTGAAAAGTGGATTTGTAACCAACCAAGTTAAGGTAGGAGTGATATTTGGAGCAAGTGAAGCTGGAATAATTGCCAATGATGTTATTAAGCGGGAAAGCAATTCTAATCTTGTAATTGCGGCGTTTTTGGATGATGATCCAAAGAAGGAAGGTAAAATCATTGAAGGCAAGAAAATCCTGAAAGGTTTGGAAAACCTATCTATGCTCGTCGAAAATCAAGGTGTTTCGGAACTGATCATTGCGGTGAGGGATTTGCCGCTAAAACGAAAGAAACAAATTATAGAAGAATGTTTCAAATATAAGGTGCATGTTAGTATTGTACCTCCGCTTAATCAATGGATAAACAGAGGCTTGAATTCCGAAGCCATCCGGGATTTGAAAATCGAAGATCTTTTGGGAAGGGAACAAATCTCTTTGGATAATCCTCAAATCAAAGAAAGTCTTCGGGAAAAGATTGTACTGGTGACAGGTGCTGCGGGGTCTATTGGAAGTGAACTGTGCCGTCAGATCATGTATTATAATCCAAGGCTTGTTGTTCTTCTTGATATGTCAGAATCTGCCTTATATGAGTTGGATCTTGATTTGAAAAATTTGGCTATGGTAACTCCGCATCAGGTGGTATTGGCCGATATAAGGGATGAAAACAGCATGAAATCAATTTTTTCAAAGTTTAAACCTGATATAGTTTTCCATGCAGCTGCCTATAAGCATGTTCCCATGATTGAAAATTATCCTGAAGAGGCAATTAAGAGCAATATCTTAGGGACTAAAATTTTAGCAGACTTATCTGTTTTGCACCATGTAGATAAGTTCGTTTTTGTCAGCACAGATAAAGCGGTAAATCCCACCAATGTAATGGGAGCTACAAAAAGGGCCGCTGAAATGTATGTTCAATCGTTGAATGCTTTTTTAATGAAGCACCACAAAAATTCCTATACAAGATTTATTACAACAAGATTCGGTAATGTTTTAGGTTCAAATGGTTCGGTCGTTCCACTGTTTAAAAAACAAATTCAAAGAGGCGGTCCTATTACGGTCACACATCCTGATGTGACACGGTATTTCATGACTGTACCTGAAGCAAGTCAACTGGTAATTGAAGCAGGAATAATGGGAAATGGAGGAGAAATTTTCGCTTTTGATATGGGTGAACCTATTAAAATCCTGGACCTTGCCACCAATATGATTCAACTTAGTGGTAAAAAAGTAGGAGATGAAATCAAGATTGTGTTTACAGGACTTAGAGATGGAGAAAAACTCTACGAAGAACTACTCAATGATTCAGAAAAAGTTAAAATAACACATCATCCAAAGATTAAAATCGCTCAAGTTTCACATGTTCATTACTATAAGATTGAATCCCAATTAGAATTGTTTTTTAGTATGGTAGGGAAAAGTAACGAAAATGAAATCGTTTTTCACTTAAAATCAATCATTCCGGAGTTCAAAAGTAATGTTTCCAGCTTTGAAGTTTTGGATAGGTTGAATTGAAATCATATTGACTTAATCGCATAATATAAAAAAAGCTCCCTGTAAATAATTACAAGGAGCTTCTGACAGTTTATTAATTTATTTCAACCAGGAGGTTGATTTTTAAGCTAAATATTTTTCAACAGGCACATATGGCATATCAAAAGCATCTGCGACAGCTTTATACACAATATCACCGTGAATTACATTAAGGCCTAAGACTAGCTCTGCATTTTCAAGTGCAGCTTTTTTCCAGCCCTTATCCGCCAGTTGAATAGCATAAGGAAGAGTTGCGTTAGTTAGTGCCAAGGTTGAGGTATAAGGTACTGCTCCTGGCATATTTGCTACGCAATAATGAACCACATCATCAATGATATAGGTTGGGTTTTCATGTGTGGTTGGCTTGCAGGTTTCGATGCATCCACCTTGGTCAACAGCAACGTCTACTAGAACTGTTCCCGGTTTCATTTCTTTCAGCATGTCTCTTGTGATCAAATGGGGAGCTTTTGCGCCAGGTATCAATACGGCACCTATAATCAGGTCGGCTTCTTTTATCAGAGCCCGTACATTGTACTCATTGGACATGATCGTTTTTACGTTTGCAGGCATAACATCTGCGAGGTATCTCATCCTTGGAATGGAGACATCCATTATGGTTACATCAGCACCTAGACCGGCTGCCATCCACGCTGCCTGAGTACCCACAATTCCTCCACCCAAAATCAATACTTTTGCAGGTAATACACCTGGAACTCCACCAAGAAGTATTCCCCTTCCTTTGAGCGGTTTTTCCAGATAATTTGCACCCTTTTGTATGGACATTCTTCCCGCAACTTCAGACATAGGTACCAGTAAAGGTAGGCTTCTATCAGTTTTCTCCACAGTTTCATAAGCAAGACAAACAGCTTTACTTTCCACCATGGCTTTTGTTAATGGCTCATAGGAAGCAAAATGGAAATATGTAAACAACAATTGACCTTCTTTTATCAATTTGTATTCCGGTTCAATTGGTTCTTTTACCTTGATAATCATTTCGGCAATGCCATAAATGTCTTCAATTGTAGGTAAAACCGCTGCTCCAGCTGAAGTGTATTCATCATCCGAAAAACCACTGCCAACTCCAGCAGTATGTTGAACATATACCTGATGACCTCTTTTTACAAGCTCTTTGGCACCGGCAGGAGTAAGGGCAACCCTGTTTTCGTTATTTTTGATTTCCTTTGGAATTCCTATTATCATTTTGTTAAAATTTGGGTTTGTGGATATAAGAACGCAAAGATAATAAGTGAATCTATATCAAAGATAAAATCTATCAAGTTATTTTGATTGCTTTAATAAAATGATGTGTTTTCAATATTTAATTTCAAAAAATATTATAAATGTTAATTTTATTTCGAAAATGTAATTCTGATAATCTAAAATTCGGGTTAATCTATTTTTAGGGAATCGGCAATGAATTTTATTGGTGATTCGCTATTTTTTGAATTTTTATCGTAAGTAAATATCAAAAATAAAAAATTATATTCTTTAAAGCGTATTATTATTTCTGTTTTACCATAAATAATTTTGAAAAAAATTAGAATTATTCTGTTTTCCAGTTTGTAAAAATCGCAATTTTCTTTATTTTTGAAATACTTGGACTTAGTCCCATAAACCGGATTTGTTCTTAAAAAATTTAAAATGAAAGCAGTGACATCAAACTCCAAGCAAAAAAATTCCAAAGTATTTGATAAAGAATGCCTTTTGGCAGACTACCGTCTTGCTCAAGAAAGCAGGCAGGCATCTCTTATTGGTAGAAAAGAAGTTTTTATGGGTAAAGCCAAATTTGGGATTTTTGGAGATGGTAAAGAACTTGCTCAGATTGTAATGGCCAAGTATTTTCAGGATGGGGATTTTAGGGCAGGATATTACAGGGATCAGACGCTCATGTTTGCTATAGGCCAGTCCTCTATAAGAGAATATTTCGCACAGCTTTATGCCCATACCAATGTTGATTTGGAGCCAGCTTCAGCAGGAAGGTTGATGAACGGGCATTTTGCTACCAGGTCATTGAACCATGATGGTTCATGGAAAAATTTGACTTCCATGAAAAATTCCTCTGCTGACATTTCGCCAACAGCAGGACAAATGCCGAAGTTATTAGGCTTAGCTTTTGCTTCTAAATTATACCGGGAAAATCAGGATTTAAAATCTTTTCAGGAATTCAGTGTAAATGGAAATGAAGTAGCTTGGGGGACTATAGGAAACGCCTCTACCTCGGAAGGATTGTTTTTTGAGACTATAAATGCTGCAGGAGTCTTGCAGGTTCCGATGGTAGTGTCTGTATGGGATGATGGTTTTGGTATATCAGTTCCAAACAAATATCACACAACCAAAAGCAGTATTTCTGAAGTACTTCGTGGTTTTCAGAGAAATGACGATCAAAAAGGCTATGAAATTTTTGTGGTTAAGGGCTGGGATTATGAAGCTTTGGACTGGACCTATGAAAATGCTGCCCGAATAGCAAGAGAAGAACATGTCCCTGTAATCGTCCATGTCATTGAACTTACACAGCCACAAGGACATTCTACATCAGGGTCTCATGAAAGATATAAATCAGCAGAGCGATTGACCTGGGAAAAAGAAAACGATTGTAACCTCAAATTCAGGGAATACCTTTTAGAAAATGAATTTGCTACTCCGGAGGACTTGGACAAAATTGATCAGGAGACCAAATTGTTTATAAAACAGGAAAAGGATGCAGCTTGGAAAGCTTTTTCTAACGAGATTAAAAGTGAATTATCAGAAGCTGTTAATTTGATTAGAAATGCAGCAACAGTTTCAATTGAAAAAGAATTATTGATGCAGCTTGCAGATGAATTGAGCAAGACATTAAATCCTATACGTAAAGATGTCATAAGTACCGTTCGTAGAGCTTTATGGGCTTTGAGGAATGATTCAGATGAAATCAAGTCAGACCTTGATTTTTGGTATGCTGGTCAAAAAATTAAAAATAATGACAGGTACAACAGTTATTTGTACAGTGAATCTGATTTTAAGGTAGATAACATTGAGCCCGTTGCTGTAGAATATGACGAAAATGCCAGTTTGGTAGACGGGAGAGAGATACTTCAGGCTTGTTTTGATAATATTATTTCAACAGAACCAAGGTTTCTGGTTTTTGGTGAAGATGTCGGTAAAATAGGAGATGTAAACCAGGCTTTTGCCGGACTTCAGGCCAAATACGGTGAATTAAGGGTTTCCGATACAGGCATTCGAGAATGTACGATAATCGGACAGGGAATAGGGGCTGCCTTGAGGGGTCTTAGACCCATGGCTGAAATTCAATACCTTGATTATATATATTATGCTTTGATGACTTTGTCAGATGACTTGGCATCCCTTCAATACAGAACCAAAGGAGGGCAAAAGGCACCTTTGATTGTAAGAACAAGAGGTCATAGACTTGAAGGGGTTTGGCATGCAGGTTCGCCGATGGGTATGTTGTTACATTCATTGCGGGGTATGCTGATTTGTGTGCCCAGAAACATGACCCAAGCTGCAGGAATGTATAATACACTGCTTAAATCTGATGAGCCGGCTTTAGTAATTGAATGCTTAAATGGTTATAGATTAAAAGAAAAAATGCCTTCAAATATTGGAGATTTTAAGGTTGCATTGGGTAGGCCTGATATTTTAAAAGAAGGTAATGATCTTACTGTAGTCACTTATGGTTCGATGTGTAAAATTGTGATGGAAGCAGCTGATGATCTGTCAGAAATGGGAATAGAAATTGAGATTTTGGATGTTCAGACTTTAATTCCATTTGATAAAGGTCATCGCATAGTGGAGTCCTTGAAGAAAACCAACAGGGTTTTGTTTGCAGACGAGGATGTACCCGGAGGAGCCTCTGCGTATATGATGCAACAGGTAATTGAAGAACAAAGGGGTTATTATTATTTAGACT
This sequence comes from Aquiflexum balticum DSM 16537, assembly GCF_900176595.1. GTDB lineage: Bacteria > Bacteroidota > Bacteroidia > Cytophagales > Cyclobacteriaceae > Aquiflexum > Aquiflexum balticum. The sequence goes on from NZ_LT838813.1 coordinate 3,825,792, forward strand.
CCGAACCTGCAACGCTTACAGGAAAAGAACATAGACCAGCCTATTCTTCCGATGGAGATTATTTTTCGAAACCATCAGTGGAAGATGTTGTAGAGAAGGTTTATGAAATGATGCATGAATCAAACCCACAAAAATTTCCAAGGATATAAAGCCCAAAAAAATATTCTAACTTAAAAAAGTAGCATTTTCATAATTTTTTTATGGGAGTAAGGATTATTAACACCTATGGATTTCTGATCTGATTAAGTGTGATTTCTGGACTAGCAGTCATATTACTGCGATTCAAGGCCCTGTCCTGGATTTCGATTTCTATTCTTATTGTATCATTTCTAAAGATAGAGTTCCATCCAAACGACATCATAGCATATTCAATGCTTCCTTCTACAGGTTGCTCTTCTACACCATTGACTATTCTTGGAAACCTGCCATTAAAAGTGGTAAAAAATGGTGGATCTTCCCATTTAAATTCTTGGAAAACACCATTTCTTTTGATAAAAAATCTGACAAAAATATTGTTGTGATTAGGATTCTGTCTGACCCAAACTGTATCCATTACTCTTTGATTATTCACTATGGGATTGATTTCCCAATCTATGGGGTTAAAAGATGGAGCCTCGGGAGGCCTAGCACTATACACAATAAGCCTACCTAAATTGTCTCTAATAAAATCTACCGGTTGAAAAGGCGGACTGATATCTGTGGGATTTAAACCCAAATCACCTTCAGCATCTTTAAAATCTACGGATACAATTAAAGAATCTGAACCATCTGTTGGCACAAACCTTATATCTTTGAAGGATATTTCCGGTACTGAGGGAAAATTGTCAGGAGGAGAGATACAGGACCCCAATATCGAAATCAGAAATATAAAAACAGGATATTTTATTACATCGCTCATGTGGGTGTAAAATTACAGGAATTTATGTATAGTCAAAATACCACGGATGTTAATGACAAATAATAGAACGATCAAATATTTTAATTGTTTTAGGCAAAAGATATTGTCTTTGGAGGTTTCTGATTTTGATAAACTCGCTTTGGATATTTTTAGGTTCCAAGCTGAAAACAACGTTGTTTATAGTGAATATTTAAAATTTAGAAAAATTCCTTTCCAAGAAGTTGATTTTGTGGAACAGATTCCCTTTTTACCAATTGAATTTTTTAAAAAACATCAAGTTATTTGCGGAAATCCAAAGGATTTTGAAGGTTTTTATTCAAGCAGTGGTACCACAGGAGTACAGACAAGTAGGCATTATTATTGGAAAGAGGACTTCTACCTGCAGCATTCGCTGAATTTATTTGAAAAAGAATATGGGTCTATAGAAGACTTCCATATTTTGGCCTTGCTTCCCTCATATTTGGAAAGAAAAGGAAGTTCCCTGGTTAGGATGACGGATTATTTTATAACCAGATCCAATTCAAAACACTCGGGGTACTACCTTTACAATCAGCGGGAACTAGTTGAGAAATTACATGATTTGAAAGATGATCCAAGGAAGATTTTATTACTTGGAGTTACTTTTGCCTTATTGGATTTGGCTGAAAGTGGTTTGAAAATCCCTGAAAATAAAAATTTTTTTGTGATGGAAACAGGGGGGATGAAGGGGAGAAGAAGAGAAATGATACGGGAAGAAGTACACGATATTTTGCAAGGTTCCTTTGGAATAAGTCAGGTACATTCTGAGTATGGTATGACTGAATTAATGTCTCAGGCATATTCAATAGGAGAGGGGAAATACAATTTACCTCCTACCATGCGCGTTTTATTGAGGGACATCAACGACCCGCTTTCCTTAACCTTTAGGTCACAGGGAGGGATCAATATTATTGACCTTGCAAATTTTCATTCCTGTTCCTTTATAGAAACTCAGGATTTGGGAAAAAAAGGCCATGATGGTAGCGTAGAGGTACTTGGAAGATTTGATAACAGTGTAATTAGAGGCTGTAATTTAATGGTCAATTAATTTTGTATTCCTTTAAGAATTAAACATATTTGGTTTCCAAAAAATATAAAGTATGAAAAGATTAGCAATTATTGTTATGGCAGTCGGGGTATTGGCACTTAGTTCTTGTGCTTCGAGTAAGCCTTGCCCGGCTTATGCCAAAGCTGTAGACTCTAAAGAGATCAAAGGATAAAAATAAGCTGACTAATCGTAGTCAGCGTATTTTTTTATATCATCCAAGCTGATGGTTTTTTCACCCAAAATCATCAACCTCTCAACCACATTACGTAATTCTCTTATATTTCCTGTCCATGGAAATTCCTTCAGTTTCGAAAGGGCTTCTTTTGAGATCTGTTTTTTGACAGTGCCATATTCATTTGCAATGTCTTCAAGGAATTTGTCTACAAGAATAGGAATGTCTTCCTTTCTTTCTTTGAGAGGGGGAACCTGAATTAGAATGACACTGAGTCGATGATATAAATCCTCTCTGAAGAGATTTTCTTCTATGGCTTTTTTGAGATCCTTATTTGTAGCTGCCAGGACCCTTACATCTACTTTGATATCTTTATCACCGCCTACGCGGGTGATTTTGTGTTCTTGTAAGGCCCTGAGCACTTTGGATTGGGCGGATAAACTCATGTCTCCTATCTCGTCTAAAAACAATGTGCCACCGTCAGCTTGTTCGAATTTACCTATCCTTTGTTTTACCGCAGAGGTAAAGGAGCCTTTTTCATGCCCAAAAAGTTCGCTTTCAATTAATTCCGCAGGAATAGCTGCACAATTGACTGCAATGAAGGGCGCTTGAGATCTATTGCTTTTTTTATGGAGCCAGTGCGCAACCAACTCTTTTCCGGTACCGTTGGGGCCGGTAATCAGGACTCTGGCTTCGGTAGGAGCGACTTTTTCTATGGTCTCTTTTACATCTTTTATGGCAGCGGACTCGCCGACCATATCCAGTTTTTGAGAAAGTTTTTTCTTGAGTATTTTCGTTTCCGATACCAGGTTCTTTTTATCCAAAGCATTTCTTACAGTCAAAAGCAATCTGTTCAGATCAGGTGGTTTTGGAACGAAATCAAATGCACCTTTCTTTGTTGCTTCTACAGCTGTTTCAATGGATCCGTGGGCCGAAATCATGATAAATTGCGGAAATTTTTCCAATTCCGAAGCTTTTTCCAAAACCTCTAACCCGTCCATTTTTGGCATTTTGATATCGCAAAGGACCAAATCAAAGTCTTCTTCCTTCAACATTTTAAGTCCCTCTTCTCCATCTTGGGCTTCCGATATCTGATATTTTTCATATTCTAGAATTTCCCTTAATGTGGACCTGATGATTTTTTCATCATCGATTATCAGAATTTTTGGCATAGAAGTATTTTGGTTAAATAAAATAGGTGCAAGCCTATAAGCCGGGTTCTGTTCAACATTCCTGATGAATGCATCACTTGTCATTTATCTAGGTCATTCCTCACGGAATGACTCTATCGATCTACCCATCCCGCATAAAGACGAGCAACCTTTTATGAAACCAGGTTTCATCGCGGGACCTATTTGATCTTTCAACCCATAAGGTTTACCATGCCCCAAATGTCACCATTTGGGCGGTGGGCTCTTACCCCACCTTTTCACCCTTATCCCGATCCCGATAGCTATCGGGACGGGACGGTATATTTTCTGTGGCACTTTCTGTAATCAAGTCGTCACCAACTTGACCCCTTCCTGTTAGGAAATATGGCGCTCTATGTAGCCCGGACTTTCCTCTCTCCCCATCAAAGAGAACAGCGACAAGTCGGCTTGCACCTTGCAAAGTAAGACAATTTCGATTAATCTTATTTAACCTTATGTCCAAAACCAATAGTTAAAAATTAAAATATAAATTATTTAAATATAGTTCATTGGCAAAATCTATAAAATTAGGATTGTTATAAATAAAACGCATAAGAGTAGTTTATCAATTCAGCAATTACCCTTTAGACAAATTCCAAAATTAGCTTAAGGCGGTAAGGTAATTTTTTGGAAACCAATTTGCAGATGAACTTATTAGTATCGAAGCTAAAGTAGATGGTAGAATAGGTCTAATTCCTTCCTAAAAAGTTTCTGATGCTGTTTTTGGTGATGATGTTTCCAAATGGTATTCAAAATTTGATTTTGGGATCAAAAATCTAAAAGAAAAGCGATTTATTACTTCCAGAAGACCACAAGGCATCAAAGGGGGTATACTACAGTTTATCACAGCCGGATATGAATTCAGATTTTAAAAAAAGATTTAAAATACTTTAAACATTTCAAATGCTTCATTGTTAATTGTTGGAAGGCTTAAAAAGCTTTTCTTCATAGTGCTGGGTTGAACCGTTCCGAGAAATTGGGACGGTTCTTTTTTTATCGATTAAAAAAATAGAAGATGGACATGAAGTTTCAAATTGATTTTTGACAGATTCTTAAATCAATATCCATAACTTTACCCTTTAATTTAATTTAGAAATGATACTTGTTGGTAATGCTGTAATCAGCGATGATATAAAAGAACAATTTTTTGTTTGTGACCTGGAAAAGTGCAAAGGAGCTTGTTGTGTTGAGGGAGATTCGGGTGCGCCATTGGAAGAGGAGGAAACGCGCATTATTGAGCAGATTTATCCATTGGTAAAAGACTATATCACAGAAGAGGGCAGAAAAGTAATTGAAGAACAAGGAACATGGGTTATTGATAAAGACGGCGATAAAGGAACACCCACCATAGGGGATAACAGGGAATGTGCTTATGCCCTTTATGATGAAAAAGGAATTTTAAAATGTGGTATAGAACAAGCCTATCTGGATGGAAAAACAGATTTCAAAAAACCTATTTCCTGCCATATGTATCCTATCAGGATTACTAAATATGATCAGTTTGAAGCCCTTAACTACGACCGTTGGCATATTTGCAGCGCAGCTTGTGTACTGGGCAGCAAGCTTGGGGTTCCGATTTATAAATTCCTCAAAGATGCTTTGATCAGGAAATTTGGTCCGGATTGGTATGCAGAATTGGTAAAGGAAATAGAAGGGGATTGACAAGTAATTTTATTCCTAGCAATACCTCTTTTTTATTTCGATTTTTTCAATTTTAAAATATTCCAATCTTAAAATTTTTCAATTCACTTTCAAATCAAACCTTGATATAAATCTTTTTCCTATCCATCCACAATCCCACCAACCAAATCAACAGCATATAAAAAAGCGCAAACAGGAGGGAAGCATTCTTTGGCCCCAACCATGAAGTGAATGCCAATTCATAAATTACACCCTTCAGACTTTTATCTCCTATTTGGATGATATGCATCACAGATATCACGATTCCGGAAAGTACATATAAGATCAATGGATTTCTCCCAAATACTTCAAAAGGATAAGTCCAGTTTCTTTTTTTCCAGACCTCAATGACCAGGATAAGGAAAGCAATCAGGAAAAGGTCGAGTCCAACTGTCAAAAGCACGTAGGGGCTTGTCCAAATCTTTTTATTGATTGGAAATACATTATCCCAAAGTAAACAGACTACAATCATTACCACACCTGCGATAAAGATTGCCTTTACGGTTTTGCTTGTATTTCCCATTTGCTGGATAAATTTTCCGGCAAAGTATCCTCCAATTACATTGACTACCGAAGGGAATGTACTCAATATACCTTCCGGTTCAAATGGAATGCCTTCACCTCCATAGAGATTTTTGGCTCCGATCAACCAAAGATCGAGTTTCAAAACGGCATTGCCTGTTAAAGAATAAGGGTCTTCTGTATCTCCAAAAAAATACAAAGCCCACCAAAATCCCAATAGTGTGAGAATACTGAATACAACAGCCCCTCTTTTTCCCAAATAAAATAAAATCAGTGAGGCAAGCATGTAGCAAAGGGCAATTCTTTGCAGTACACCCAATAACCTGACATCCCACCAATTGATCATGACGATTCCTCCGGCTTCGTTGTATTCAAAAAATGGAAATGCATTTAAACCCCATCCGATCAGGAATATGATTGCCGTTCTTTTGAATACTTTTTTGAGAAAAACACCCTGATCCATTTTTTCCATTTTCTTCATGCTGAAGCTCATGGCATTACCTACTACAAACAGGAAAGTTGGGAAAACCAAATCGGTAATTGTAAATCCATGCCAATCTGCATGGGCAAATGGGGCGTACAAGTGACTCCAACTGCCGGGAGTATTGACTACGATCATGAGGGCAATAGTCAGTCCACGAAGGACGTCAATGGCCAGGTACCTTTCTTGAATAGGAACACCTAAAACAGGGGTTGGGGTCATTAGCTTTGGGGTTTATTGACAACAGAATTTCTATGGAAAATACTTAAGCAATATTTTTATTAAAGTATCAATTCTAAATCTAATAATTATTTTTAGAATAAATGAAATGCTCCTAAAATTCAAATCAAATGACTGTAGAAATCTTTAAAAACTAATCAATTAAAGTAATTTGAGCTGTTTCTTGGATCTTTTAATTTTTTTTAAAAAATCATAAAATATTATATTGAGGTCTAAAGCTATAAATTATGACTTATCGTTTATTTTTCCTGCCCTTATTTCTTCTTTGGTTTTCCTGCCAATCCACCCAAAATGAAATCAATGTAGATGATGTACTCCTAAGTTGGGAATTGGAAGAAAATATCGCAATGCCCAATCAAAGCCACACTGCAAAGTTTAGCCTTACCAATAATTCAAAAACTTCTTTAAATCCAGATTGGGAGATTTACTTCAATACCATATTTCTATCTGTAAAACCAACGAGTTTAGATGAAAATATTATAATGGAACATTTATCAGGGGATTTTTTTAGAATAAAACCCGCAATGGATTTTCCGGTATTAGAACCGGGTCAAAACTATTCGTTTTCCTATCAATCTGATAATTTCATTGTGAAAAACAGCCATGCACCCCATGGTGTTTTTATGGTCTTTGGTGATGAAGAAAAAGGTCATCAAATAGAAAATTATAGGGTCAAAGAATTCAGTCTAAGGGAGCTGTATAAAATGGCGGAGGGTACTCCGCTTCCTATTCCTATCGGCAATAATTTATTTGAACAATCAAAAGAGCTTACATTATTGGCCCAAAGGGAATTTTCTCCCATCATTCCCTCACCCAAAAGTTTAGAATGGAGTGAGGGTGAATTACAGGTTGAAGGAGATATTGAAATATCATTTGACTCTGACTTTTCAAGTGAAGCTGAATTTTTGATCAATAGCTTGAAATCTAAATACCTAGGACAGATTACTTCCAATTCAACAAATGATGCAAAAATCCAGATCAAAAAAAATCCATCTATTAAAAATATAGAAGGATATCAATTGGATATCTCAGATAAAATCCAAATCCAGGCCAATCATCCCAAAGGTGTTTTTTATGCTGTACAGTCCTTATTGGCATTATTACCTGTTGATCATTTCCGAGAAGCCCAATCCCGCTTGGTTTTCCCTCAACTGAAAATTGAAGATGAACCCCGTTTTGCGTACCGGGGACTTTTTCTGGATGTGGCTAGGAATTTCCAGACCAAAGAAGCTGTCTTGAAGCTCCTGGATTTGATGGCTTTTTATAAATTGAATGTTTTTCATTTAAACTTGGCTAATGATGAAGGTTGGAGAATTGAAATTCCGGGCTTACCGGAATTGACCGATGTGGGAAGCAAGAGAGGATTTTCAAGGGATGAGAAAAACTTCCTTTGGCCATATTATGGTTCAGGTCCTAATGTTGACAATTCACCAACTGGGACCGGTTACTACACCGTATCTGATTTTGAAGAGATACTGAAATACGCCCATGAAAGGCATATTGAAGTGATCCCTGAATTGGGAGTCCCCGGACATTCCAGAGCTGCTATTATTGCTATGCGAAAACGCTACCATGACAAAAAAGAAAATGACATGGCTGCTGCAATGGAGTTTCTCTTGGAGGATTTTGAGGATACCTCCGAGTATCTTTCAGCACAGAATTTTCGAGGCAATACCATGTGCATCTGTCAGGAATCAACTTACAATTTTTATGAAAAAATAGTTGATGAAATGATAGCAAGATATCAGTCTGCGGGAGTACCGCTGAATACTTTCCATACCGGTGGCGATGAAGTGCCACATGGGGCTTGGACGGCGTCTCCAACTTGTGCTGAGTTTATCTCCAAGCAGGAAGACTTAAATAGCATTGAAGATTTGACAAATTATTTTTATAAAAGAGTAAATAAGATTTTTAAAGATAGGGGGCTGCAAGTTGCAGGATGGGAGGAAATTGGTCAAAAGTCTGAAATGGAAAATGGTCAGGAAGTTTCAAGACCAAATCCTGAATTTGCTGACAAAAACTTCAGGGTTTACGCTTGGAATTCTGTTGCAGGTTGGGGTGGAGAGGACATGGCCTATCAGCTGGCCAATGCCGGTTACGAGGTGATTGTCTGCAATTCCTCCAATATTTATTTTGACCTTGCCTACAATATGGACCCGGACGAGCCCGGACATCAGTGGTCTGGGTATGTTGACCTGGAAACAGCTTGGAGAACTGTACCTTTAAATCATTTTATTTCAAATGAAAAGGATATGTATGGAAGGCCTATAGATGCTGATGAACTGGCGAAAGGAAAAGTTAAGCTTAGCGCACAAGGCTCAAAAAATATCAAAGGAATTCAGGGACAACTTTGGACAGAAACGGTCAAAGGGCAGGACATGATGGAATATTACCTCTTGCCAAAAATGTTAGGGTTGGTAGAAAGGGCATGGGCAGTTGACCCAAATTGGACCTCCATTGAAAACACTGAAAAAAGGAAAGCGGCGAGGGAGAAGGATTGGAATAAATTTGCAAATGCTGTCGGTCAGCGGGAAATCCCAAGGTTGGACTATTTGTTTGGAGGATTCAATGTCAGATTACCGAAACCAGGCACCTTTGTCCAAGATGGATTGATGCATGTCAATGTTGAGACTCCAGGTCTCTTAGTAAGATACACCAGAAACGGAACTGAACCAGATATGAATTCTCCAGAATATTCTGCCCCAATGCCGATAGAAGGCAATATCAAGGTGAGGGTATTCACACCATCAGGCCATGCAGGTGAGACTTCAACCTGCCTTCAAAAGAGTAATTGAAAAGCTTATTTTTTTTACGCTTCCACAATCTATTGCAACAAAGTGTATTAACTTTAGTCATTGATTACTGCCCAAATTTCTCAAAATAACCTATTATGAAAAAACCTGTTAAACTGATTCTCCTGCCTATGTTGACGGCTGGGTTTTTCTTTTTCTACTCCTGCAACCAACCTGTCATTATTCCTGATTTTGATACTTTGACAGATGAACAAAGACATTTACCTGAATTTGCCCTTTCTGGAATAAGTATTACTGAGGGTTTGGAGGCTAAACTTTTTGCCTCGGAACCCACCATCACCAATCCGACAAATATTGATATTGACCATAAGGGCAGAGTTTGGGTGCTGGAAGCTTATAATTATCGACCCGAGATTACCGGAAATGAAATCAAACCTGAAGGGGATAGGATAGTGATTTTGGAAGACACCAATGGTGACGGTGTTCAGGATAAAAGCACGGTATTTTATCAGGGACCCGAAATCAATGCCCCCTTGGGTATATGGGTAATGGGCAATCAGGCGATTGTTTCGCAAAGTCCTTATGTGTGGATGCTGACCGATACTGATGGGGATGATAAGGCAGATAAAAAGGAAATCATTTTTCAGGGAATATCGGGAGAGCAACACGACCATGGCATGCACAGTTTTGTCTTCGGACCGGATGGGAAGTTTTATTTCAACTTTGGAAATTCAGGCGCTCAATTGAGGGATAAAAACAATCAGGTGATTAAGGATATCCATGGCTTGGAGATCAATACTGACAATTTCAAACAAGGTTTGGTTTTCAGGAGCAATACAGACTTTACAAACATTGAGGTTTTAGGGCAGAATTTCAGGAACAATTATGAGGTGGCTGTGGATTCTTATGGTACCCTTTGGCAATCGGACAATGATGATGATGGCAACAAAGGTGTAAGGATCAACTATGTCATGGAGTTCGGTAATTATGGATATAAGGATGAAATGACCAATGCGAGTTGGTCTGCAAACAGGACCAACAAAGAAAAAGAGATTCCCCATCAGCATTGGCATTTGAATGACCCTGGTGTTGTACCTAATTTGTTGCAAACCGGAGCAGGGTCACCTACCGGTATTTTGGTGTATGAAGGGAGGTTGCTTCCTGAGGTATTTTGGGATCAAATGATCCACGCCGATGCAGGTCCAAATGTCGTAAGAGCCTATCCAGTCAAAAAGGATGGCGCTGGCTATACGGCAGAAATGGTCAACATTATGGTTGGTGACAAGAACCAATGGTTCCGCCCTTCGGATGTCTGTATAGCACCGGATGGTTCTCTATTTGTAGCCGATTGGTATGACCCGGGAGTAGGTGGTCATCAGGTGGGTGATTTGAATCGCGGAAGAATATTCAGGTTGGCGCCTCCTAGAACCCGTTACAAAATCCCTAATTATAATTTAAATAAAGTTAAAGGGACTTTAGAAGCATTACAGAATCCAAACCTTTCCTGGAGGTATCAGGCTTGGATGGCTCTTCAAGGCTTTGGTGCTCAGGCAGAAAAAGAATTGGCTGAAATGTTTGCAAGCCATGAAAACCCAAGAATGAGGGCGAGGGCTTTTTGGGTATTGGCCAAAATGGAAGGGAAAGGACAAAAATATGTTGACTTGGCTATCGCAGATTCCAACCCGGATATTCAGATAGCAGGTCTAAGGGCAGCACGGCAACTTGATTTGGATCTGATTCCAATCATAACCAAATTATCAGAAAACAATGACCCACAAGTCAGGAGGGAAGCTGCTATTGCACTTCGCTTTCACCCTTCTCCTGAGGCCCCTGGGTTATGGGCAAAGCTTGCCGTGCAACATGACGGAGAAGACCGGTGGTACCTCGAGGCTCTTGGTATAGGCGCCCATAGCCAATGGGACACCTACTTTGCAGCTTGGAAAGATGCAATAGTGGAGGCAGATTTAAATAAAAAGGCAAATCAGGATATCATTTGGAGAGCGAGGACTGGAAACTCAATACCGATGTTGGCTTCCTTGGCGGTTGGCCAGGATGAACCTTTGGAAGATAGGTTGAGGTATTTCAGGGCATTTGACTTCAATCCCGATGTGGAAGGTAAATCCAAAGCATTGATCAATATGCTGAACAATAAAGAAGCTGATCAACAAGAGATCAACAGATTGGTCATTGCCCATTTGGATCCCCAATATACCAAAAGGTCACCTGTGGCTATGGCTGCCCTAAAGGAATTGATTGCCGAGTCTGAAGGAAAACAGGAGTTTGTGGATTTGGTCAGTAAATTTAGTTTGAATGAATACAATACCAAACTCCTGGATTTGGCGATCCAAAACAGTGGGAATAACCTGGGCAGAAATGCAGCCTCTACTTTGATGCAACTAGGAGGAAAGAATTTAATAGTCGGAAAATTACAAAGTAAGGAGGATAAAGTAGTCATTGATATGATGGCCTCGCTCAGGGGTATTGGTTCGAATGAATCCATAGCACTTTTGGAGAATGTAGCTTTTGATGCAAACCGTTCTATCAATGTCAGAAGGGAAGCTGCTTCAGCTATGGGTGCAAGTTATTCAGGGGAAGAAAGGGTTTTGGACCTATTGAGGGAAGAAAAATTTCCGGACAATCTAAAGGCTTCTGCGGTGAATGGTTTAAGTAGGGCTTGGAGAAGGACAGTGAGGCAGGAAGCTGCCACTTATTTGGAAAATGGGGAAGATAGTAACCTTCCGCCTATGAATGACCTGTTGGCTATGTCAGGAATGGTAGAAAATGGTAAATCAGTTTTTAAAAATAGCTGCGCCATATGTCATCAAGTAGGAGAGGAGGGTATGGATTTCGGGCCCAAATTGACTGAGATTGGAAGTAAGCTATCCAAGGAGGCGCAATACATTGCCATCATCCATCCCGATGCTGGCATCAGTTTTGGATATGAGGGTCAAATTTTAAAAACCAAAGACGGTAACACTTATGGCGGAATTATCAGTAGTCGAACTGAAACCGATTTGGAATTGAAAATGCCTGGTGGTACCTCAGTCAACCTCAAAACATCAGATATTGCCTCTATTGAACAAATGGAAAACTCCATGATGCCGGCAGGCTTGGAAAGAAGTATGACTGCTCAGGAAATGGTTGATTTGGTCGAGTATTTGATGAGTTTGAAGAAGATATCTTCAGAGGCCAAATAAATAGCCATTTAAGCCTACCTTTGTCCAAAATAAGATTGCATGACATTTGATTCACTTGGGTTATCAGAAAAATTATTGGCGGCTATCAGCAAAGCCAAATATGATAGTCCTTATCCTATACAGTTAGAGGCCATTCCGGCTATCCTTCAGAAAAAAGATCTGTTGGGCATTGCCCCCACAGGTTCGGGAAAAACAGCTTCTTATGTACTACCGATTCTTCAAATGCTTTTGGAGAAAGAAGTTCCTCAAAACAGGAACATCCCGGTTTTGGTGATTGTGCCTACCAGGGAACTTGCTGCCCAAGTCCAGGAAGTAGTGAAGGTTTTTTCTGAGTTTTTGCCTAGAAGGATTAAAACCATGGCGGTTTTTGGTGGCGTTTCCATCAATCCCCAAATGATGAATCTCCATGGAACGGAGATTTTAGTGGCCACTCCGGGAAGGTTATTGGACTTGGTAGCCCGGAATTCCATTCAGCTGGATAAACTACAGATATTGGTCCTCGATGAAGCGGATAAGGTTTTGAATCTAGGCTTTAAATTGGAGGTGGATGAAATCCTTTCAAGGCTTCCCAAAAAAAGGCAGAACATACTTTTCTCCGCAACCATGGAGGAATCCGTGGAGGAATTGATCAACAGGCTTCTTCACAATCCTGTGAAAATCGAAATCGAACAGGATAAAATTGCACCGGAACTTATTTTACAATCTGCTTATTTGGTGCCAATGGATTATAAAGGACCCTTGCTCCGACATTTGATCCAAGAAGGAAATTGGCAACAGGTTTTGGTATTTGCATCATCGATACGGACAGCAGATAATGTCGCCAACAAACTCAAAAAACATGGAATTGAAGCTATGGCATTTCATGGTGATAAAAGTCAAGGGGCCAGGACAGATGCATTGACCAAATTCAAAACAGGTAAAATAAGGGTTCTTGTTGCCACAGATTTGGCTGCAAGAGGAATAGATATCAAGTTTTTGCCCCATGTCATCAATTATGAATTGCCCCGATCTCCAAAAGATTATATTCATAGGATTGGCAGGACAGGGAGGGCTGGAAGTGAAGGAGAGGCTATTTCATTGGTTTCTGAGGAAGAAGAACACCATTTTAAAGTTATCCAGAAAAAAATGGGCCGAAGGGTGGAAATGATAGATGCCATCAATTTGGACTTTAAGAGGTGAAGAAATTCTTCCGGATTCTATCTTTAATCGTTGGAAATCCTAATTCCTGATAATCTTCATTTTTTCAATACCTGCTCCAAGCTTTGACGCAGAATTTGTCCCATATTGGTGCAGTTTAAAAACTTTTCATTTTTATAATGTTTGGCCAAATCCCGCTTGAGGGAGTCTATATTTTCCTGGGTAGAAATCTTGTCATTTTCCATGCAGGTCAGCAAATCTTCGATTTCTATGGTCGAGGTTTTTAATCTTGTGGCAATCAGTGCCCTCTCTTCTTTTTGGTATTGGGCCATTGACTCAGAGGTAATATATTTTATCCCCATTTTGATCAGAGCATTGTTTTGCTTGAAATACTGGGGAAGGTAAATCGACTTTTTGCCTTCGTAAGATTGTTGATCAAAGTCTATTGCTCTGATCCGATAATGTGTCTCCTCAAAATCAGGAGTGACCACTACCACAAAATTGGATGAATGCATGTCTCCAAGTAATCTCACAAAACATCTTTCATTGAATTTCACAAATTCCTTTGCCAGACGTATCGGGTTGAGCAGAGGGTCATTGATATGTTGACGCATAAATTGCTCCCCGGGAATACCTGCAATATGTTCCTCAATCAGTGTATTGTCCTTTACCAGGTAACTGATTCTGTTGGGTGAAAGCAAATGTTCCAATTCCAATCCATAGACTCTTGAAGCATCGGCGATTTTGACATAGAAATAGTCAAAGTTATCATTGATTTTGTTTACTATCCTAACCCTGAATGGTTGTGTGTTTCCATATACGCAAAGATCAATCCTGTCTACATAAAGGTGCTTCATGACTGACATGTCTCCCTCTGCTTTCAGTTGCGAGTAAATCTTCTTGACATTGAAATGGATTTCATCTCTATCTGATTCAGCGTAAAAAACAGTTTCCCAAAGAGTATCATTTCCTTTGGAATCATATAAAGGAATAGAACCGGTATATCTGCGTAGATCTGAATAATATATGGGAAAGTCAACTTCCCGTCCATATTTTTGAAGAAAAATTCTTAGACCATCACTGATAGGATAGATGATTTTCTTTTTGCTGATCAGGGCCATATCCAACAGATTTTCAAGAAGTTGCCATTTCTTTTTCTTCTTTGGTCAAATATTTGTCGAAAATAAATGGCCCAAATGGCAGCACGGATGCAATCAACGCAAATAGGGTTTTACTGAAATTCCAAGATAGTTTTCTTGCTGTGGGGAACACTATATAAATATAAATGATAAAAAGCAATCCATGGGCCCAACCTACATAGGTTACTGCAAGTGGTATATCCATCATGTATTTTAACGGCATGGCGATAAACAGCAAAACCAGAAATGAAATACCTTCCACTATACTGATATACCTGAATCTTTTTAGCCATTTTACTTTTGCTTCCATAGCGGTCATTTGTGTTTTTTGGTGATGTTAAAAAGAACCTGAAGTTCATTCCAGAGAGATTTTTTTAATTCTTTGTTTTCGGAAATGATTTTCAGATCATCCGCAAAAAGATACTCGGTTCCATCCTCATTTTCTATTTCGTAATTTGATTTATGATAGCTCATGATATCGTTACGTACCGTTCCAAAAACTATAATTTTGCACGGATTCATCGACGTGATGGCATCAGTCGCAGAAGCCTCCAATATTTGGGACGAAACAAGAGCCACATCTTTCAATGAACAACCCACTGCCTGAAGAATTTTAAACAATAATTCCTGTAAATCCTGAGTTAGGGAACTTCCCCTGTAAATAATCATAACACCTTTCTCAAATCCCCCATCAAATTCGATAGAGACAGTTTCTTCCGAAGTATCTTCTTCAATTGGAGATGGGGATGAGGAATTTTCTTTGTAGGGAATAGCCTTTTTACCAGCTTCAGTCCATAAATTATTTTCTCCCGAAATCATATAAATCTCTTCGGGCATAAACATTGCCAAATGATGAATACTCAAATTTTCCATATGCCTAAATTGATTAAAAAATTGTGGGAATACAAGAAAGCAACTATAACTTATAAACTTTAAATCAACCAACTCAAGGACTTAATATTAGGTATTTCAGTTAATAATTTAATTTTCAAGTCGAAATGAAACTATTCAAATATTGAAGTTCAGATTTTCCTGATTTAGGTGACTCTACCAATTTATTCCTTTTCTTTATCCAAGTCGAAAATAGATCTAAGCTCTACAGCATCCTTGGGATCCATCCTTTTGGACAATATCAATCTTAATTGTCTTCTTCTTAAAGCTCCTTCAAATAGCTCCGTTTCTTCTGGGGTGCTGGGTTCGACTTCAGGAACTTCAATAGGTCTTCCATTTTGATCAACAGCAACAAAAGTAAAAAAGGCCCTGTGCGTCAATATCTTTTTATTGGCAGGAATGTCTTCTGCCCATACTTCAATGAACACCTCCATGGAAGAATTAAAAGCACGCGTAACCCTGGATTTTAAAGTAACTACATTACCCAGCGCAATAGGGTGTTTGAATGATATGCTGTCAGCCGCAGCAGTTACCACTATCCTATTGGAGTGTTTTTGGGCAGCAATAGCCGCAACTACATCCATCCAATGCATCAATTTCCCACCCATTAGATTGTTGAGTGTATTGGTATCATTTGGCAAAACCATTTCGGTCATAATCACCTCTGATAATCTCGCTAATTTTTTCTTTGCCATAAAAACTAAATTTTCAGTAAAATTACAAAAATAAATTTGGCTGAAAAGAAAAATTTACACTGAATCAATATAATATTTTGTCACTTCCAGCCTTCTGCCCCCAGCAAAGGTACAAAGGCAAAATTATCAAATTCCTCCTGTACGATTTTGGTTTCGGATTTTTTGGTGAGGCGCATCATTTTCTGGGTATTTTTATCACCAACTGGAATCACCAAAATACCTCCGATTTTCAATTGTTTCAATAAAGATTGAGGTACTATCGGTGCACCGGCGGTTACCAGAATTTTATCAAAGGGAGAATTTTCAGGGAGTCCCTTTGAACCATCTCCAAAATAGAAATGAAGGTGGATTCCAAGTTTAGCCAGGAATTTTTTTGTCCTGTCATAAAGTTTCTTTTGATATTCAATGGTATAGACTTCGGCACCCAATAGGTGTAAAATAGCACCCTGATATCCTGACCCTGTCCCGATTTCCAAAACCTTATCACCGGGCTTGATCTGAAGCAATTCAGTTTGAAAGGCTACCGTATAAGGTTGAGAGATAGTCTGACCCTCACCGATTGGGAAGGCCTTGTCCTCGTAAGCATGGGAATCCAAGGCAGAATCAAAAAAGAAATGTCTCGGAAGGGTGTTTATAGCTTCTAATACAGCCTCATCCTTTATACCTTTTTTTCTAATGGTTTTTACTAATTCCTTTCGCTGACCTTTATGGCGGTAGCTATCCTCTAATTTCAACATCGGGTGTGTAAGGGGTTTGTGAAACTTTTGTTTGGAATGCTAAGTTAAGGGATAAATTGGCTTAATTTGAGCCTTAAATATAAATTGGAGCTTATTGACTGAATAGTTGGAAATTAGATTTTAGAATATGTTTACAGGAATTATTGAAACTTTGGGTATTATCCAAAAAGTTAAAAAGGAAGGGACCAATGTACATTTTGAAATTGCTTCACCGATAACCCATGAGCTTAAAATTGATCAATCTCTTGCCCACAATGGTGTCTGTTTAACTGTAGTTGAAATAAATGAGGAAACATATAGAGTAACAGCAATTGATGAAACTTTGACAAAAACAAACCTTAAAAACTGGAAACCGGGGAAAAAGGTGAACCTGGAAAGATGTATGGCGTCAAATGGAAGATTTGACGGTCATATTGTACAGGGTCATGTAGATCAAAAAGGTAGGGTAGAGCAAATAACCGAAAAAGACGGTTCTTGGGTTTTCGATTTTTCATTTGACCCATCTTTTGGAAACGTTACAGTCGAAAAGGGTTCAATTACCATCAATGGCACGAGTCTTACCTGCTTCAATTCCAAAAACGGACAATTCAGTGTAGCGATCATTCCTTATACTTACGAGCACACCAATTTTCATGAATTAAAAGAAGGAGACGAAGTCAATTTAGAATTTGATATCATTGGAAAATATATCCAAAGGATTGTCAAAGGCTATAATTGAATTAATAAAAAAATTCGGTAACTCTCTGTTTTAAAGTGGGTTACCGTTATTTATTTAAACTAATATTTAATTCTCTGTTTTTTTATTTTGAAAACAATCCAATCCTTATTTAAATGCCGATATACCGGTAATTTCATTTCCTAAAATCAACAGGTGGATATCATGTGTGCCCTCATAAGTCACGACAGATTCGAGGTTCATCATATGCCGCATGATAGGATATTCTCCTGTAATCCCCATTCCCCCATGAATTTGCCTTGCTTCTCGGGCGATGTCCAAGGCCATGGCGACATTGTTTCTTTTGGCCAAAGAAATATGGGGAGTAGTTGCTTTTCCTTCATTCATCATTACACCCAATTTCCAAGTGATCAGCTGTGCTTTGGTGATTTCCGTAAGCATTTCTGCCAGTTTTTTCTGGATCAATTGGAAGGAACCGATCGGTTTATCAAACTGAATTCTTTCCAATGCATATCTTCTTGCAGAATCATAACAGTCCATCGCAGCTCCTATAGCTCCCCAGGCAATGCCATATCTAGCAGAATCCAGACACATCATCGGTGCCCCCAATCCCGATTTTCCCGGAAGAAGATTTTCTTTGGGAACTTTGACATTGTCAAATACCAGTTCCCCGGTAGTTGAAGCCCTCAAAGACCATTTACCATGGGTTTCAGGAGTGGAAAAACCTTCCATGCCTCTTTCCACAATAAGTCCGTGAATCCTGCCATTTTCATTTTTTGCCCATACGACTGAAATGTCCGCTTTGGGTGAATTGGAAATCCACATTTTGGCACCGTTCAAAAGATAATGATCTCCCATGTCTTTGAAGTTGGTAACCATCCCGCTCGGGTTTGAACCATGGTCAGGTTCGGTCAGGCCAAAACAACCCAACATTTCTCCTGATGCCAGTTTTGGAAGATACTTTTTCCGTTGTTCCTCAGAACCGAATTTATAAATAGGGTACATGACCAAAGAGCCTTGAACCGAGGCGGTAGAGCGCATTCCTGAGTCACCTCTTTCCACTTCCTGCATTATCAGCCCATAAGCAATATAGTCAAGACCGCCACCGCCATATTCTTCCGGAATCTGCGGGCCGAATGCGCCGACATCTCCGAACTTTTTGACAATTTCATAAGGAAAATGTGCCCGTTGTGCCCAGTCTTCTATATAGGGACTAATTTCTTTTTTGACGAAATCCCGGATAGAAGAACGGATCAACTTATGTTCCTCAGTCAACAGGTCATCTACCTGATAAAAGTCCACTCCTTCAAAAAGATCCTGTTTCAGTGATTTGTGTGCAATGGCAGTATGGTCCATAACTCTTTTGGTTTATTGGTAATTTAAATGGATTTTTACAGCACAATAGCCGTTTTCCAGCCATGAAATAAATAAGAAGCAAGGGAAAATACTACCTATTTGCTTAAAAAATTAAACTATGAGCCAAGTCAAATATCCAAAAGACGTTTTAGACAAAATAGAGCTGCTTCAGGAAAAATTTAAAGCCTCAGGTCAGGATTTATCTTCTTACCTGGAGGGCCTGCTTTATGCTGATTACATGACCTATTGGGATTATATCAATCTCGATATTCTGCTTTCCTTGCAACAGCCCCGTACTTCCTTCAAAGACGAAAAAATCTTTATTATTTACCATCAGATTACAGAGCTTTATTTTAAGTTGATCATTTGGGAATTGGAACAAATAGCCGAAAAGAACCCCATTGATGTTACTTTTTTTAAGGCCAGAATGGAAAGGGTAAACATGTATTTTGATCAATTGATTTCCTCTTTTGCGGTCATGTGGAAGGGGATGGAAAGGGAACAGTTTCTGAAATTCCGTATGTCATTATTGCCATCAAGCGGATTTCAAAGTGCTCAGTACCGTGTTATTGAAATTCTCGCCTGTGATGTGCAGCAATTACTCTTCATTGATATCAGGGCTAAAATGCAAAATGAGCTGAATGTAGATGTTTTGTTTGACAATCTTTATTGGCAACATGGAGCGGTGGAATTGGCCACAGGTGAAAAGACATTGACTTTAAAAACATTTGAGAAAAAATACGGGAAAAGGCTCAAGGAATTTATAGCAAATTATAAAGACACAAACATTTGGAGAAAATACCTTTCCTGTGTGGATAAAGAAGAGGAATTGACGAAACTGTTGAAAGAATTTGACCTGAAAGCAAATGTGTTTTGGCCCTTGGCCCATTATAAATCTGCGGTCAGATACCTTCAAAGAGACCCTGTGGATATAGCTGCCACAGGTGGTACCAACTGGCAAAAATATCTGCCGCCCCGTTTTCAAAAAGTCATTTTCTTTCCCGATTTATGGACAACTGAGGAAAAAAACGACTGGGGAAAAGGCTGGGTAGTGAAGGAAATATTTGGGGAGGAAATTTAGATTCAAGATGTAAGAAACAAGACACAAGATCCAAGACGCAAGACACAAGATTGGGTCAGTTATATGGTTGAAGTGTAGGTGGAAGATAGAAGTTAATTGTTCAATTGAAATATTTTGGGAATTGGATCAAAATGAAAGAGAATAATTTAATGATTTCTCCCTTGCCTTTTCGCTGTCCTGCCATTGCAAGAAGGATGAGAATCTAACATAATCATCTTGGCTCCCCGATACTCGGGACAGGCTTTGTTTCTAAACTCTAGGCTCTCGCCTCTCACGTCTAAAATCTCACGTCTCACGTCTCATATCTCATATCAAAACTTTAAGGATAAATACCTTACATCATGAAAAAAGAATTACAATTACAATTGACTCCGGAGGAAGCTTATAATGAGGAAGTTTTTCAGAACACAGTTTTGAAAAGGCTGGGATTAGCTTCTGAAAATCAGGAAATAATAGCAAGGCAGGTAAAGCGTTCCATTGATGCAAGGGGAAGACAGGTGAAGGTCAATGTCACGGCTGAAGTCTTTTTCAAAGAAAAGCCCACGCCATTTTTGACCTCACCCAAAGCTTATCAAAACGTCAGTAATAAAGAATCCATAATTATTGTTGGAGCAGGACCTGCCGGATTGTTTGCTGCTCTGAGGGCGATAGAATTGGGTGTAAAGCCCATCATTATCGAACGGGGAAAGGATGTCAGGTCCAGGAGAAGAGATATCGCAGCCATCAATAAAGACCATATTGTTAATCCTGAATCCAATTATTGTTTTGGAGAGGGTGGGGCAGGGACTTACTCTGATGGTAAGTTATATACCAGGTCCAAAAAGCGTGGAGACATCCGGAGAATTATGGAAATTTTGGTTGCCCATGGTGCCACCGAAGAAATCCTGGTAGATGCCCACCCCCATATAGGAACCAATAAACTACCAAAATTAGTGGCAGAATTGCGGGAAAGCATCCTGCAGGCAGGTGGTCAAGTGCTTTTTGAAACCAAAGTGGTTGACTTTATTTTGGAATCCAATGCAATAAAAGGGGTAATTACGGCTGAAGGGGAAAGAATTTTTGGCAAAGGTGTTATTCTGGCCACCGGGCACTCCGCGAGAGATATTTTTCATCTTTTGCATCATAAAAAGATTTTGATTGAAGCCAAACCCTTTGCATTGGGCGTAAGGATAGAACATGCACAAAATCTGATCGATCGGATTCAGTATCATTGCGCTGTGGATAGAGGGCCATATCTGCCTGCGTCCTCATATTCATTAGTACATCAGACAACTTATGAGGGAAAGCAGAGAGGAGTTTTTTCCTTTTGTATGTGCCCGGGAGGTTTTATTGTTCCCGCGGCCACTTCTCCCGGGGAAATAGTGGTGAACGGGATGAGTCCAAGTAGAAGGGACAGCAAATTTGCCAATTCAGGAATGGTAGTGGCAGTTGAATTGGAGGACCTGCCCCAATATCAAAAGTATGGGCCATTGGCAGCAATGATGTTTCAGGCCGAAGTGGAACAGAAGGCCTGGAAGCTGGGAGGGGAGTCTCAAACTGCCCCGGCACAACGCATGGCGGATTTTACTCAAAAAAGGCTCAGTAAGGATTTATTGGAGACCTCCTATCAACCAGGTCTTTTATCCGTGGATATGTATGAAGTTCTTCCTGATTTCATTGCTCAAAGACTCAAACAAGGTTTGTTGGCCTTTGGTCAAAAAATGAAAGGCTATCTCACGAATGATGCACAGATAATTGGAGTGGAAAGCAGAACATCTTCACCTGTGAGAATCCCACGTGATAAAGAGAGCTTTGAACATCCTATCATCAAAGGATTATATCCATGTGCAGAAGGGGCAGGATATGCCGGAGGAATCGTATCTGCTGCTATGGATGGTGAGAGATGTGCTGAGAAGTTGATTGAAAAGGTGTTTGGTTAAACTCCAAAATCATACTTTGATTGCCATTTTTCTCTGGTCCCTTCATAGATTGATTTGTTGGCAAGGGCGACTGACACAGCTGTTTTTCCGGCATTGATGACGTTGCAGCTAGGAAGTTCTTTTGAATTTAGACATTTATAAAAATCCTCTAAGGCATAAAAACTTCCGTCCTTTGTTGGGTTGTCCAGTATTTTCACTCCTTTTTTATCTGAAGACCAATTCAATTTGGTGGCACCGGATACGCCGTCAACTTGTTCCAAAACGGATTTATTTTCTGGTTCGGGATAGAAAAATCCTTCATTTGTCAGGAGAGATACCATGCCTTTACTTCCTTTGATTTTGAAGGAATATCCTTCATGTTGGTTGGCGCAGGTAGCGCCAAAATTGCCAATCATATCTGAATTACCATATCGGATGGCCACTTGTACATTGTCAAAGGTCTCTCTTCCATCTTTGAAGAAATCGATTCCCCCTGTCCCCATAATTTCGGTAGGAGTAGTATCAAATGCCCAGTTGATAAAGTC
Organism: Aquiflexum balticum DSM 16537; assembly: GCF_900176595.1. Classification (GTDB taxonomy): domain Bacteria; phylum Bacteroidota; class Bacteroidia; order Cytophagales; family Cyclobacteriaceae; genus Aquiflexum; species Aquiflexum balticum. The sequence goes on from NZ_LT838813.1 coordinate 3,848,146, forward strand.
AATTTGATGGGAAAGAAGTTCTGCTACCAAACCTCCCGAATACTCTTTGTACATTCTCCAGTTGATCTGTCTTTCCAAATCAGAAGAAGGAACAGGACGCCTCCAATTGTGGTTTCTGTCCCAGCGTGCTTCGATTTGCGTTACTTTCCCCAACCAGCCTTTTTCAATCATTTCCTTCACTTTGAAGTAAAGCGGGGAATACCGGTACTGATGCCCCACCTGAATAGTCTGTTTGGGATATTTCCTTGCCAATTGGTTCAACTGAATGGCTTGTTCAATATCAAAAGTCATGGTTTTCTCCAAAAAAAGATCTTTGCCTGAATCCAACACAGCCTTGGCATGATCAAAGTGAAGATAAAGTGGCGTGGCAATCAAAATGACATCCAAATCTTTTTGATCAATCAGACTTCTGTAATCCGAATGGAACTTGATTCCGGTAGGGAATTTCTCTTTTGCTTTGTCCAGCCTAAATGGAAGGTTGTCACAAATGGCTTTCACCTGAAATTTGTCGGGCATGGAATTCATTACCTGATGCAAGCCTGAACCCCGGTCTCCATAACCCAAAATACCTATGGTATAAGGTTTATCATTTTCTAATTTGACCAAACCTGACACGACAGGGACAGGAATCATAGTACCTGCTGACAGCAAAGCGCCCATTCTGACGAAATCTCTTCTTTTCAAAGCAATGATTGTTTTTTAGTTAATTAGTTTTTGAAATTTAGGAAACTTTTTAAGGAATCAAAAAAAGGTTTTTATAAATGGAGGTAAAGTCCAATAATTGTATGGGAGTAAAAAAATTCCAGCACAGCAAGTAGCTCGAGTTCCACATGGTGAGCTCGAAGAGGAATTGTTAAGCTAACTGACTCCCCCAAATAACTAACAGAGAGGCATCAAAATCAAGAAAGTAAACATGATCTTGATTTTCAAATCGACCGTAGGCACCTCTATCAACTGAAGTTTCTTTAAAAAATTGAGGAACTGTAATAAACTCTGCTTTTCCACTTTTCTTTGCCAGCTGAACCTGGTCATACATTAAATTCCATTGACTAAATGCCATTGAAGACAAAAAGAAGATAAGTAAAAAACAAAATCGGTAAACTGTTCTCAAATGTAACATTATTTGGGTCAACAAAATCTATTTATTCTACTCTGACAAATCTTAATATCTCCCCATCTAATGGGGAAGCATCCAGAACCATATTACCAGGCTGAATGTAACATGGCCATGAGGATACCCCCATTTTCAATGTATTGCCCTCCATAGTTTCATGGAATGGAGTTGTTGAGAATGTATATTCATACTCCCCGTCCTTAAAGAGTAGCGCTAGTTCTCCATGATTTTCAACTCTGACAATTCCATCATTTGTAAAATAGTAGATGATATTTTTGCAGGAATAGTCCGTACGGGTAATTTTGCCACTCTGCATATTAAAATCCTCTCTTTGAACTAATTTCCACTTCCCCACCACATCATCTACCGGACCGGAAACAGACTTGACCCGGCACTTTAGATTGGGGAATTCTGTCTCCTGGCAGCCTGTCATTGAACAAGCAAAAAGAATAGCCGAGAAAAGGATAAATTTAAATGAATTTGATTGTTTCATGATTTCTGGAAGTTAAAACCCACGCAATACCAAGACGTGAATTAGCTAGCCCCTACTACAAATTTAATTAAACATTTATAAACAACAATTATTGAAATCGGACTGGATTATATTTCAAAATCCTAAAAATCTGAATTGACTCTTAAACCTTTCTATCAAAAATGATCAGAAAACTCAAGACAAGTGATCATTTTATCTGCATGATTTAAGCTGTTCGGACCAAAAACAGCAGTCTTAATGAGGTTTGAAAAAATATTCGCATGATCATAACCAAGCTGATTCTGGAAAAATTTCTGCTATAATCTCAGGCTTACTTTAAAAGTATATTTCAAAAAGAACTTCAAAACGTTCAAATCCAATTATTCTTTTCTGGGTAGGGGGTACTTTTTAAATTCAAATAAAAAAACCTTCAAAATCAGCTATATAGGACTTTATCTTATTTCCCTAAATTTAGTTGGACAACAGGAAAACTTTTTAAAGATTTAAAAAAGGTTTTTTATTAATGGGTTTAAGTCCAACAAACCGTTGAGAAACAAAATTATCCGACAATTCCTGCCTCATAAGAATTGAAATTTGTGCAATAGTTTCAGAGATTGGCTAATATTGATAATTGAAATTAGAAAAGATGCTATTTGCAATTGTGGATATTGAAACGACAGGGGGGAATCCGACTCAAGGTGGGATTACGGAAATTGCCGCATTTGTCCATGATGGAGACAAAATTGTGGATCGGTTTCATACCCTTTTGAATCCTGAGAGATTTATTCCGGGGTTTATTACGGGTTTGACCGGAATAGACCAACAGATGGTAGCCGATGAACCAACTTTCGAGGATATAGCCCATAGACTTTTTGAGTTTTTGAAGGACAAGGTGTTTATAGCCCATAATGTAAATTTTGATTATTCATTTATCAGGGAGGCATTCAAAAATCATGGATATACTTTTGACGTTCCAAAATTATGCACTGTTAGACTAAGTAGAAAGGCTTTTCCTGGCTATAGGTCTTATGGACTTGGTAGGATTTGCGAACAGCTATCCATCAAAATTGAAAACAGACACAGGGCATTTGGTGATGCAGAGGCTACAGCGGTTCTTTTTGGTATGATATTTTCCAAAAGTCAGGAATTGGTTTTTAGTAGTTTGAAAAAAAACAACGGGGAAGCATTTTTGCCCCCACATATCAGTAAAGAGCAGTACCTTAAGATTCCTAATTCAACAGGAGTATATTACTTCCATGATGCAAAGGGTCAGGTGATTTATGTGGGGAAAGCTTTGGATATCAGAAGCAGGTTTAAAGGGCATTTTTCAGGGAATTCTCAGGATTCTGATAAAACAAAGCTCAGGTCAGAAATTCATGATGTAAGTTGGGAGGTTACTGGAAGTGAATTTTTGGCATATTTATTTGAATTATTGGAAATCAGAAGGTTATGGCCAAAATATAACAAAGCTCAAAAATTCAAGGCCAGTTCATGGGGCTTGTATCAGTATGAGGATTCCCAAGGGTTTATCCGGTTTCAGATTGGAAAATCAACCAAGGGTTTGTTCCCATTGATTCAATTTGACAACCATTCAGAGGGATGGAAATTTTTGATGGATAAAATCAAGGAATTCCAACTTTGTCCCAAATTGAGTGGAATTCAAAAAGTACCCCATGAATGCTATGATGTGAAAATCGGATTGTGTAAAGGAGCTTGTTGTGATAAAGAGGAAAGTCTTTCCTACAATAAAAGGGCAAAGGAGTTTATTGGTCTTTTGCGCCAACAATCCGGAAATATTATCATAAAAGACAAAGGAAGGTCTGCCTCAGAAGAAGTGGCATTATACTTTGAAAATGGTATTTTCTCTGGTTACGGTTTTTTTTCTAAGGACCAAAACTTTAGGAATGATACTGAAATAATGGATCAAATTAAAAAGGTAAAACAGTATCCCGATTCAAAATATATTCTCAGGGCATTTTTATCTAAAATACCCATCGGTCAAATCAGAATGATCAAATCAGAGGGGAGTTTGTTTTAGTTTTTTTTTGAATGAAAAGTATTTAATATTCCATTTAAAAGTGTTGAATTATAAAAAAAGAGCAGGCTAAAAGTTAAAAGAAAAAAGCGACGAAATCACAAGGGATTTCATCGCTTTTGGTTTTAAAGGGCTAACGCCGCCAGCCCCAATTGCTTTTTAAATGGTTTAATGAGGTTTGCGATTTTTTTGTTGTAATTCCCCAAAAGTTGTTGACCTAATAATCCCATAAGGAAATTCTGTCTTGTTTTTTTCAAGTCCAAAAACTGGTTTTTCTTGACGTCATCACCTGCAGCACTATTCAAAACTTTAAAGATGTCATCAGTAAAACTTTTATTGTTGTCTTTCAACTTTGAAGTTTGGTCTGCATTTAAACCAAGTCCATCGACATTGTTCAATGCCCCTAATAGTTGGGTTGGTAAATCCATTCCCGGAACCTTTGGAATTTGTGCATGGGCATCAACTGTAAATAATGCACCTAAAAGCAAAGCGAAAATTGCAATTGTTGTTTTCATATGTGTCTTTAAAATATTTCTTTCAAAGTTAAATAATTTGTATGGAATTTATTTTGCTTTTTCAATTTTTACTTACAAAAACTTCCTTGATTGCCTCCAAATAGCTAAATCCATGCCCTTCGGTTGGGATGATATAATTTCCTTCCAAAAACTCATTCCAACAACAAATCATTACGGTATTTCCATTTGTAGCTTTATATTTTTCAGAATGTTTTTGGGCATCCAATAATTTGGCTTTAAATGTAGATTTGTTGCTGATTACTTTGTCTTTATCCGGTTCACTCGGAAATCCGGTTTGTTGAGGCCATGTACCTCCTGCAGGTCTTTGGTCCCAACCCATTGCTACGGGGACTTGGTATTCAAAATTCTTGTCATCTTTATATAATTCTGACCATTTCTCCCAATGTCCCTTATATGTTTCACGCATATCAGTGTAGCTTCTGTTTTGCTTTTCATAGAAACTATGGTACAAATAAGTGGTCATTCCTTCAAAACCCATGCCTTTCAATCTTGGCACGTAATCCTGAAAAAGCATTTTCCCTGTATATTTACCACCTCTCCATGGTTCTCTTGGATTAATGGCTTCCCATTTGGTCGGCAAAGCATAAGGCATTTCATGGGGCATCATATTTCCGGAAGCCACAGCGATGAATTTGATTCCTTTCAAACCTGCCTTTTGGGCAAGACTTTTGGACCTGTCCAATAATTCTTTCATGGTGATTCCATAAAAAGAAGCTCTTGATTCGGTATCCTGTGGAAAGTAAAAATATACAATAGGCCTACCGTCTTCATCCCTTAAATAGTCTTTTCTTTTGAAATATTTGTCAATCCACATTTGAGTGATTTTATCATGAACCTGAAGGTAAAGCTCTTTGGTAGGTGATTCACCCCTATAATTTCTACCTGCTGCCAAACTTGCCGGGGAACCAAGGTCTAGCCATCCCATCCACCTTTCATCACTGTCATCACACCAATTGATTGCCCATTTCATTTGTTTGGATTCGGGAAGTTTTTGATTTTCCATCAGCAAAACATCCAATTGGTCGGTCCATTGCTCTATTCCTGGAACTGCAACTCGACCATCTCTATTATTGTCTCTTTTCCAGCCAGCAGGGTAATAAATTTTGGATTGAGGGCCAAAATTCAAATGATAATAATAATGCCTGCCAAAAAACCAGTCATAGGCAAAAAAATCGATGCCATATTCCTTCATATATTCCAGTTGTTTTTTTGCTGATTGTGGATCATCTCTTTTATAAAAACCATTGAGACTGGGATGAGGCTTTCTTTCCAAAAAAGGCCCTTCATAGGGATATTGTCGGTTATAAATTCTTCCTTTAGGTCCCCAGGCTCCGGTATTGTTGGAGTGACCGCAATTTTCTTTGCCGGTCAGACATGCCCAGAAACTGTCCACATCTACGTTGGGATCAGGTGATAAATTCCAACTTGGCATAAAAAAAACTCCCACCTTATGTTCTTTCTGATTGGATTGGGTTTCTGTTCTTGCGGACACTGGAATAAATTGAGTTGATCGCTCAGAATTGACATTAGTTGGGGTATTGATTTCCTCCTTTGAAATATCCCGGTCAGCATTAGCCGATTTTTGGACATCGCAGCCATTTAGCTCCAGTCCCAAAAAAACTATGGAGAGGATTAATGAAATGTAAATTTTCATATTGTTCAATTATAAATGTTCATGAATTTAAACAAGCTTTTTAAAATAAAAAACCGTTGAAAATATACAACGGTTTTTTTAAAATATGTCTGTAATGTTCGCTACTTACGCTTAATTGCTTTTTTGGCAGCTTTTACGATATTTTCTGCATTCAGCCCATATTTTTCCAATAACTGAGTTGGAGTTCCGGATTCACCAAAGGAATCATTCACACCGATATATTCCAGTGGGGCAGGGGCATTTCTTGAAAGCACCTGAGCAATACTGTCTCCCAAGCCTCCGTTGAGCTGATGTTCTTCAGCAGACACAGCACATCCTGTTTTAGCTACAGATTTTAAAATTGCTGCTTCATCCAAAGGTTTGATCGTGTGGATATTGATGATTTCAGCCGAAATCCCTTCTTCTCTCAGCATTGCTTCTGCGACCACAGCTTCCCATACCAAATGTCCGGTAGCAAAAATCGTCACGTCATTCCCATCTATCATTTTCCAGGCTTTGCCTATTTCAAACTTTTGGTCAGCAGGTGTAAAGATCGGCCAACTTGGTCGGCCAAATCGTAAGTAGGCAGGTCCGACATGGTCTACCAAAGCCAAGGTAGCAGCTTTGGTCTGATTGTAATCGCAAGGGTTGATTACGGTCATGTGAGGAAGCATTCTCATCATTCCTACATCCTCTAGAATCTGATGTGTTGCTCCATCTTCTCCCAATGTCAAACCAGCGTGAGATGCACAGATTTTAACATTTTTATCAGAATAGGCCACTGATTGACGGATTTGATCATAAACCCGCCCAGTAGAAAAGTTAGCAAAGGTGCCTGTAAATGGAATTTTTCCACCGATAGTCATTCCCGCAGCTAATCCTATCATATTGGCTTCCGCAATACCTACCTGGAAAAATCGATCAGGAAATTCTTTCTGAAAAGCACCCATCTTGAGTGAACCAATCAAGTCTGCGCAGAGACCAACCACATTGGGGTTTTTCCTTCCAGCCTCCAATAGTCCATCTCCAAAACCTGAACGGGTATCTTTTTTTTCAGTATATGTAAATTTTAAATCCAATGTCTTTTCCATCTTAATAGTCTCCGAGAGTTTCTTCTAATTGTCCTAAAGCGTTTTCAAGTTCAGCATCACTAGGGGCTACACCATGCCATTTGTGGGTGCCAACCATAAAATCCACACCATATCCCATTTCAGTATAAAGCAATATCAAAACCGGTTTTCCATTTCCTTTTAATTTATTGGCCTCAGCCAGACCTGCCAGGACAGAATCCATATCATTACCTTGCTTGGTTTCTATCACTTCCCATCCAAAGGCTTCCCATTTTGCTTTGAGGTTTTTTAAATCCATGACCTTCACAGTAGGACCATCAATCTGCTGTCCATTATAATCAATGGCTGCAATCAAGTTATCCACCTTGTGATGGGCAGCATACATGGCTGCTTCCCAAACCTGACCTTCCTGTTGTTCTCCATCACCCATCATGACATAGACAGTTTTAGCATCACCGTTTATTTTTTTGGCTTGAGCAGCTCCTATGGCTACAGAAAGGCCCTGACCCAAAGAACCTGAAGCAATTCTGATTCCTGGAAGCCCTTCATGGGTAGCAGGATGTCCCTGAAGTCTCGAATTGATTTTTCTGAATGTAGCCAGTTCTTCCGTTGAAAAATAACCACTTCTGGCAAGCACACTGTACCACAATGCTGAAACGTGTCCATTGGAAAGAAAGAAAAGGTCTTCATCTTTTCCGTCAAAATTAAAATTGCTGTCATGCTCCATTTCATTGAAATAAAGCGCAACAAAATATTCGCAAAGGCCTAATGCAGCCCCAGGGTGGCCAGACTGTACAGCATGAACCATACGCAGACAATCTCTCCTTACCTGTGAACAGATTTGTTTGAGTTGATCAATTGATTTTTTCTCCATTGGGTTGGATTTATTTTAAAATTTGATTTGTATGATCTTTGGTGTTTACTTTTTCTATGATTTCGGATAAATTACCCTTCTCGTCAATGACGAAAGTAGTCCTTGCTGTACCCATATATTTTCTTCCATACATGGATTTTTCTACCCAGGTGCCATAAGCTTCATGGACTTTTAAATCTTCATCAGCGATCAATGGGAAGGGGAGATTCTGTTTTTCAATGAACTTCTGATGAGACTTTTCAGAATCAGAACTCACTCCCAATACAATATATCCGGCTTTTTGCAAAGCATCATAATTATCCCTGAGGTTACAGGCCTGCGCGGTACATCCAGGCGTATTGTCTTTGGGATAAAAATAAAGAACTACTTTTCTACCTTTAAAATCAGCCAATTTGATAATGTTTCCATTCTGATCTTTGGCTTCAAAATTTGGTGCTGGTTTTCCTACTTCTAATGACATAATTTTTAAGATTTAGATTGATGATTTATTTTATTGTGGTAGTATAGCTCTTTTCATTGCCTGCCATATCCCTTACTTTAAGTAAAACATCTCCCTTGAAAGGTTGTTTATCTATTTTTTCTGACCAGATCAGATTTTGCTTGTGCTCATAGCGCATCAGCACCCACTTTCCTTCCACAAATGCCTCAAAATCTTTTATTCCTGATTTTTCATCTTTGATCACAAAGCGCAACTCCGAAGAATTTATTCTTACAGGAACAACAGTAGGAGGGGTCCTGTCTTCATCAATCACAAAAGTACCAAAATTTCTGGTTTTGAACCGGATATCATCAGATTCCCATTCACCTCCAACAAAAGATTTTCGGCCATTTTCTGATTGCTGATAGACATGTAAATACTTCTTGTCACCCAGAAACCCAGGGTTCCGCATCAGCACTTCCATATTTGACTGAAGAAATTCGTTGTGGGAGTTGATTTTCAAAGCGGTTTTTCCATTGCTCATCCGTTTTTCCAATCTTAAATAAAGATCATCCAAAAGCGTATTGTCTGAAAAGCGTATTTCGGCATCTTTATTTATAAATGTGATTTCTTCCCCAAAGGGTATTCTGAAAATCGCCTCAGGTTTGATGATTTCGGTACACAAATCCACAGAATCAGGAATTCCATAGTTCATATCCCATAAATAAGTTCTGCGTCCATCCATGGAGTAGGCAGGAGGAATTTCCATTTCCAGACTTTTTACAAATACTTTGGCCAATGTCCCCCATTCGGAATAGCCTGTTTGGATCAACATGATATTCCTGTCATACGTAACTGAAGTGCTCTGATTGGCTTTGTTAATGGTATTTCCAAGATGAATGGGTGATTCTTCACCCTCGACCAACAAAGTAACTACCCTAGTATTTCCAAAAAAATCTTTCATGTTTAACTGAAGCTTTTTTCTTTCACCAGTTTTGGCAGTTACCGCCCCTGCAGAAACAGAATCAGGTTCATAAATCTGCATTGGATTATTGGGGTATTGATACAGTCTGATGAATCGGTTTTGATGCGTATGGGTCAAAAGGAACCTACCTTTGTTGAAGTCCACATGGTCCACATTGATTCGATAGAGTGGTTTTTCTCCATCTATCAGTTCATAGATTGGAACTCCAAATACGTTGCTTACCCCATCCATTTTGTCCACTGCATATACCTCAAGGCCAACTCTTCCCGATATCTTTATCAAATCTGGCAGGATATATCTTCCGCCTTCCATTACTCCGGAAAATTCCTGTCTTTGGAATTTTCCGTTGACCCGGGAATCAATATCAAGTGGTTTTAAAGCAATCTTATAAAGAATAGGAGGGGTTTTGTCCACGACTTCCTTGAAACCGAAAATAAAAGGATCAATCTCCCTGTCCAGACTGTCCCTGATTTCAAAGTGCAGATGCGGGCCACCTGAACTCCCGGTATTGCCACCATTTCCGATGATTTCACCTCGTTTGACAGGCAGAAATTCCGGATCAGGAAATATTTCCAGTTCATTTTTTTGGGCGAAATACATCTCCTTTCTCATAAAATCCATGATCTTGGGAGATAGATTCCTTAAGTGGGCATATACAGAAGATTGGCCATTATGGTGTTTGATATAGATCACATTGCCGTATCCGTAAGAAGAAACCTTGATACGGTACACATAGCCATCTGCAATGGACAAAATGGGCTCTCCATCAACTCCGCCTATCTTGACATCTATTCCGGAATGGAAATGATTTGGACGGATTTCAGAGAAGTTACCTGAAAGCAAATTACGCTGGCCTGGCTTGACAGGGAAAAGGTAATCTGCAGTTTTGATTGGATCAGTTGCTGGCAAAGAATCCGATTGGGCAAGTTTCAAAGCATAGCTATTCCAATGGAATAAAAATCCAAATGAAATCAACAAGAATGAGAAATAGAAGGAATTACTTGACTTCAAAATCCAACAGCTTTTTATCTTCAATAAATGCTTCCAACCGATCTCCAATGTTAACTTTCCCAACACCGGCAGGCGTCCCCGTGTATATCAGATCTCCTTTTTTTAAAGTAAAAAATTTTGATACATATTCAATGATTGTCCCAAAGTCAAACAACATCATGGCTGTATTTCCTTTTTGTTTTTCCAGGCCATTGATGAGTAAATGGAAATTGATGTCATTTAAGTCTTTAAATGAGGAAACCTCTAAAAAATCTCCTATTGGTGCTGAACCGTTGAAGGCTTTAGCAATTTCCCAGGGAAGACCTTTTGTTTTGCATTTGTCCTGTAAATCTCGGGCAGTAAAATCAATACCTATACCGATTTCTTCGAAATAACGGTGGGCGAATTTTTTTTGGATATGCTTTCCCTCTTTTGATATTTTTAGTACCAATTCTACTTCATGATGAATGATTTCAGAAAAATCAGGATGATAGAAAGGAGCATTGTTTTTTAAAAGCGCTGTATCCGGTTTTAGGAAAACAACAGGGGCTGAGGGCCGTTCATTTTTGAGTTCTTCAATATGTTCTGCGTAGTTTCTTCCGATTGCAATGATCTTCATAGGTTAATCTAGGTTTACAGGACAAAGAAAAGCAATTTTTGATTGGTTCACACAGGGATTTGGGATAAATGGAGGAGAAAAATTAATTGAAATTTTTACTGGAATAAATTTCATGAAAAATGGATAAATCTGAATTGGTTCAAAATGAGATTTCGGGAATTGAAATAGCTATCATCTTCCAAAACTTTAATAATTTTCCTTTTTTTCATCATTGGGGCATGCATTTTTTTAAGAAAAAATTTATTTAATTTGAATAAATTTAGGACAAATTACGTTATCTTAGTGGACAAATTACCTCTTGATATCATGTCAGAAAAACCATCAATTGTAAGTGAGGCTGCAGTGGCTTATTACAGGAAGACCAAAATGTCTGTTTATGACATATTGGATGTAGAAGTGAATCAATTGAATGAACCTCTCCATCGAGTAGAGACATTCCGCAGCGGACTCAAGAGAAAGTCCTTTGAAAGCCTCAAGGAAGTAACAGGGCTTGACAATAATTCCTTGGCTTCTGCTTTGGCTGTTTCTGCCAAAACCCTTCAACGAAAAGAAGTTTTTGATGTGGTACAATCTGAAAAAATGTATGAGCTTGCCGAGCTTTATGCTTTGGGTACCGGCTATTTTGGAAGGGACGGATTTAGGAGATGGATGGATAGACCACTTTTTACTTTGGGAAACCGTAAGCCGATTGAGCTGATTGATGTTTCGGAAGGCATTGATCTTCTCAAGACAGAAATCATGCGTCTGCAGCACGGTATTGCTATCTAAAAAAAGCCAATGAAAGTTTACAGGATTGCACTGACCCAATACTGCGATACAAGTGGGGAAGGGGCTAAGCGATATGGTGGCAGGTGGAATCTGATAGGTGTACCTGCACTTTATGGAGGTTCCTCTGTTTCTTCTTCCTTACTTGAAAGGCTTACAATTGATTCTGAATTATTTGCTTCTGAAAGGTATGTTTTGTATTCCATTATGGAATTTGATATCCCTGACGAATTGGTGTTTGTTCCCAAACTGAGTGAATTGCCAAAAGATTGGAATGCCATTCCTCCGAAGTCAGCGTCACAGGAATATGGGACCAATTTGCTTCAAAAAGGCTTGCTTTGCTTTGGGGTTCCTTCAGTAGTCGATCAGACTTCACTTAATTACGTTATTAATCCCCTTTCTGAAAAAATTCATATTGTGACTTTTAAGGTTTATTCATTAAAGTTGGATGAAAGGATTGTGAGGTAAATTCTTTCTTCCGTTGGCAGTCTGAAGACTGCAATATGGGTGGTCCAAGACTAAGTCTTGAACCAGTGCGGTCTGGAACCAGTCTGGGCAGGACTAAGTCTTGATCCAAATCAAGCTAATTCCATTTTCCTCCAGACGAAATGATTATGATAATTGCCCAAAGAACATATAATACCACTAAACCAACCGGCAGAAACACAAGCCACTTAAGAATGGCATGAGAAGCTGGAGATTTATAGGCTTTGTAGGCTCCAAATGCGAAAAGGAAAAAAATGATCGACAGAACCAAATTCCAAGTATTGGTAACATCACCAAAAAAGTCATCATGGTGTCCGAGGTTTTTGTTGGCAAAATGGACATAAATCCTCAATACCAATCCATAAAGAAAATTTAGAAATGCCAGAAGATAGATTACAGTTAGAATGAGGAGGACTTTTTTCATAGATTGTTGATCAAAACGTAGAAAATTACAAAAATTTTTATTCTAGTTTGCACATAAAAAAAGGCAGTGATCTTCTCACTGCCTTAAATCTGGAAATTTATTTATTTATATCTCCAAAATAGTTCAAAGGATGATATAATATCTATCAATATCCGCAAATATCAATACAAAACCCTAAACCTAATAGTCCCTGGAATAGCCTTCATTTCATCGATTAATTGTGGAGAATAGGCTTTGTCAATATCCGAAATCACATAGCCTATTTTTTCATTGGTTTTGAGGTATTGGCCTACAATGTTGATTTCAAAATCTGCTAGAATTCTGTTGATTTTTGCCAAGACTCCAGGTTCATTTTGATGGACGTGTATCAGCCTGTGCGCATCTTTAAGGAACGGCAGTTGGATATTGGGAAAGTTTACAGAGTTGAAAGTATTGCCTGTATTGATATACTCCATGATTTTTCCGGGGACAAACCTTGCGATATTCTGCTGCGCTTCCAATGTAGATCCGCCAATGTGAGGTGTCAAGATGGTGTTTTTCATGCCGATCAATTCTGAAACAAATGGCTCCGCATTGTTTTTTGGTTCCTCAGGAAAAACATCAATTGCTGCACCTGCAATATGTCCGGTTTCCAAAGCATCTTTCAAAGCCTTGATATTCACTACATGACCCCTGCTCAAATTCACCAAGTAAGATCCTGGTTTCATTTTAGCGATTTTTGACTTGTCAATGATGTTTTTATTGTCTTTTCTTCCATCCACATGTAATGAAATCACATCGCAATGTGCCAGTAATTCATCAAGGGAATCCATTTTGGTGGCATTTCCCAAAGCCAATTTTTCAATGACATCATAGTAATACACGTCAAGCCCCATATTTTCTGCCAGAACAGAAAGTTGGGCACCGATATTTCCATAACCTACGATACCGAGTTTTTTACCTCTGATTTCAAAACTACCACTGGCAGATTTATCCCAGATCCCCTTATGCATGCCATGGCTTTTGTCATGAAAGCCTCTCATCAAAAATATGATTTCTGCTATTGCCATTTCCACTACCGAACGGGTATTGCTGAATGGTGCGTTGAATACGGCAATACCTTTCTCAGTGCAGGTTTCCAGATCAATCTGATTGGTTCCGATGCAGAATGCCCCGATAGATATCAATCTATTGGCATTTTCCAAGACCTTTTTGGTGACATTGGTTTTGGATCGAATGCCGAGTACAGAAACATTTTTGATTTTTTCCGCCAATTCATCTTCAGATAGGGCAGAAGAAATAACCTCTACATTGTATCCTTCATGGTTCATCAGTTCTATCCCAATTGGGTGAACATTTTCAAGAAGCAATACATTTATTCGGCTTTTTGGGTAAGAGAATTTCTTGTTCATTTTATTGACATAAAGGATTTCATCAAGACTTGGTGCGATGTGGTCGGCTTTAGAAGTTACTTTGGGTCTACTTACGTTTTCTGTGAAAGCATAAAACTTATTTGCCATGCCGGAGGCTTTGATCTCATAATCTGTATATCCATCTCCGATGACATAGATTTCACCTTCCAGATTCAAATTTTTGATGGTTTCCGGTTTCCCGCCATTTTTTGATAGGATATTTTCCCGGTTGAAATCTACAATTTTTCCGGATTCATCGTACACAAATTCATTGGCAAAAACATTTTCAGCCTTGATTCCATATTCGCCCACAATGGGAGTGATAAAATCCTTGAATCCGTTGGATATAATGATAATGTTGTCAGCATTTTCCTCAAAAAACTCCTTATTTCGCTGAAATGATTTGGAAACTTTGTTTTTCAATTCTACAATCAATTCACTGATCTGGGGCTTGGTGGCTTCTAAAATATGCAGTCTTCTTTCTAAACTTTCCCTAAAATTAAGACTTCCTTCCATTCCCATATCGGTAATATCTTTGATAGCCTGTAATTTTCTTGAACGGTCCGGATCATTGGACAGGCTGATTTCACCTAATACATCTAAAGCTTCTACTTGTGTAAATGTACTGTCAAAGTCAATGATAAATTTCTTGCTATTGGGCATTACTGTTATGAAGTTTTTACAATATCTCCTCAAAATTAGAATATTATTAAAAAAGAATGCTTTTTATTACCTAAAATACTTTGTGACTTTTGATACAATTTTCATGAAATCGATTGAAAAGGATTTAATCGAGCTTATCAGATCAGACTTTCTCCGGTCAATTCGTTGACCAACCATTTTATTTCCAGGTTTTCATCATATTCGGCGTCAAGTATAAATTTTTCTTTGTTAACAAGAAATTTATAAATAAACCAATCTGTCTTTGGAGTTGGAATATCCAGGATTTGACCAAGGGAGAGCCATTCCAATGTTCCTTCATTACAATGCGGGGGAGATACCTTGTCGATTTCGGCCAAATACACATAACTAATCCAATTGTATTTAGTCGGGGATGTTTCTGTCAGGATTCCGCAAAATTCCATTGTCCTGACCTTGATTCCAGTTTCCTCCAAAGTCTCTCTGATGGCTCCGGCCTGAGGTGTTTCAAATGGATCCAATTTACCGCCAATAGGGGTATAAAGGTCTTTATTCGGTTCCTTAAGACGCTTCAAGAGCAAAAAGTCATCTTCATTTTTCAGCACACAGATGGTAGCTGCTGTTTTTATTCCAAGTGGTATGGTGCTCATCTATCCAATAATTTTTGAAATAACTCTATAAACTGTCCGACATGAATCCCATCCATCAGGGCATGGTGTACGTGGATGGATACAGGCATGGTTTTGATTCCTTCTGATTCTATAACCTGTCCAAATGAAATCTTTGGGCAGGAATCTGGAAAAGAAAAACTTCTGGCATGTGAAATTGAAGTGAAGTCTATCCAAGGAATGGAAGAGAAATGGATGACATTATCTCCCGAACCCGCAGGATCAAGTCCTGTGGTGTTCCTTACCTTTTCTATTTCTATTTTAGCCGATTTTTCGAATTCTTTAAAATCTTCAAGGTAATCCATATAAGAAAAGCCGAATGTTCCATTATCCCTGTTGATGGTGGGTGATGCATTGATTTTGTCATAGATAAGTACTTGGCCATTCTTGATTCTATACTTAAATGCTTCTATAGAATTAGCTGCTTGTAGTGAAGCATGGAGGTAATATAGGAAAAATGAGCTCCCTATTGATTTGGATGAATTATATGCTTTAGTACAATTAACGCGAACTGTTACTCCAAAAAACGGTTCTTCAAATTTACTGAAAAATAAAAAGTGGTCTTTTCTGGACCACTTTTCAATATCAAGAATCCTATACATAGATAAGGTTTTATTTGATAGACTTGATCAATCTTTCATTTAGTCCCACATAATCAGGATTCTTTGCTTCTCTTGCCATTTCCATGGATTTTGTTGCACTGTCAATCGCTTCTTTCTTCATTCCCAAAGCCAGTTCAATTTTAGCTTTCAGATGCATTGTCCAATACTTAGGATCATCATTTACGGATTTGGTTATCCATTCGTAAGCTTTTGGCATATCCTTATTATTGGTAAAGTAGTAATTGGCTGCCTGATAATATAAACCTGGATTTTGAGGTTCCTGGTCGATTACAAGTTCCTTGATTTGTTGCATCACTATGCTGTCCACTTCTGTTTCAATCCTAAATTTAACCCTGGTATTCTCCCATTTGATCGCGACAGATGTTCCTGTATCTGTAATATCCACAAAATTGATTTCCATGGTTTCATATTTTTGACCTGTTTTTCCAGGCTTGACCTTAAATCTCAATACATCATCGGAAGAATCATAGCCCACAGCTCCCCAAAGCTTGGTGTTGGATGATAGAATTATAGTCCATTCTGTTTTGCCCGGTATTGAATACAAGGCGTAAGAACCCTCCGGCACTTCATTTCCTTCAATTTTTACTTTGGTTTTGAAAGTAATAATAGTAGCTGCATTTGCCCCGGTTCTCCATACTTCTCCATATGGAACCAATTCTCCGAATATTTTTCTCCCTTTCGTACTAGGACGGCTATATTCAATGTTTACATCGGTAAGTCCAATTTTTTGACTTATGGAAGCAGCTGGACTTGCCTGTGGCATTTGGATTTGTTGGGCAGCCAATTCAGTGAAAAATAGGCTGAATAATATCAATTGCAATAATATTGATTTGCTTTTCATTTTTTTGTATGTTAATTTAGTTGAATTAGATCGCTCAGCTTCAAAGATAACAAATTAATCAAAATCAATTATCGAAAAAAAAGTAAGTTAAAAGAGGCCTGGTAAAATAAAAATAGAATATGACCTCTTGTTGAATTTTATGTTTTTTTAATTAGGGATTTGAAAATTATTTAAGGGAAATTTTAAATTTAAATTGTTTGTAATGGGTATTGCAATTATTTCTCCTGGTAGGGAGGTGAAAAAATGGAAAGAAAATTTCTATGTTCTGGACAAGTCCATTAGAGTTCAAGTGTACCCTGAAATATCTGATAAAGAAGCCGTAGAAGCAGTTTTACTATGGCAGCATCCAAAAGGGATTTTAAATCAATTTCCAAATCTTAAGTTGATATGCTCTATGGGAGCTGGTGTGGATCATATACTCAGCGACCAAAGTATACCGTCCCATATTCCCATCGTCAGGATTGTAGATGAAAAGCTTACCTACTCCATGACCAATTATGCTTTAATGGGTATTCTGAATTATCACCGTCAGATTTTTAGGTATCAGCTCAACCAAAAAAAGAAAATATGGGATATGAGTAATCCCGAGATCGACATACATGTAGGAGTAATGGGGGTGGGGGCACTTGGAGGTGATTTGGTAGACAAGCTTCTCTATATGGGTATTCCTGTTTCAGGATATGGGAACAGTCCAAAATCCGGTTTAAATTTTCCCTATTACTTTGGTGATCAGCTCAATGATTTTTTGGCCCAAGTTAATGTGATTGTCTGTATGCTTCCTTTAACTCCCCAAACAGAGAACATCCTGAATATCAGTCTTTTTGAAAATTGCAATAAGGGAACCTATCTTATCAATGTTGCGAGAGGTCGGCATTTGGTAGAAGAAGATTTACTTGAGGCTTTGGATAAAGGATATCTTTCAGGAGCACTTCTTGATGTTTATAGAAAAGAGCCCTTACCAAAAGACCATCCTTTCTGGGAAAGAAATGAAATAACAATTACCCCACATATTGCCAGTGTAACCAATCCTGATGCTGCTGCGCCTCAGATAATTGATAATTACAAAAGATTAAAGAACAGTCAACCATTAATCAACCAAATAAACTTAACTCTTGGATATTAAAAAGTGAACTTATGAACACTACTTTTAGAATTGTTTGCCCAACCGATTTCTCGGAATGTTCTTTAAATGCCATAGAATATGCCGCTAAATTAGGTGAAATGTATCAATCGGAACTTTATCTTTTTCATGTTCCAGATGCAGAAGATTATAAAAAACTGTCATTCAGAGATTTACACTCTGGAGGTCAATATTCTTTTATAAAAAAGAAATTGAACAGTCTGGTAGAAATAGTCGCTAATGAAAGTATTCCAAATGGATTGAAATCCTGTAAAGGAGAATTCAAAGAAGGAAAGACAGTGAGCACTATTTTGGAATTTGTAAAAGATGTTAAAGCAAATCTAATCGTCATTGGTACTGAAGGTGTCAATGATTTCAAAAAAAACTATGTCGGAACCCGGTCCAGTAAAATAGTCGAAAAATCGGAAATCGATGTTTTGGTGATTCCAAGGAAAGTTTTTTTTAAGACTCCCAAAAAATTTGTTTATGCGACGGACTATATTGAAGAAGACAAACTGGCCATTCAGAAAGTCGTTGAGATGGCGTCATTTTGGGAAAGTGAAATTGATATAGTCCATGTAAGCACAAAGGTAAATTCAATTGATAAATCTTTGCACATGACAATGGTTGAGGAAATCAAACCATTTATAAAGTATTCCAAAATAAATTATGTTTTAAAATCCTACAGGGATGAACCTGGTCTGGGATTAGAAAATTATCTCATAATTTCAAAAGGCGATATGCTGGTAACATTGAGTAAAAAGAAATCCTGGTTTGAGCAGATCTTTACCAACAATTTATCACGGAAGATGTCCTATTTTATAAACAAACCCTTACTTGTCATAAAAAACCTTTCATGATCTTATCATGCTTTGCAAAGCCAGTTTTACTCTTTTCTTTTGAATCGAGGCTGTCACATAAATCGTCTTTCAAATTTTATTGCCTAATAAAGAATAGGTTTACAATTTGGCCCTTTGTAGCTTAGTGCCTTTGTGGTTAAAACTGTTCAAAAATGCCACAAAGGCAAAAAGACTCAAAGTTTATTTAAATCTAATCCCAGATAATATCAGGATATAATATTGGGGATTTCACTTATGAGACAGCCTCTTTACTTTTTATAAATCTGTACTTTTTGATTGATTATCCTGAAAATGTAAAAAGAAACAGACCCACTTAAAATTCCTACAATAGCTCCTGCCATCACATCACCGGGATAATGAACACCTAAATAAATTCTGGTGTACGAAAATAAAACTGCCCATAGAAAAAGCCACCTTACAGCAATATACTTATGGGAAATACCTAAGGTCATGATAGTGGCAATCCCAAAGCTGTTAGCAGCATGCGAAGAGGCAAAGCTAAATCCCCCACTACAGTTTCCGTAATGGTGGATGAGCCCTTCCAAACTGGCATCTCGACAAGGCCGTAGCCTTTCGAAGTAAGGTTTCATCAGAGCTGAAGTAGTCTTATCTGCCAATAAAATGGTCAACCCAACTGCCAGAAAAATCCACCAACTGTTTGTTCCATAAGTTTTTATGATGAGATAGGATAAAAAAATATAAAGTGGTACCCATGGCAAGGTTTGGGTAAATTGATAGACAATTGGATCAAAAAAGTCCGAATGAAAGCTATTCAGAAATAAAAACAGCCGCTGATCGAGTTCACTAATTTTTTCAAGCATTGTTTCGGTTTTCAAATGACTATTTTTCAATTCATATTGGTCCAGTCAACACCTTTTTTTAGGTATTCAAGAGTCAGTACTTCCCTGGAACCCGCCTCGGGTTGATTCATATATTCCCATTGGGCAGTAGGGGGCATACTCATCAGAATACTCTCCGTCCTGCCGTTTGTGTCCAAGCCGAATTTAGTTCCTGCATCCCAAACCAAATTGAATTCCACATAACGTCCCCGGCGAAGATATTGCCATTTCTTTTCATTTTCCCCATAAGACAGAGATTGGTTTTTGGTCATTAAATGTCTGTAAATCTGAGGAAACAAGTAGCCTATTGATTTGACAAATTCAAAAACACCAGCCATTTCAATAGTGTCTTCACTGAATAACCGATCGAAAAATATACCTCCTATTCCTCTTGTTTCATTTCTGTGTTTGATAAAAAAATAGTCATCAGCCCATTTTTTGAATTTCGGGTAGTAATCTGGATTGAAACGATCACAAGTTTCCTTTACCTTTTGATGGAAATAAACTGCATCATCAAGATTGATATAATGAGGAGTCAAATCTATACCGCCTCCAAACCATTTCACTCCATTACTCATTTCAAAATAACGGATATTCATATGGATAATGGGTACCATGGGACTTTCAGGATGGATTACAATGGATACTCCCGTGGCATAAAAATCAGCTTTTTCCAGTTGAAGTTTGTTCAGTATTTTTTCTGGGGTCGGACCTTCTACTGCGGAGAATGCAACCCCACCTTTTTCAATAACATTACCGTTTTGAATAATTCTTGTCCTTCCTCCACCACCTTCAGACCGCGTCCATTTGTCCTCTTTGAATTTTGCTTTTCCGTCTCCAGCCTCAAGTTCTTTGCAAATATGGTCTTGAATAGCCATGAAATCTTGGGCAATTGTAATTTTATCCATTGTTTTTTCTGTAAAAAAAGCAGATTGAACTTGTTCTTTTTAGTCTTCGGTTTCCAAAGATTCCAATACATCTGCCAATTCGTCGAAATCCTTCAATCCCGGCTTGATTTCATTTCCTCCTTCCAAGGATATCCCTTTAATGCCCGTTTGCTCAACAATTGGAATCACGTTATCGGCCTGAAAACCAAATCCCAATAATACCTCACAATGGGCTGATAGTTCTTTGATCTGATCAATAACAGCTTTATTCATTTTCAGGGTTTCGGAACTTAAATGAAGGATTATATTGAAATCACTATAGGAATCGGCTTTTTTGGTGAGTTCTACCAAATCCTCAAGATTTTCCAATTTTTGTTTGAGAATCAGCCTGTATTTGGTATTGACCAACATCTTTAAATAAAACTCTTCCTGAATTTCCACATATTGGATTTCGGGGTATTCCTGTAAAATCTCTAGAATTCTATCCGGATGCGTATAGGTAAATTCACCAACGAATTCAACACCGGATAACCAACCTGTGATTTCACTGAATTTTGTAGGGGAAACAAAATTTTTATCATTCTCTTCCAGGCTGAATCCCATCAAATTTACCTGCATTCCAGAGCAGTATCTTGCATCAGATAAGTTGTTGATTGATGAGATTTTGACGAAAGTTTGTAAAGCCATTTTAGGGATTATATTTTTTTATGGCCGCTAAGTTAAAGGATTTCAACATAAAATTGTATTTTTGGTCCTGCTATACTTAATCATATGCGCAGCTTACACCCACTTAGAATTATATTTCTTGTTTTTTTTCTTATTTCCTGTTCGGAAACTGAAAATCCAATAACCGACTTCGGCTTGGATTATCAGCCTTTGGAAATTGGACTATACTGGGAATATGAAGTCAATGAGATAATCGTATTCGGAGAAGGAGACGAGGAATTAAGTGATTATTTCCTGAGAGATAGAATAGAATACAGTTATATCAATGCAGAAGGAGAACCGGTTTTTGTTGTGAAAAGGGAAAAATCAGAGAACAGAACTGATTGGATAGCCGTTGGGAATTATTCTATGCAGCACAATGATTTTTCTCTCATAAGAAATTTTGAGAATAGCAGAACAGTAAATCTTGTGTTTCCTCCTCAGCTTGATAAAGCATGGGATTCACAGGTTCTTAATGCCGAAAAAGAAGATGAATTCAGAATTGAATTTATGGGTACGATTACGGTAGGAGAGCAATCTTTCAGTAGGTCAATACGGGTTTTGCAGGAAGAGGATGATGATGAAATCACTTTCAGGGATAATCGATACGAAGTTTTTTCCAAAGGTATAGGCCTTGTTGAACAATATTATGAAGTTTTTACTTATTGTTCCAGGAATGATTGCCTCGGACAGATGTTGATCGATTCAGGACGTTTTACACACATGAAGATACTCACCTATGGGAAACTTTAGAAATCTACTTTTTATAACCTTCTTAGTCGGGTTGAGTTTTTCTGTTTTTGGCCAAAACAGGTATGCTGTGCATTTTAAATTCAAACCTCAGGAAAGTTATTCCTTAAGCAATCCCTCAGATTTTTTAACCCAAAAGTCTATTGAGCGGAGAGAAAGACAGCAGATTGCAATGGATAGCCTAGATCTTCCGGTGTCTCAAAAATACCTTGAACAATTGGAATCAAGCGTCAATATGATTTTTTATAGTAGCCATTGGCTGAATGCAGCAATTGTCAGTGCCAATCCAGAAAACATCGCTTCTATTTCGGAACTTCCTTTTGTGCGGGAAGTGAATTTAATTGCTCCTGGTGATTTTTCCCAAAGAAAATCGGATCTTAATCCCAAGGGAAAAGCCGGATTAAGTTCGAAAAGCACCGGAAAGTCGAATAAAACAGAATCCTCATTTGATTTTCAAAATCAATTATTGGGTATTCAGGAAATGCATGAAGCGGGATTTAAAGGTAAAGGGGTTACAATCGCAGTTTTTGATGCGGGCTTTCCAGGGGTGGATAAAATCGGAGCATTTTCCCATTTATTTGATAACAACCAACTGATCGGTACCAAAGATTTTGTCCATGTAGGTAATAACAATGTATTCAGCAAACATCAGCATGGTACCAATGTACTGTCTTTAATCGCTTCCAATCAGGAAGATTTACTTATTGCCGGAGCTCCTGAATCTGATTATATTCTCTGTATTACAGAAGATGTTCCTACTGAATATAGAATTGAAGAGTATAATTGGGTTAAAGCCGCTGAATATGCCGACAGTCTCGGGGTGGATATTATAAACAGTTCGGTTGGTTATTGGGATTTTGATGATCCGAGTATGAATTACACGATTGAAGATTTGGACGGAGAAACGGCTGTGGTGACCAAAGGTGCAACAATAGCAGGTAATAAGGGGATTTTGATAGTGACAAGTGCAGGTAATTATGGTTCAAGAGGAACTTCTTCTCTTACGGTACCTGCAGATGCAAATGGGATTTTGGCAATAGGCTCAGTCAATGATAATTTTAGCAGGTCAATATTCAGTTCCCAAGGACCAACAGCAGATGGCCGAGTAAAACCCGAAGTTTCAGCTTTTGGGGATAGGGTTTGGTTGTTAAATTCTAATGGGACTTTGATCAGATCCAGTGGTACATCTTTTTCTTCTCCCCAAATTGCAGCCCTTGCTGCGGGGATTTGGCAAGGCAGGCCCGAATGGACAAAAGATGAATTACTGGAGAATATCTTGAGGAGTGCTTCACAAACTGAAAATCCTGACAATCTGTTGGGATTTGGAATCCCGGATTTCAAAAGAGCCTATTTTGGTGAAATTTTGAGCACGACAATTATTGATTTGGAGAATAATTGGAAAATTTATCCCAATCCTGTTTACGGGTCTGAACTTTTTTTGAATTTTGGAAACCAGTTGGTCAGTGAATTGTCCATTATTGACATGCATGGTAATTTGGTCAAAAAAGAAACCATAAGCAGGCAATCCATCCAAAAACCTTTTGAGGTGTCGCTACCTATGATTAGTTCTGGCATATATATGGTTCAAATGCAATCCGGTAAAGATGTAAAACGGACAAAATTGATGAAAAGGTAGGTGGCAAAATGGATTTTTGTTTCCTTTGCACTTGCAAATTATATAGCCCCAAGTTTATGCCTATTCAAATTTCTCCATCAGTTCTTGCTTCAGATTTTGCCAATCTTCAGAGTGAAATAGAAATGTTGAATGATTCTGAGGCAGATTTTATCCATGTGGATATTATGGATGGAGTTTTTGTGCCGAACATTTCATTTGGGATACCGGTAACTGAGGCCATAAACAAGCATGCCAAAAAACCATTGGACGTTCATTTGATGATCGTTAATCCTGACTTTTATCTTGAGTCATTCAAAAAAGCCGGAGCCAATATTATTTCGGTACATATTGAAGCATGCAATCATCTTCATAGAACCCTTCAAGCTATCAAGGATCTGGGTTGCAAAGCAGGAGTGGCCATTAACCCCCATACTTCTGTCAATTTGCTCGAAGATGTCATCAAAGATCTGGATCTGGTATGTGTGATGTCCGTCAACCCGGGCTTTGGTGGTCAGAAATTCATAGAAAATACCTTCAATAAAGTACGTGTTCTTAAAGATTTGATTGAAAAAAAAGGATCACATGCATTGATAGAAATTGACGGAGGAGTAAATCAAAATAATGCCCCGCTGTTGATACAGGCAGGTGCAGATATTCTGGTAGCAGGTAATTTTGTTTTTTCAGCTGAAAACCCGATTGAGACGATCAGACAATTAAAAAACCTTTGATTTCTGTTTTTTGAAATTTGCCAATAGTGGTTGAATATTGCCATTTAACAATTTTTAAAGCCATATTTTTGCCTAAATCCTTGTTTTGATGGCTCAAAAACTTCTAATTGTAAATTAATTCAAAATTGATTTATAATTAAAAAGCGACAATTAAGATGAAAAAAGTATTTGTATTACTGTTCCTCATGTTAGGATTTGTGAGTGTAAAGTCCATGGCCCAAGATGAGGTCGAAGAAGTGACAGATGAAGAAATAATGAAGTTTGCGGCCATGGAAGAAGCAGTTGCCTTCTATCTTCAGGAAAAGCAGGGGCAGTTGGTGGAAATGATTAAGACAGATGAAACCATTGGAGGTGCCGGAAGATACAACGAGATCAAAGCAGCTTGGGGAAATGAAGATAAATTAGCAGAAATCAAAATTACAGATGCTGAAAAAGAAGCTTTTCAAAAAATTCAGGATTTCATGAATTCACTTGGAGAAGATGTGAAAAATTATAAAGTGGAACTGATCATGGATGCAGATGTATTGGGAGCAGCTACTTATAACAAAATTACCAAAGCTATGAGTGCGGATCCTTCTTTGAAGGAAAAAGTTGACTCACAGATCACGCAGCTAAAAGAAAAGCGTGCGGCTGATGGAGATGATGTTACGGAATAAAAAATACAATATTTTGAATTAGGGCTTCCGATTTGGAGGCCTTTTTTGTTTTAATCAAGGTATTGTTTTTACTTTCGGTTTCGTTTATAAGAAATATGAAAAAAGTCTTTTTGACATTGATTGCTGTATGTTTCGGTTTTCAACTTCTGCAAGCCCAGGATGATATATTCGGAATTGATACCAAAGCAAAAAGTAAAGGAAGAAAAAGTCAGAGTAATTTGGGCAATGTATTCAGGAATGCTATAGGGAATTTTAGTTTTGAACTTTCCACGGGAGGTTCATTTCACACCAATCAGATGATTTTCAATTCTCAATTCCCAAGCCAGTACCCAATTTCACAATATAGAAATCTGGAAGAACCCGGTTCTGTCACGGCCAATGATACCATCAATTTTCGGAGAAATCAGTTTGCTGTACCGGTCAACTTGGGAGTGAAGTTAAATCTTTTCAATACCCTGATAATAGGCGCTGGATATGGAAGGGAATTTGGACGTATGGAAAACCTTAGGGGAGATGATTTTGAATTCCAGTTTGAAAACAGTAGTTACACCTTGGATAGGGCCTTTGGTTCGGTGGGATTGGTCATCTTCGATGCGGGAAAAAGAGCCAAATATTTAAATTGGAGGTACAAACAATATTCTTCCAACAACATTTACATGCAATCAGAAAAAAATCAGAGAATCCGTCAGCATTATCCTTGGAGGTTTTTATTGGAGGCAGAATTCGGGAATTTGTTTATGAGGCAGAATTTTGATTCCAGGGTATTTGTAAGCGAAGACCCCTTTTATAATATAGGCTTGAGAATAGAAAAAGAGTTTTCAGAATATGCCAGATTCTTCGTAAAAACAGGAGTTGAATTCAGAAATTTTGATTTTAGAACAGAAAATCTGGAAGAATTTCAAAGTATAAAACAGAATTTGTATTTGGCTCAGGTAGGTTTTTCAATCAGTCTACCAAGCACTAAAAGATGTAAAGTTCCAGGTTGTGGTGTGGTTATGAGACATGTACACGATGGAATTGAGTACAGAGGAAGTTCTATATTTAATTTTCAAAACAGAAAAGTGGGTCAATGGTATTAAAGCATTGCTGAAGACAGAATAAACTTTTTAAAACCGTATTCTTTTTAGTAAATTGCGCAACTATTGATCACCAAATAAAATATGGCGAAGGGAGAAAACGAGAATATAATTCCGATTAATATTGAAGATGAAATGCGTGGGGCCTATATCGATTATTCGATGTCGGTCATTGTTTCCAGAGCACTACCAGATGTCCGGGACGGACTCAAACCGGTTCATAGAAGAATTCTTTTTGGAATGCAGGAACTGGGTGTATTACATAACAAACCATTTAAAAAATCTGCAAGAATAGTAGGGGAAGTATTGGGTAAATATCACCCCCATGGTGATTCTGCTGTATATGAGACTATGGTCCGTATGGCCCAACCTTGGTCATTGAGATATCCATTGGTTGATGGTCAGGGTAACTTTGGTTCAGTAGATGGGGATAATCCCGCTGCCATGCGTTACACTGAAGCAAGACTGAAGAGGATTGCGGAAGAACTCCTTACGGATATCAATAAAGAAACAGTTGATTTTCAACTCAATTTTGATGATTCCTTAAAAGAACCTGTAGTTCTACCTGCCAAAATTCCAGCATTGTTATTGAACGGCGCATCAGGTATTGCAGTAGGAATGGCCACTAATATGGCTCCCCATAATTTGGGCGAGGTTGTAGATGGTATCATAGCCTACATTGATAACAGGGACATCACCGTTTCTGAATTGATGGAATTTATCATCGCTCCGGATTTCCCGACAGGTGGTATCATTTATGGATATAATGGTGTCAAAGCAGCTTTTGAAACCGGAAGAGGAAGGATAGTCGTTCGGGGTAAGGCGGAAATTGAAACCAAAGATAACGGGCGTGAGTCCATTATTATTTCGGAAATCCCATATATGGTCAACAAGGCCAATATGATTGAAAAAACTGCTGCGCTTATCAATGAGAAAAAAATTGATGGAATAGTAGCTATCAGAGATGAATCTGATAGGCAAGGGATGCGGGTGGTGTATGATCTGAAAAGAGATGCCATCACCAATGTTGTATTGAATAACCTTTACAAACAAACTCAGTTACAGACCTCATTTTCAGTCAACAATGTAGCTTTGGTTAAAGGAAGACCACAGACACTTAACCTCAAGGACATGATTGTGCATTACGTCAGCCACAGACATGAGGTAGTGGTCAGGAGGACGCAATATGAACTGAGAGAAGCCGAGAAGAGAGCCCATATTTTGGAAGGTTATCTTATTGCTTTGGATCATTTGGATGAAGTGATTTCATTGATAAGGAGTTCAAGGGATCCAGAAACAGCTAGAAACGGCTTGATGGAAAAGTTTGAGCTGAGTGAAATCCAGGCACGGGCTATTTTGGATATGAGACTTCAGCGTCTTACCGGAATGGAGCGAGAAAAAATCCAGGAAGAATATAGAGAATTAATGGCGTTTATTGAGGAACTCAAAGAGATTCTTGAAAGCGAGGAAAAAAGGATGCAGATCATCAAAGATGAACTGGCTGAAATCAAAGACCGCTACACTGACGCAAGAAGAACTACAATTGAGCATAATGCTGAGGATTTCAGTTATGAAGATATGATTCCAAATGAGGAAGTGATTATCACGGTTTCCCATGAAGGATATATAAAGAGAACAGTCCTGACTGAATACAGAACCCAAGGTAGAGGCGGAGTAGGTTCAAAAGGCGTTTCCACCAAAGAAGATGACTGGACGGAATACCTTTTTACAGCTTCAACCCATAATTACCTTTTGATTTTCACGGATCATGGCAAGTTATTCTGGCTCAAGACTTATGCCATACCGGAAGGTTCAAAAACATCCAAAGGCCGTCCTATTCAAAATCTGATCAATATCGATTCAGAGGATAAAATCAGGTCAATTATTCAGGTCGGTGACCTAAATGATGCTGATTATATCAATAATAATTTTTTGGTTATGGTCACCACAAAAGGTATCATTAAAAAAACAACCTTAGAGCAATATTCCAGACCTAGAACTAATGGGATCATTGCCCTGAATATCAGGGAAGACGATCAGTTATTGAGAGTCGAGATGACCAATGGTGATTCCCATATAATCATCGCCGCAAAATCCGGTAGAGCGATACATTTCCATGAGTCTACTGTAAGACCAATGGGAAGAACAGCCACTGGCGTCAAGGCAATTAAGTTAAGGGATGTTAACGACGAAGTGGTTGGCATGGTATGTGCTTCCCGAGAAGATGCAAGCCTTTTGGTAGTCTCAGAGAAAGGTTATGGCAAAAGATCTCCTCTGGACGAATACAGAATCACCAATAGAGGAGGTAAAGGAGTGAAAGCAATGAATATTACTGAAAAGACAGGATTCCTTGTTGCCATTAAAGAAGTAGTAGACAGTGATGATCTGATGATTATCAATAAATCTGGAATTACAATAAGAACTCCGGTTTCAAACCTTAGGGTAATGGGTCGGGCGACACAGGGTGTCAGATTGATTAAACTCAGTGAGACAGATAGTATTTCTTCAGTAGAAAAAATCTCGAAAGAAGAGGATCATGAAGTAATTGAAGGAAATATTGAAAATAACCCCGAAGGATTAAATGAGGGAGATTCAGAAGTAAACCCGACTGAATCTTAATTTAATAATTAAATTATACCAAAATTAAATTAGACCAAACAATTAGCAAAAAACGAAATAAAATGAAAAAGTTAATCTTATCATTGGCTTTAGTAGGTATTGCAACTATGGCCTTTGCGCAAAAAAAAGTAGTAAAATCTGCCGAAAAAAACTTTAAGAACGGTGACCTCACGATAGCACTTGATGAGGTAAATGCAGCTTTAAGTGATCCAGAAACCATGGATGATCCAAGTACGTTGTTGCTAAAAGCCCAGATTCAAACAAAAATGTTTGAGAAAGATGAGGAAAATAATATGGGAACTGTTGAAACAGGAAGGAACGCCTTTGCGGATTTCAATGAGACAATGGAAATGGTCGGAAACGACAAGGAAAGCAAAGTAGGAAAAGAAGTATATAAAGAAGATATTCCAGGAGTACTGCCTGATAATCTCCGGCCTTTTTCTTTGGAAACATTAAGACAAGCTTCCTTCAACAAGGCCATTTCAACATATGAAGAAGATGATTTAGAAATGTCTTTTGAATTTTTTTCACTGGTTTCTGACATAGATCCAAATGATACAACTGCTGCGTTCAATGCAGGTTTTCTGGCCAATGACTTAGGAAAATATGAAGAAGCTAAAGTTCTTTTCAACAGGCTTCTTGAAATTGAAAACTATGACAAACTTAACGCTTATTATTTTCTGATCCAGATTGCCAGTGGCGAAGATAAAGATCCTGAGGCCGCTTACAAGTATGTTGCAATGGCCAGAAAAGATTATCCGGATGATAAAACACTTTCGGAGTTTGAAGTGCAATTATTGCTTCAAATGAATAAAATGGAAGAAGCAATGGCATCTGTAAAGGCAGCTTTGAAGGATGATCCTAATAATGCAGGATTATTGTTGAGACATGGTTACTTAATGGAACAATCAGGAGATATGGATGGAGCTTTGGGAGAATATAAAAAAGCAGTAGTAGCTGATCCCAATTTCTTTGAAGGAAATTATTATTCTGGTGCTATTTATATAGACCGTGCAAGAGCGATTTTGGCAGAAGTAAATAATTTGTCAGATGAGGAATGGGAAAAAAGAGCACCTCAAATGTCCAAGGAAGCAGATGATTTATATACACAAGCTATCCCGTATTTCACTAAAGCTTCAGAGCTGAAACCTGAAAACACTGAGATTCTAGAGATTCTTTTCCAGATCCATACCAGATTAAAAAATGAAGGTGAGGCAGAAAAATACAATCAGAAACTGATTGCACTTCTTGGACCTAATTGGTTGGAAAGATAAAATTTATCAATTCATTGAACTAAAAATGCTGACCTATGAAATGGGTCAGCATTTTTTTTGATATAATCATTGGTTTTCTTGTTGAAATGTTTGGGTAACAGCAACTCTCCTTGTTTGAAAAAAGAGATATTTTCAGCAATATTGCAGTTTATTTTAGCCCGAAAACTTTGTTGTGAATCAATTATTTAAATTAGCAGCATTTCTTTTAATTTTTCCTTTCGGTAAAGTATCGGCTATACAGCCATTGGATTCAATTCCCAAACCCAGAAAATACCAAAAACAATTCAGTATTCTTTTTGAGGCAGGGCCGATGATTCCCAGGGGCACTGATTGGTCAGATGTTATTAAAGATGATCTCAAATATAAAGCCTTGGATATGAGATTGGGATTTAGAAAAATTCAACCAAAAGTCTATAATATGGTATATCGTTATCCGACTTTTGGATTTGGTTTTTATACTGCTACATTCAAGAACCCTTATATAGGAAAGCCTAATGCCGTATACCTTTTTGCAGATATTCCTTTTCCCAAATCATTTCAAAATAATAAACTTACTTTTAGTTACCTGGCAGCAATGGGGGTTTCGTTTAATTTCAAACCTTATGATCCTGAGTATAATCCTATCAATCAATTTATTGGTTCTTACCAAAACGGATATGTTCATGTTTCATTTAATATGCGATATCAATTATTTCAGGATTTGAGTCTGGAAAGTGCCATTGGGTTCAAGCATTTTTCAAATGGTTCATTGAAGAAGCCCAATGCAGGTTTGAATTTTATTCCTTTTTCGATTGGAGCTAAATTTAACCTCAATCAATCGGATTTAGGTTTTTCTGAATATAAAGAAACACCAAAATTTGTTCCGAATGGCCAAATTAACATTTGGGTTTCGGCAGGAGGTAAAAACTATCAAAAAGGTGAAAATGTATATCTGAAATCTGTTGTTGGAGTAAACTATTTAAGACAATGGAATTATAAATACCGAATGGGATTAGGAATGGATTTGTTTTATTCCTCAGGTACTGCTATCAGGTATCCATCAAAATCAGTTTCCATAGGAGACCAAATATCGGTTGCTTTAGTAGGTTCTTGGGAATGGGTACTTACAAAAAATATTTACGTTCCAATCGCATTCGGGACCTATCTTCACCGAAATGTTCATAATGAAGAGATTAAATGGTTTTATAAAAGAATAGGAGCAAGGTATCGCTTTGATAATCATTTCTTTGCTGGAGTGACCCTTAAAGCCCATGGGTTCAAAGCTGACTTTTTTGAATGGACTTTGGGTTATTCTATTTTTAATGATAAAAACAAATATTGATTTACTCTGTAAAGTCATGCTTTCTGGATTTCATTATGCTGATTACCTTTAACCCAATAAATAATTATAATAACCTAAAACCCGTCAAGTTAAATTGATGATATTAACCAATGCCAGTGGGTTAAGTTAATTTAACTAAAACCAAACCCTCTTATATAAAAAAGAGTTTTTATTGTTCAAAGCTTCAATTACCTTTTGCTCAAATTTCAAAAAAATATGAAAAACCCTAAATGGCTTTTGTTTTGTCTATCTTTTGTAATTATCATTCCCCTCTTTTCACAAACACAACCTTCTTCAGTACTTTATCATAAACTTTTAAGATTTAAAGATACCAAGAGGGTATTATTTGTTGCTGCTCATCCCGATGATGAAAATACCAGGCTTATTGCCTACTTGGCAAATGCAGAACATGCAGAAGTCGCCTATCTTTCCCTTACAAGAGGTGACGGCGGGCAGAACCTATTGGGAAAGGAATTGGGAATTGAATTAGGTTTGATCAGGACCAATGAATTGCTAAAGGCAAGGGAAACAGACGGTGGGAGGCAGTATTTTACCAGGGCCCTGGATTTTGGATATAGCAAAAATCCGAGTGAGACTTTTAATAATTGGGACAAAGAAAAATTATTGGCAGATGTGGTTTGGATGGTCCGGAAATTTCAACCTGATATCATCATCAATAGGTTTAATACCATACCGGGAACCACTCATGGTCATCACACGAGTTCTGCTTTGCTTTCTGTAGAGACTTTCAACAAGGCCGCAGATCCATCAGTATTTCCGGAACAACTTAAATATACTCAGCCATGGCAAGCAAAGAGGATTTTTTGGAATGCATACAATTGGGGAGGCCAATATGAACCTGAAGAAGGCAAAACCTATTATAATTTTTCTGTAGGAGATTACAATCCCCTTTTGGGAACGACATATTCCCAAATAGCAGCTGACAGCCGTACCATGCACAAATCGCAGGGTTTTGGTTCCACATCTCAGATTGGTCAGGGAAATGATTTTATAGAATTGATAAGCGGAAATACCTTCAAAAACAATCCTTTTGAGGATATCAGCAATAGGTGGAATCAACTGACAAATAGTGAAAGCATCGTTAAGGCAATAGATGCTGCACTTTCAGATTTTGATTTTATTTCTCCGGAGAAAAACGCAATCAAACTGCTTGAAATCAAATCCCTTTTGGACAAAGAAAAGAGTGAAGAACTCTGGTTTCTTGAAAAGAAAATTTTTCTGGATGAATTAATTCTGGAGGTAATGGGAGTAAAAGCTGAATTCATCGTAAAAAAGGAGCTCGGATTTCCAGGAGAAAAAATAAAGACTGATTTGGTATTCAATAATCCTTCTGACATTGCATTAAAAGTTGAATCTTTTGAAGGAAAATTGTTTCAATTCAATATAGGAAGTGAGGCTAAAAACAATGTTCCGGTATCGCAGTCTTTCGAAATTCAGATCCCAAGGGACTATCCTGTTTCTCAGCCATTTTGGTTGAAAGACCCGCTTGATGGCAGTCTTTTTAATATTCAGGATCTCCAGTTAATTGGTAAACCCGTAAACGATCCCAGTATTGAAGGAACATTGAATTTGTTGATTTCAGGTGAAATCATTAAAATGAATTTACCTTTAGAATACAAGTACAACGACCAGGTGGACGGAGAAATAAAGCAGCCGTTTACATTGGTCCCTGAAGTCAATGTCAAACTGGATAAAAACAACCTGTTTCTGGTAGACGGTGCTGATAAAATACTGAAAGTTGAAGTTACATTTTACAATAAGATCCTTGAAGGGGAATTGGTGATAGATGGTTTGACGCTTGATCAATACCGAATTTTCTCCGTGGATAAGGAAGAAAGAAGGAAAAGGCTTATTTATACTGTGGAATTTTTGGATTCGGATAAGGAGTTAAAAGATGTTCTTGTTTCTTTCAAGACTGAGGAAGGACTGAAATTCAATCAGGATACCAAGAGGATAATCTACAAACATATACCTAATCTCACTTATTTTACCACTACAACTTTGAGATTGATCCAAATGGACCTCAATCTCAGTAAGCAGAGAATAGGCTATATCACTGGCGCAGGAGATGATGTCCCGGATGTGTTGAGGAATTTGGGATATGAAGTTAATTTTCTTGAAGACAGTGATTTCAAAAAAGAAAGGCTTATGTCCTATCAAACCATCATCGTAGGCATTAGGGCATTTAATGTCAATCAGGCTTTGGCAGATCATGTAGACCAATTGATGGGCTATGTAAAAGAAGGTGGGAATCTTATTGTACAATATAATACCAGTTCTCCATTGCTGACCAGAGAATTGGGACCTTATCCCTTTTCCATTTCCAGATTTAGAGTGGCAGTCGAGAATTCCCCCGTAAAAGCAGATTATTCCCATCCCCTGATGAATATGCCCAATAAAATCCTACCAAGTGATTTTGAAGGATGGGTTCAGGAGCGGGGATTATATTTTACGAGTGATATAGATAAGAATTATTCCACGCCTTTGACCATGAATGACCCTGGAGAAGAACCCAATCAAGGTTCCATGATTTTTACTACCTTCGGAAAAGGGACTTATACCTACACTGGTCTTTCCTGGTTCCGCCAATTGCCGGCAGGTGTACCGGGAGCCATAAAAATATTTGTCAACTTAATTGAACAGTCAGGTGAAGGATCAAATTAATTGGAAAAACTGGTATATAGGATTGATGCTCATCTTAGGATTGTTGATTGTATTTTTTTATTGGCTAACTGAAAGCTACTCATGAGTGGTATAGATTGGATAATCATGTTCGGGACGCTTTTGGCCATTGTTGGCTATGGCGTATATAAGACCTATGGTCAAAAGGATATGGATAGCTATATCCGGGGGACGGGAAACATGAATTGGTGGACCATTGGACTGTCCATTATGGCTACACAGGCTTCTGCCATTACTTTTTTGAGTACTCCAGGACAAGCTTATGAGGATGGAATGCGTTTTATCCAGTTTTATTTTGGATTGCCTTTGGCCATGATAATTCTTTCGGTCACTTTTTTACCCATGTACTATAAACTAAAGGTGTATACCGCCTATGAATTTCTGGAAAACCGATTTGATCTGAAGACCAGGACATTAGCGGCTCTGCTTTTTTTGGTCCAAAGGGGCTTGGCAGCGGGAATTACCATCTATGCCCCAGCCATTATTCTATCTACCTTATTGGGATGGAACCTTACTTTTACCAATATTTTTATTGGAGTTTTGGTGATTATTTATACAGTCTCAGGAGGCACGAGGGCAGTATCCATCACTCAAAAGCAACAGATGGCAGTGATGATGGGAGGGATGATTCTGGCAGGGATTCTGGTGATTCAGATGTTACCTATCAAGTTTACTGATGCGTTGCATGTAGCCGGTAAGATGGAGCGGTTGAATGTGGTCAATTTTGAATTCAACCTTTCAGACAGGTATAACTTCTGGTCTGGAATGACTGCCGCGCTGTTTCTTTTTCTTTCCTATTTCGGAACAGATCAATCACAGGTACAGCGCTATCTTGCAGGCAGTACATTGACCCAAAGCAGGATGGGTCTCATGATGAATGGATTGCTGAAAGTGCCCATGCAGTTTGTTATTCTATTTATCGGGGTTATGGTTTTTGTCTTTTACCAGTATTTCCAGCCCCCTGTGGTTTTCAATAAAGTACAGACGGAACAATTGGAACAAAGTGCTTTTAGGGAAGATTACAAATTTTTGGAAAATGAATATACAGAGGTATTCCGGGAGAAAAGCAAAGACTTGAAAGATCTGCTGACTGCTGTGGAAATGGAAGATGAAGCAGCTATTGCCTTGGCCAAAGACGGAATCAAGAAAAAAAGCCACTATCAGGAAAGTATCCGTAATGAAGTCAAAGACCTGATTGTGAAGAACGATCCTCTCGCCGAAACAAGGGATACGGATTATGTTTTTATGCGCTTTGTGATGGATTATTTGCCAACAGGCATAGTCGGTTTATTGTTTGCTGTGATATTCAGTGCGGCGATGTCTTCTACTGCTTCTGAACTGAATGCTTTGGGTACAACTACTACCATAGATATTTACAAAAGGTCTCTCTCCAAGCATGCGAGTCAGTACCATTACCTGCTATCTTCAAAATGGTTCACGGCCTTTTGGGGAATCTTTGCCATCCTCTTTGCCACCTATGCTACCTTGTTTGAAAACCTGATTCAGGCGGTCAATTTACTCGGTTCCCTGTTTTATGGAACCTTACTCGGGATATTTTGTGTGGCCTTTTACATGAAATGGGTAAAAGGGAAAGCTGTCTTTATAGCCGCAATACTTACACAGATTTTGATTTTTCTGATCCATTGGAAAAATGGCGGGGGATCACTTCTGGGAATTACCATCAATATAGGTTTCCTTTGGTACAATGTCATCGGTTGCCTTTTCTTAATGCTTTTGGCTGCGATTATTCAGTTAGTAGTTGGAAAGGAAAAGTTGGTGGTGGAGTAGAAGCGATAGGTTAGAGACAAGAAACAAGAGACAAGAAACAAGACAAAAAGGAAAGTAGTCATAGATGGGATTTTCTCAGTTTCTTAGGTCTTAAGTCTTGTGTCTCCAATCTTAAATCCCCCTGCTTACATCATATACTTAAAGCACCGCATTACCCTGCTTTTTTGGTTTCGGCTTCGGGGGTCTCCCAAGAGGAATTGGTAGCGGATAGAAACCTCATGGGCACCTCGGGTCTGATAGCCGATATTGGAAATCATAAAGTCGTAGCTGTAGCCTATCACCAATCCGTTTTCCAGGTTGACTCCGAGCATCAGGATGATCGAATCCTGATTGGGCGTATTCCTGAGACCGGGGATTCCCCTATAGCCAAGCCCGCCTATGACATTGCCATACAATGCCTGAACAGCCATATCCAATTGCTGAAAGGGTCCTTGTTGTTTGTAGTTTGCCAAA
This sequence comes from Aquiflexum balticum DSM 16537, assembly GCF_900176595.1. Taxonomy (GTDB): domain Bacteria; phylum Bacteroidota; class Bacteroidia; order Cytophagales; family Cyclobacteriaceae; genus Aquiflexum; species Aquiflexum balticum. The sequence goes on from NZ_LT838813.1 coordinate 3,884,123, forward strand.
ATGGAGACCTGATTATCAAAATTGGAACCGAAGTAATCACTCGCTCCCAAAGGGAAATTCACTCCGCCGTGTACACTCCATTTCATGGGCAGGACCCCGGCCTCATTGTCAGGAAAAAAACTCAGATTGGGTTGATTGATATGGTGCGCTGAAGCACCAAGCCACATCATATCATTGTTGACCAAAGCACCAAAAGAAAAATCCAGATAGCCGTTCGGTTCAAAATCGGGAATCTGATCTATACTGGTCTGATTGACAGTTCTATTGAACAAATCTACCTGATCTCCAAAGAGGAGGTTGTCCAACTTTGCACTTCTCCTTACCCAAGCCCCTTGTCCGCCAAACCTAAAGTTCCAGGATTCAGCCACCTGTAGGTTATAGGAATATAGAAAAGAAATATCCGATGTATTGATCTGCATATTGGCTTCCTGGAAACTATTGACCATAATCCCGAATCCACTGTTCAGGTCATAACTGTAATGGTCGAAATAAGCAGAATAGGCATTGAAATCATAGGAAAGACCAGGCCATTGTTTTCTGTAATTGATACCCACTCGGGTAAGTTCTGTAGATCCTGTCAAAGCCGGATTGAGGTTTAGCGGAGAAGCATAAAACTGAGAAAAATGGAAATCCTGGCTAAATCCCTGAAAGGAAATCAGCATTGCCAAAAGTGCTATGGACGTGATTTTAGCCATCATTTCAATAATAAAAAGACGTCAGTTTTGGTTTGTGTTCTTCCATCTACAGTTTTGAATTTAAGTTTGTAAACATAATTTCCCGGCATAGCAGGATCGCCCATGACAGTACCATCCCAACCATTGGAATTGATATCAGGGGTATAGAAGATGGTTTCTCCCCATTTGTTTAATACCCAAAACTCCATGGATTCTACATTCAGGAATTTGGGAAAGAAGTAGTCATTGACGCCATCACCATTGGGAGAGAAAACATTCGGTACGATCAGAAAATAGTCCAAGACGCGGATGTTTTTCTTGAGTTCCTGTATACAGCCAAAGGTGTCTATGGCTTGTAAGGTTATTTCATATTCACCTTGGGATTGATAAGTATGGGTGGGGTTTTCATCAGTACTGCTGCTGCCATCTCCGAAGTCCCAGAAGTAGGAAATGATATTTCCAATGGAATTATTTTTGAATTGGACGGGTATGCCTACCAAGAAGGAATTGTACTGCTCAAAAGCGAGGGATTCAATATCAGCTTCTAAAATTACATTGGTATTTTCTACTTGAAATGATTCGGTATATCGACATCCCTGTCCATCGGTGATATTCAAAACATATAGTCCGGAGAGACCCGTAGACATGGTAAGGCCGTTGTTACTGGATTCGCCTCCCGACCATTGAATGTTATAAGGGGCTGAACCTCCGGTTACAGAGATGGTGAATTCCTCCAATATTTCCCTTGGATTACAATTGACAATGGTATTTCTAATGGTTTCCACCGAAATCGGGACGGGTCTTTTGACTGTAAATATTTTTTCTGTTAAACAGCCTTTGGAATCTTCAATTTCTACGGTATATGTTCCTGAGGGGATATTTATGAGGTCTTTTTCGGTGCTTCCATTACTCCATTTATAAACAAAGGGAGGATTACCACCGGCAGGATTTACTATTATACTTCCACTTTCAGGATTTTCACAATCGAGGGCATCAATTACGGTGCTTTCTACCAATAGAGGGTCAGGTTGAATAATAGTAAACTCTCTTCTTATGTCACAGGTACCGAATTTGGAAACAGTTACGCCATAAGTCCCGGCATCAAGGTTAAAAAGATTTTCCAATTCTCCCCCTTGATCCCAACGGATACTGACACCTTCCAAGTCACCTTCAATATTGAGTTTGATCTGTCCGTTTTTCTCGCCAAAACAGTTGATCTGCTGAACTTCTGCATTTACTTTGAATAAAGGTGCATCTATAATACTCACGGACCGATTGAGGATACAGCCTGCCTGATCTGAAACAGTAACCGAATATTCTCCCGGACCCACATTTTCAAATTCGGTCAAATTAGATCCGAAATTCCATGAAATAATATATGGTGCAACTCCACCGGATACATTTAGTCTCATAAATCCGTCATTGACTTCATAGCAGGAAATGTCGCCTTTTTCAATTTCTATTTCCAATCTTTGGTCGGGTTCTAGGATATTGATAGGCCCTGTGGAAACTGAGCAATCATTGCCATCAATAACCGTCAATTGATAAAATCCCGCAGGGATATTTTCAAGAATAGTTCCGGTAGCTGCAAAGGGAAGTCCATCTTTCGTCCAATTAAATTGATATTCCTGATCTGTAATTCCTCCCACTACACTAACCTCAATAGCTCCTGAAGCATCTCCTTTACAGAAAACATCCCTTTTGCTGATCAGGTCTACCAACAATTGGTTTGGTTCGGTAATGATATAAGATTCTGTCAGGCTGCAACCAAAATCGTCCTCAATCAACAAATTGTAATTTCCTGGTAAAAGGTTCTCAATGCTTTCAGTGTTGGCCGTAAATCCATTGGGGCCAGTCCACGAAATTTTCAGATTCCCATTTCCGCCTTGAGGGTTTAAGGTGATTTTACCATCATTGGCTCCAAAACAACTGATACCAAAGCCTGAGTAATCACTTACCTCATCATTGATACTGATGGAAGGATTGACTGTAATGGTGTAAATTTTTGAAACACCCTCACAGTTGGTTTGTCCTCCCGTTGATGCAACCACCAGGAATTCCACATCAAGGGGTTCAGAGGTGGAATTAATGAGGTTTTGTGCAGGTATTGAATTGGTTCCGGAAGGCGCTACACCTAGCACGCCATTGGGAATTGAAGTCCAGGAAAAAACAGCATCCGGGACATCACTGCCGATAGAAACCACCTGACTTTGAGTTCCCGTACACAGGATTTGGTCTTCAATAGAGAAATTTATTGACGGAGATGGCTGTACCACAACCGTCAAGGTAAAGGGACTTCCCGGGCAATCACCAAAAAAAGGTGTCACTGTATAAACCACATTCTCAGTAATATTGCTGGAATTCACCAATTCCAGCTGAATAGATGCTGCCGGTTCATTTGATGGTTCAGCTCCGGAAACATTTGCGCCTGCACTGACTGTCCAGATAAAGGTACTGCCAGCTACAAAATTTTGAGGAGTAAAATCAAGTTTCTGCGAGCTGCAGATTTCAATGGTTTCATCCTGATATACAGGCTCAGGATTTACAGTGACGGTATAGGTAGCTACTACTTCTTCACAACTCCCTAAATTTTCTGATGCTATTTTGGCGAGAAAAATAACCTGAATAGGGACATTTGTAAAGTTGTTAATCTGTTGGGCCGGGATTTCATTGATTCCATCAGATAATACACCCACAGCACCATTACTTTGGGATGTCCATTCAATCACTGCTTCAGCAAGATCAGAACTTAGTAATACAGCTTCAGTTGTTTCACCTGAGCAGATGGTTTGATCCGGTATTGAGAATGATACTGTCGGAGCGGGGATTACTGTTACTGTTACCTGACTTTCTGTGATACAACCGGTTTGGGTATTGGTGGCTAGGACAGAATACACAGTCGTTTGCTCGGGCTTCACTGTCGGATTAGGAGTATCCGAATCCTGAATATTGCTTTGGGGATTACTGCTCCAATTGTAGGAATAATTGCCTTCGGGTAGTATTTCTGTTTCCAGTATAATGCTTTCTCCCTTGCATATTTCCCTATCCGGTCCCAAATCTATTTCAGGAATAGGGTTGACATTGAAGCTTGTGGATACGGTAGTTGTACCACATGAATTGGTGACTTCCAGAGTCACTGTCTTTGTACCAAGTGTACTGAATTCTATTATTCCCGGATCTAAAGTATTGGATGTTGCAGGAATTCCACCCAGGAAAGTCCATTTATATTCAGCTTCATCTTCGCCACATAAGGAGATGCCCGCTGAAGGAGACAAAATCACAGACCCACATGCATTTGGTATAGTATTTAAAGAAACTGTTGGAGGTGCGGCTATGGAGACCACTTGACTGGAAGAAAAAACGCCACAGGAAGTAATCAACTGTTGGGTTATAAGATATTCTCCGGGGTTATTGAAATTAAAAGTTGGATTGATGGAATTAAAGCTACTTCCTTCTTCAAAATTCCAATCTGATCCAAGATTACATTCACCACCCAGAAAATCTACAGACCAACGAAAGAAATCCCCTCCATCCGCACAGGTTCCGAGTATATTGGAGGTGTTGGTGGTCTTCACTTGAATAGGTCCACACCCCTCAATTTTATCCAGTTCAAATGATGAAACCGGTTCTGGAATTATACAGATTGTTTCTTCGGTTTCCTCAATGCCGCAGCGATTACCGGAGATGAGTTTGATAGTGTATACGCCTGGTTCCGTAAATCTTGGTGTGATGGTAGGGGAACCATTTATCCAGGAATTGGGGATTTCCGGATTATTCATCAGACCTAAGGTATTCCCCGGACTGAGTTCCCATCCACTTTCCGGACTTATTTCCCAGACAAACCTCCCCGTAGTTGTACATTGACCATTATTGCTTACCTCGTTGCCATAAAGTGTTTGATTGGTGATATCGAAAAATGTGTTTTCACAATAAACAGAATCTGCAAGTCCTATAATGGGTACGGGTTTTTCAGACACATAAATGGGAACTACCTGTGCTGATGATTTGGAGCAGGGATTTTCAGCCAAGATGGTAGCAGAAAAAGAATTTCTAAATCCAGGTGCCCCAAATTGTCCACAAGAAGTAGTATCAAAAATATGACTTACAAATGGAGGAGGGGGATGCGAAAAAACCTGCGGCGGTGTTCCGTCTGAAAAAGTAACGGTATAGGTGGTTCCGATGGGGTTGTTTTCTGTTCCTGTAATTGGAAAAGTAAGTGCTTCACCGGAACAAATATTTGTATTACCCGGGTTACCGAAACCCACTGCTGGATTGGAACCGATAAATACTCCTATTCTTCTATTTATAGTACATCCATTCTCTCCGGTTACGGTGTAGTTTAGGTAATAGACTCCAATCTCATAAGAATGTGTCAATTCATCCCAATCGTCACCTTCAAAAGGATCTGCACCATCCCCCCAATCTACCACATAAGAAACGTTGGTTTCTTTGGTACTGGAGTTGTTATAAAATGTAAATTCAGAAAGTGCATCATTGTCACAGACAATAAAATAGGGAAGGTCGTCGAAACTTGTATTATTTCTGTCACTGGCTACGTCAATAGAAGGAATTTGCTTGACTATGATTGGTTTCGTCACAGAATCAATTTCTCCCAAGGAATCAGTGACCGTCAGCGTCACATTAAATGTTTCTTCTCCATTTCCAACTGCTTCGTCAAAAATATGCTCGGGGTTTTCCAAAGTTGAATTTCTACCATCCCCAAATTGCCATTCAAAGGTGAGGCTATCTCCGGAAGATAAGTTGGTGAATTTGACGGGAGAACTGCCACAGAAATCCCCGCCCTCAAAAGTGAAATCTGCAACGGGAGGTTCTAATGTTATTTTAGTATAATTGAAAGGCAATAACAAGGAATCCAATGCCAGGATTGCACTGACTCCGCTGATTACAAATAATAAGCTGGCAGCAAAAAGAAAAGTCGACTTTTTAATTGACATTCTGAATTAATCAACAAATAAAAATGTATTACATGGTCAAATTTATGTGGAATATAAAAAATCAAAAAGACAAAAAGAATTTTTCCCGAGATTAAATATTCAAAAATTGACATGTGCATATCAATCCAAAAAACAGAAACAGCATCTACAAGTAAAAAATTGTGAAAATCATAGAAAAGAAGTGTCTTCAGAAGCTTCTTCGGTCATTTTTTCGGCAATATCTTTGCCCAGATAATTATCAATCAGACCATGGCCAAGATAGAGTAGGGGAGTAAGTAAAATTGCCACACTGAATTTATAGATATAATTGATAATCCCCACCGAAGCGACCTGGGCCCAACTCCAATTTCCAAAAACATAAAACGCAATCCCAAGCACAACAAATGAATCTATAAATTGGGAAACCAAGGTTGATCCTGTTGCCCTTAACCAGATCATCTTGGGCCCTGTGACTTTGCGCAGTTTTTGGAATACATACACATCAATCAACTGCCCCAATAAAAACGCGACCAAGGAACCGAGGATAATTCCCAATCCTTGCCTGAATATAACTTTAAACGCATAATCTATATTAAAAGGATTGCCTTCTGGGTCAGGTGTATTTACGTCTAGCCAGAATGCTGCAGGAGGAAGACCGGTGACCAGTACTATAATCAGGAAGACATACGCAATAAAAAAAGCTGTAATAAAACTGATTTTTCTGACTCCTTTCTTCCCAAAATATTCATTGATGATATCTGTGGTAATAAAAACAACAGGCCATATTACAGCACCGGCAGTCAGATTAAAATCAAGGATATAATCACCGAAAATTGTCCATCCTGCTGGTTCCAAGCCTAGGGTTCTTTCTCCCGAAAAGATTTTGACACCAATGATTTCAGCAAGAATAGCATTGGTTAGAAATATCCCACTGAGGATGATGAATAGGTTAGTCTTTTTGGACTGGAAGGTCTTTGAACTGATGACTTTATCCATAGAATATGAGAATGACAGTGAATAGATTTTTAAAAAAGTTAAGAGTTCACAGGATAAGTAACTCCCTCCTCACTAAGATGACTTTCCAAAAAGACCTCCCTTGCCTGAGCCAAAATTGGACTTAAATCCTTGTATCTGGAGGAATAATGGCCCAGTAACAATTTCTTTGCTTTTGCAGATGCAGCAATCAAAGCTGCCTGCTTCGCGGTACTATGGAAAGTTGAAAATGCCCTGCTTGCTTCATCATCATCAAAAGTGGCTTCATGATATAAAAGATCCACCCCCTGAATATATTGTATCAAATCCGGGTCATAAATGGTATCAGAGCAATAGGCATATTTTCTTACTTCTTTTTGCGGGTGGGTATATTCTGCAACAGAATATAAAACCTTCCCGTTTTTGTCTAGAAAATCATTGCCCCTGCGAAGCGTATTGATAGCTTCAATGCTGAGTTTATTCTTAAGGAGCTTCTCTTTGACCAAATTCAAAAGCCCCCTTTTTTCCTCAATCAAAAAACCTGTACAGGCAATCCGATGTTTGAGTGGAAAGGAATAAACTCTGAAATTTTTCTCTTCAAGAATAAGTTCCTTACCGTCCGTATGTGTATTTACAAACCTGATCGGAAAATCCAATTTAGAATTGCTGTGTTTAAGTTGGACGGTGATGATTTCATCCAAACCTCTCGGGCCAAATATGGTGAGTAATCTTTCTCTTTTCACCAAGTGAAAACTTGAAATCAAACCCATTAATCCATAAAAATGATCCCCGTGTAGATGGGAAATAAATATGAAATCAATCCTTGAAAATTTCAGTCTGAATTTGCGCAACTGAATTTGAGTTCCTTCTCCACAATCCAAAAGTATATAGGAACCTCCAACTTGAATGAGTTGTGAGGTCTGGTTCCTACCATGTGCCGGAATAGCAGAGTTTGATCCTAAAACAGTGACTTCAAATTCCAAAATCAATCATCTTCTTCTTGTTCCTTGCCTTCAATTTCATGAATGAAAATGGCCTCTGCAGCTTCTTCAATTGAATCCACAATAGTAAAAACCTTATCCAACATGGATATTTTCATCAATTTCATGACATGTTCCTGCGGAGAAGCAACTATAAAAATACCGCCATTTCTGCTGAATTCTCTGTTACCGACCAATAAAGCACTCAGACCGCTTGAGTCAGCGTATTTCACCTGACTCATGTCAATAACAAGATTATGGTAACCTTCGGCATTCACGGTCAACAATTCAGACTTTAGCTTTGGAGACAAAGCTGAGTCCAGTTTCTCTTCCATTGGAGTAAAAACAACAAATTGTTCTTTTTTATCTACTGTATATTTCATAACGTTTTTATTCGGTAAGTTTTTGGGAGTTGGTTTTTATTGATTTTTGAAATTTGAAGCAAATTTTCAATTTCTCCAAATGTAAACGCAATATCCTCTGTTTTATTAAATATTTTTTAAAATGGCTTTTTCAATACTTTCTTGCAAATCATCAAATGTAGATTTCAAAAATACATCTCCGGTAATTTTTTCGTAAAGTTCAATGTATCTGTCTGATATTTCCCTGACAAATTTATCCGGCATAACGGGCACTTTCTGACCTTCTTTTCCCTGAAAACCGTTCGCTATAAGCCATTGCCTTACAAATTCCTTTGAAAGCTGCTTTTGAGGAAGACCTTCCATCTGTAAAGCTTCATAATTATCTGCATAGAAATATCTGGAAGAATCAGGGGTATGAATTTCATCAATCAAAAGGATTTGATCTTGAAATTTACCGAATTCATATTTTGTATCCACTAATATCAGCCCCTTTTCCCTTGCCATTTGGCTTCCTTTCGAAAAAAGCAAATGGGTATATTTTTCTAATACCTCATAGTCTTCCTTACTGACTATTCCCTGCGCCAATATTTCTTCTTTTGAAATGTCTTCATCGTGGCCTTCCGAAGCCTTAGTGGTAGGAGTAATAATCGGTGTCGGCAGTTTATCATTTTCTTTTAAGCCCTCAGGAAGGGAAACACCGCATAGTATTCTTTTTCCTGCTTTATATTCTCTGGCAGCGTGACCTGCAAGATATCCCCTGATTACCATTTCAACTTTAAATGGTTCACATTTTTTACCAATTGTCACATTCGGATGTGGTGTTGAAGTCACCCAATTTGGGACAAGATCAGCAGTAGCCTGAAGAAATTTGGAAGCAATCTGATTCAAGACCTGTCCTTTGTAAGGAATAGGTCGGGGCAATACAACATCAAAAGCAGAGATTCTATCAGTGGCCACAATGGCAAGGCTGTTTTCAAAAATATAGACATCCCTTACTTTTCCTTTGTAAAATCCGATTTGTTCCGGAAATTTAAACTGGGTTTCTTTTATTGCGGTTTCCATTTCGTATAGCTGAAAGACAAAATTAGAAAAAGACTGCTCTTTTGAGGTGTTTAAAGAATTTATTTATTGTTTTTTTTATCAGGATCAGCAGGTATTATTTGTATAAACTTTCCTTCCTTGAACTGTCTTTCAAGAATCAATTCCCCCGATTCATTATAAATTTTCTGTACGCCGTGGGCCTTGCCCATTCTATATGGCATTACTTCTTTTGGGTTTCCGTTGGAATGAAAAATAAATGCATCGCCTTCTTCTTTTCCGTTTCTGTAAGTAATTCTTCGCTCTTCTTGTCCGTTTTGATAATAGCCGGTAATTTTTATCAGCTCTCCATAGGAATTATAGATGGCGATTTCCTTTGTTTTTCCATCAGGGAAATAGGTTACGATATTCCCTGAAATCCGCCCGTTTTTATATTGACCTTGTTCTTCAAGCTGACCTGTATCATAATAGCTCTTGAATGTTCCATAGGGTTGACCTTTTTTAACTTTTCCTTCCCTGGCAATTTGACCGTTTGGATGAAAATAAAGAGTGTTTCCATTTTGCACCCCCATATTATATTGTATCTGCGATTTTACTTTACCATCGGAATAATAAGTAAACTGATCTCCATCCAATTTTCCGTTTTTGTAATTTGATTTGGCAATCAGATTACCTGCTTCATCATATTCCTCTTTAACTCCATCAATTACCCCGGAATTATAAAAAGCTTTTTCTATCAGTTTTTCATCGGTGTCATAAACATAGCTCCATCCATTCGGCTTATTATTTTGAAAACTTGATTTTTGTTTGATTTTACCATTTTCAAAATAAGTAATTACTTCACCGGATATTTCATTTTTTGAGAATTCGACTTCTTGGGAAACCACTCCGGATTGGAAAAAACTTTTTGATGGCCCTTCACGGAAATTATCCCGATAATTGACGATTCGCAGCGTATCATCTGAAAATGGGAAGTAATCGATAAAAAGGCCATATTTCTTACCGTCTTTTAACTGACCAATTACCGCAATTCCTCCTTCCTCGTAAAACAGCTTGTAAACACCATTTGGCACCCCATTAACGACCTCATACGCCTCCTTAAGCTTGAGGCTGTCTTCATCATAATAGGTTTTGACAAGCGTCTGACTACTCAGAGAATTGGTCAGCAAAAAGACTAAAAGCAAAAGAAGATAAACTTTCATAAATTTAATTTGAAATAAAGCCGATGGGAAGGCATATCTTTTACAAGTAAGGTTATGCTTTCTCTATGCAATCAATCAAACTCATGCAGAGATAATTCAATGCATTTTGATTTTCTTTCAAAATTCCGACTATAATTTTTCAATGACAATGGCTGAGGCGCCACCACCTCCATTGCAGATACCGGCAACACCTATTTTTCCATTCTTTTTGCTTAATACAGAATAGAGTGTGGCGATAATCCTTGCTCCTGAAGCTCCGAGAGGATGTCCCAAGGAAACAGCACCTCCAAACACATTGAGTTTGTCATTATCAAGGTTCAATTGGCGCTGATTGGCAATAGCTACTGCGGCAAATGCTTCATTTATTTCATAAAAATCAACGTCTCTTTCCGTCAGCCCTGCATTTTTTATTGCTTTTGGAATAGCTATAGAAGGGGTTGTCGTAAACCAAAGAGGATCTTGGGCGGCATCTGCGAATCCTATGATTTTAGCTATTGGCTTCACTCCCAATTCCATAACTTTTTCCTTACTCATCAAAATCAAAGCAGAGGCACCATCATTCATGGTAGAAGCATTTGCAGCAGTTACGGTGCCTTCTTTATCAAAAACCGGCTTTAAAGAAGAGATTTTTTCAAACATTACATTTTTATATTCCTCATCCTCATCGATCATGATGGATTCTCCTTTTCTACCTTTTATTTCTACCGGGATAACCTCATCCTTGAATGCACCTGCTTTCCATGCTTCGGCCGACCTCAAGTAAGATTGGATGGCATATTTATCCTGATCCTCCCTTGAAATGTTCAATTCTTTGGCAGTATTGTCGGCACAATTTCCCATTGGGAATTTGTAATAGACCTCAAACAATCCATCTTTTACCAAGCCATCAACCAATTCTGAATTGCCATATTTGTATCCAAATCTTGCCTTGGGAACATAATATGGAACGTTTGACATGCTTTCCATTCCACCTGCTACTATCACACCATTTTGTCCTGTCATGATGGATTGTGCCGCAAACATAACGGCTTTCATACCTGAGGAGCATACCTTATTGACAGTAGTACAGGGTACTTCATAGCCAATTCCTGCTCCAATAGCTGCCTGCCGGGCCGGTGCCTGTCCAAGATTGGCGGAAATGACATTGCCCATAATCACCTCTTCCACTTCTTTGGGGTCAATTCCTGCCTTATTCAACGCACCTTTAATGGCTACACTTCCAAGTTCGATGGCAGTCAAACCTGATAATTTTCCTCCAAAACTCCCGAGTGGGGTCCGGACTGCTGAAACTATATATACTTCTTTCATTGGGTTTATATATTTAAGACGTGAGATTTAAGACGTGAGACGTGAGACGTGAGATACAAGAATCAAGAGCCGAGAGCCGAGAACCGAGAATCAAGAGCCAAGAAACAAGAATCAAGAGCCAAGAATCAAGAACCGAGAGCCAAGAAACAAGAGTTAGAAACTCAGCTTGCCTTGAGGATCGGAGAGGAAAGAGGTAAAATTCTTGTCCACCATGGCGGACAAGTTCTTAAAATCTTTCAATTTCACAACCTTTCTTACCAATCAGGCAATCCTTTATCAGGTCTTTTCGTAGGTTTTTTCTGATTCTGTTGGATATATCTAAGTTCAGCGGCATTCATGGCCTCGAGGATTTGAGCAGCCTGTTCGGGAGTCAGGTTCATTTCCTTGAGACTTTCACGCATCTTTTCCATTGCTTTTTCCCTCTCGCTCAGATCACTTTCAAGTTCACTGGGTTCTTCGGATTCTTCTTCCTGTTGGGATTTTTCACCGGTTTTATCTTCTTTTTTCTGTGATTCTGAAGCTTCATCCTCATTTGTTTGCTCTTCACCCTCACCATCTTTTTTATCCTGGGATTGTTTATCCTGATCCTGTTGATCTTCTTGCTCCTGATCTTGTTGATCTTCTCCATCTTCTCCTTCCTGATTTTGATCTTTTTGATCCGGATTTTCTTCCAACCACCTGCTCAACAATTCATAATTATACCTTGCAGATTCATTTTGAGGGTCTTTTATGAGAGACATTTTGAAAGAGGCAAGTGCCTCTTCATATTTTTGCTGCTCACCTAAAATGATGCCATTCTGATTGTATGCGAAAGACGCCAGGTTTTTGTCTGAACTGTTTTCCAAAATCTGATAATTGCTCTGTGCCTCTTCGAGTTGTCCATTATAATGGTAGCTAAGCGCAAGATTATAATCCAAATTGGGAAGATTGATTCCATAATCTGATTTTAATATCAGATGACTTGCAACAGAAGCTTCGTATTCAGTTTTCGCATAATCATCGGCAGCTTTTTTAATGGCCTTGTTCCGCTCACTTATTTCAGTCAGCGAGGCAGGAATCATTAAAATGATCAAAAGAAGAATTCTAGTTAGCAGATACATCTTTTATATCACGATTTTAAAGGTTTATGGTTTTTATTGGGAGCATTAAATCTATTAACGCCAAGCCCAATCCAATCAATAGAAAATAAAAGTATTTGTTGGCAGAGGCCTCTACCATTCTGGTACCTGTGACAGTACCTTCCTGACGCTCTATTGCCGATATCAGATCGGGTATCTCCTGAACTTCATCACTGAGTTCAAAATACTGACCACCTGTCTGACTTGCAATCAGTTTTAGATTATTTGAGTCCAATCTTGAAATTGCAGGTTGATTGGTTTTTGGGTCTATAATTCTGGAGTTTCCCCTTGGAATTGTACTCCCTTGTCCGGTCCCTACACCCAAAGTGAAAACTTTTACTCCCTGATCGCTGAGTTTCTCCGTAAGGTCTCCAAAATTTTCTGCAAAATCTTCCCCATCTGAAATTAATATCACAGATTTGGAATTGACATCAGGAGAATTTTCCAGACTGAATTTATCCAATGCCATGTTGAGTGGAGCGCTGATATCTGTTCCCTGATTTGGAACCAGGCCTGTGTTGAGTCCATCGAGATGAAGCTGAATCACGTTTTGATCGAATGTTAGGGGGCATTGAACAAAAGCCTCTGAACTGAATATGATAAGCCCGATCCTGTCTCCTGAAAAATTCTTTACTAAATTTTTAAGCTCATATTTAACCCTTTGAAGTCTGCTCGGACCAATATCTGTCGCGTTCATCGATTGAGAAAGGTCAATAGCAATGAAAATATCTTTACCTTCCTCTTTTATTTCTTTGAGGGCAGTTCCTATTGAAGGACCCGCAAGTGCAATCAAAAACAGAAAGAAGTAAGAAAACCTCAATAATATTTTAAAAAACAGCCTGTGCTTTTTTACTTCCAGTTTTTTATTGATTAAATAAAAACGAAATAGGTAAATAAAATACAGCAGTCCAAACAGGAAAGCCAGGATAATTATCAAATTCAAATCAGGATATGCCCAAATCATGGCCTGAAATTATAAAATATATATGAAAAGAAAAGGAATTAGATTTTATTGGTATAATTTTCAACACCAAAAGGAGTTTTGCCGTTATCATCCCAAACAATTATAGATCAATGAAGTTTTTGACGCTTTTGTATGCATCGTTTTGCATCCTAAATATTTTTTCGGCAAATGCCCAAAATGATAAAATGATAACCGGGATTGTCTTTGAAACAGATGCAGGCACCCCACTTCCCGGAGCTAATATATATTGGGAATCGGAACCAAGTAAAGGGGTCGTTTCGGATCTTGATGGAAATTTTTCTATTGGTGTTGGTGATTTACCCTCCAAATTGGTTATTTCATTTATTGGATTTACTCCTTCAATCAGAATAATCACAGAAAAGGATATTGAAAAACCCCTCAGGTTTTTTCTAAAACCCGAGGATTTGTCTTTGGAAGAAATCATTATCAGAGATAGGAGTCCTGATTTGAATATTTTAGGTACTGAAATGGGCAAATCTGTGGTTTCCATTGAAACCATTAAAAATATCCCGGCATTATTTGGTGAAGTAGATCTTTTGAGAAGTCTGCAATTGCTTCCCGGAGTGCAGACTGCAGGAGAAGGTACTACAGGTCTTTTTGTCCGTGGTGGATCCGCAGATCAAAATCTTATTCAATTGGATGGGGCACCGGTGTATAATCCTTCCCATTTTTTCGGATTTTTTTCAGTATTCAATCCAGATGCACTGAGTGGGGTGGAATTTTATAAAGGAAATATACCTGCTGAATTGGGGGGTAGGATTTCCTCTGTTGTGGATGTTTCTATGAGAGACGGAAATTTTCAAAAATTAGAAGGAGAGGGAGGGATTGGAACCATAAGTTCCAGATTTACCTTGGATGGACCTCTTCTTTCCGACAAGTCTTCATTTATAATTTCAGGAAGAAGAACTTATGCAGATTTGTTCTTGAGGTTGTCCAATAATGAAAACATCAATAGCAATCAACTTTATTTTTATGACCTGAGCGGAAAAGCCACCTTCAAATTGAGTGACAAAGATATTTTGTCGTTTTCATCCTATTACGGTTCCGATTTTTTGGGAATTTCAAGACAGTTTGGAATTGGTTGGAATAATTTTGTATCATCCCTCAATTGGTCTAGAAATATAAGTGAAGATACCTTTTTTGATTTGAACGTTTACAATAGCCGCTATCAGTATCAGATACTTTTTGATGATGAAAATAACGGGTTTGATTGGCAAAGCACCATTTCAGAGACAGGTGCGAGACTTGAATGGTCTTGGTTAAAACCAAATAATTCAGTGATTAAAGCAGGATACCATTCGCAGTTTTATCATTTTAGCCCGATCAACCTTACTTTGGCTCCCGAAAGCAACCTTACTGATATCAATACCAACCCACGCAATGGGTTTCAAAATAACTTCTTTGTTTCGGGTACTACCGATTTGGGTAACAAAATGAAAATTGAAGCCGGCCTGAGGTATACCCTTTATCAGGAAGTCGGAAAGGGAGTTGTCTATCAATATGAAGGTGGAATTCCAACTCCGGATGTTACTATCACCGATACCTTAAATTTGGGAAGATTTGAAAGTGGCAAAGTGTTTCATAGACTGGAACCAAGAGTTTCTTTAAGATATTTGATCAAAAACAATCTTTCTTTTAAAGCTTCATTCAACAGAAACCATCAGTTTGTTCAGATTGCCACCAATAGTTCTGCGGGTCTGCCTATTGATAGATGGGTTCCTGCTGGAACATATATCGAACCTCTTAGAGGAGATCAATATTCTGCAGGTTTATTTAAGAATTTCGGGATGGATAGGTGGGAAGTTTCCTTTGAATCTTATTACCGGGATTTTAAAAATGTGGTGGATTTAAGGCAAGGTGCAAGCGTTTTGTTTACAGACAATGTAGAGACTGAGTTGCTGACGGGAGTGGGGTATGCCTATGGTTTTGAATTTTTGGTCAGAAAAAACTTTGGAAAAACCACCGGGTGGTTGGGTTATACTTATTCAAGGACATGGAGAAAAATTGAAGGTATAAGCCAGGATAATTGGTATAATCCAAGATTTGACAGACCTCATGATATCAATTTGGTACTCAATCATGAATTTTCAAAAAGATGGTCAGCAGCCATGACCTTTGTATATACTACAGGTCAGGCGGTATCCTTTCCTGTAGGTACTTATGAAGTGGATACACAAGTCCTTCCACTTTACGGGCCCCAAAGAAACAGTGAAAGATTTCCGGATTACCACCGAATGGATATGTCCGTAACTTGGAAAGGGGTGGATAAAGGAAGAAAATGGAGAGGAAGCTGGAATTTCAGTGTGTATAATTTATACGGTAGAAAAAATCCATTTACGTTCCAGTTTACGGATATCGTGAACGAAGACATAAACTTTGACCCGGATTCAGGTGAAGAGATTATTTCCAAAAGACCGGGTGTAGTCATGACGTATTTATTTACTTTTTTACCTGCACTAACATATAACTTTAAATTCTGATGAGAAATATAATCTTTTACTTCTTTTTCCTGGTATTCCTTTCATCCTGTCAGGAGGAGGTAGTTCTTGAATTAAAGCAATTGGAACCAATTCCAGCTATCGAAGCAATTTGGACTAATAATCCAAATGTTAATCAGGTCAGAATCTTACTTTCAAAAGATTACTATGATGAAGAACCCAATCAGGTTGTGGAAGATGCCGAAGTCTCTATTACAAGCCTAACCTCAGGCAAGATAGTGGAATTTAGATTTTCAGAGCAGGCAAACAGATATCTGGCTTTGAACAATGTTACGGGAGTAATCGGCGAACAATATGAACTGAATGTAAAAATCGGCGATAAAGAATATGTTTCTAGGGGTACCATGCTTGAGCCACCGATTTTGGACAGCATCACCTATGAATTTAAAGAAGAAAGATTTTTTAGGGAAGAGGGTTATTATCTGACTGTTTACGGTAAAATTCCTTTTGTTGAAGAAAACAATTACCGGATCAGAATCATCAAAAACGACACCCTTATGAACAGCAGACTTGATTACCTGCTGTTTGACGATACATTTGGAACTTCAATCCTGGATCAGGGATTCGAATTGTCGGGAATTCCATTTAAATTAAATGACCGTATCCGATTGGAATTGTACAGAATGAACCGGGATGCATTTGATTATATCAGTCAATTGGTGGATTTATTGTTTAATGATGGAGGTCTTTTTTCATCTCCACCTCAAAATCCCCAATCCAATATCCGACTGAAAAGCGGTAAAGGAGAGGTTCTTGGTTATTTCTTGGTCAGTCCATTTCTCAATGAAACAGTCAGAATAGTAGAAGAAGACCAATCTGATTAATTTTCGGAAGTGATTCGGTCTTTATTCCTACTTTTGTAACATGATAGATTTTAGCCAAAAAGGGAAAGTAGTTGTTACTTTCAAAGATAGATTTGCATCCTATGTAGAAATGGAACTGTTGGACCTGGGATTCAAACCGGTCAAAATAGAGCGAACTTCCATTGAATTATATGCTTCTCTCAAGGAATGTATTTTTTTGAATCTGCATTTACGAACTGCAAGCCATGTACTTTTTGAAATCAAATCATTCTACCTCCACCATGCTGACGATATATATAGGAGGATAAAAGCCATTCCTTGGGAGGAATATATTTCTCAGGACGCTTATTTTTCTGTGATTTCGCATGTAGACAATCAAAGTGTAGACAATCCTTTGTTTGTCAATGTCAGAGTAAAAGATGCGATTGTAGACAGATTCAGGGAAAAGTCGGGCATAAGACCCAATTCTGGATCTGAATTGGAGGGTGCGGTTTTTCAGTTATTCTGGAAAGAAACCCAAGCCAGCTTATATATCAATACATCGGGCGAAACTCTGGCAAAGCATGGTTACCGAAAGATTCCCGGGAAAGCACCTTTGTTGGAAGCTTTGGCTGCAGCAACCATTTATGCTACAGATTGGGACAGAGAAAGTCCTTTTGTGAATCCCATGTGCGGATCGGGCACTTTAGCCATTGAAGCGGTCATGATTGCAACTGACCGATATCCGGGACTTTACAGAGAGCGTTATGCATTTATGCATATTTTGGGTTATGAGGAATCATACTACACGGATCAAAAAGAACAATTGGAGAAAAAAATCAAGGAAAAACCTGACTTGCGGGTGATTGCCAGTGATATCAGCGAGCAAGCGGTTTTATTCAGTAAAGAAAATGCAGGCTATGCAGAAATGGAAGAACTCATAGAATTTGAAGTCTGTGATTTTGAAGATACAACTATCCCGGAATCAGAAAATGGCATTGTGGTTTTCAATCCTGAATATGGCGAGAGGTTAGGAGAGGAGGAAGAATTGGGGTTGACCTACAAAAGGATTGGGGATTTTCTGAAACAAAAATGTGAAGGATACACCGGTTATATATTTTCAGGAAATCCATCTTTAGCAAAAAAAGTAGGTTTAAGAGCTTCCAGAAAAATTGAATTCTACAACGGCACGATAGATTGCAGGCTATTGAAATTTGAATTGTACAAAGGGACAAAAAAAGTGGTTGAATAAAAAAACCGGCTTCTTGCCGGTTTTTTTTGGAAAATTATTTTTAACAGTGGTCACCAAAGTTATTTAAGTAAATCTCAAGAGGTTAGAGATTGAAGTCAATCCTTTCAGATAAAACCGGCATATTTTAGTCTTCAATCCTATGTCTTCAATCTTATGTCTTGTGTCTTAAGTCTTGTGTCTTAAGATTAATTTCCCAAACATCAAAATCCCCCTAAATCAAAGCATCCCCATCAATCCATCAATCTTAGACTTAAGGTCATTGATGGCTTTGCTGTAGCGCTTATCCCACTCGGTAAGTCTTTCTGTTGATTTCATTTCTGTTTCATATTTGATCCCAGGAAGGATCCAAGATGCATAACCACTGAAAGGATCTGATGAAGCGTAAAGAGAACGGTACCAATTCCCAAAATACATTCCCTTTGGATCAATAAAGCTCTTTTCCAAAGACATCAGGCTTTTATTGATGGCATTCAGTTTTTTGGAATCGTTCAGGTTTGAAGCCAGCACTTCAGCGATTTTACTATCCAATGCCTCTGCACTTTTTTTCAATGCGGTGATTGAGTTTTTGGATTTCTCAAAACCTGAAAATTCTTTATGGTAGACTTTAACATCTTTTTCTGCTCCTTCAAAATGTGCTTGAAGGTCTTGCGCATAACGACTAACATGATAAGGTATGATTTCAGCATTCGCCAATCTTAGACTCAATATGCCAATCACTTGTTCTACTGTCCCGCCCATTTTGAAGCTCGGATCAGCAAATTTCTCATAATAGGTTAGGTTGTCATAATTGGTATGGTATAAGGAAGGGCCTCCTGCACCACCACTCATTGAAGGGACTCCTATATGCATATAGAAGGCTATGTGGTCAGAACCGCCACCTAAATTCCCAATACTTGGTTCTTCATTACCTTTCGCCCAGACATCATAAACAGTTTTGGCTGAGTCAGGATAGGCGACTTCTTTGGCGGCATCCATGATGGATCTTTTCAATGTTGGAGAAGAGGAGGTTCCAAAATTTCTTCCACCAACTGCTGCATCCAAATTAATATAAGCAACTGCTTTGGCCCCCAATTCATTTCTAAACTGTTCGACCCATTCAGTAGAACCAATTACCCCATGTTCCTCTGCATCCCAATGCGCAATTAAAATAGATCTTGCAGGTTTTTTTCCATCTTTGGCCATTTTTCCTAGAGTCTCTGCAAGGCTGAGTAACATGGCTGTTCCCGAATTGGGATCTGTTGATCCAAAACTCCATGCATCATAATGACAACCCAAAATGATCCATTCATCAGGATGGGTTTCTCCCTTTAAAGTACCTACTACGTTATTTGCACGGACGTATCCTTTTTCCTGTTTTACCATCAGTCTTACCGTGAGGTCTTTGCCACCTTCAAGCCTGTAAGTAAAAGGAAGACCGCCCTGCCAACCTGAAGGAACTGGTTTGCCTTCCATTTTCCCAAGAATTTCTTTTGCTGAACCATAAGAAAAAAGGAGTGACGGGGATAGTATGCAATCCTACTTCATCGGGGCTTAGTCTTTTAATTTTGGTTTTCCCATCCAAAGGAAGCGCAGGTTCAAAAGGTGTAAGGGGATCTCCGGTCCAATCGACCGTCAACAACGACCCTCTTTGAATTGAGCTTTCGCTAAAAGATGTGCCATTTGGATAAACAAGACCTCGGGCGTAACCTGAATCTCCAGGATCAGTAAAAATCAAAAGTCCGGCCGCACCGTACTGCTCAGCAAATTTCGCTTTGTATCCCCTGAAATTCCCACCGTATCTTGCCAGTACTATTTTTCCTTTAATATCTACTCCCAATTCAATTAATTTTTCGAAATCAGCTTTGGTTCCATAGTTGGCATATACTACCTCTGCGGTCACATCACCACTACCGGAATAGGCATTCCAGCCTTTCCACAGATCAGGGTGGGAAGAAAAAGGATCTTCTTTTAAGATATATTCCTGTTGGTTTAAAGGTTGACGAATCGGTGTGACCAATTCAATCAATGATTCCCCAGGTTCTTTGGACATGTAAAGGTCATAGGGGTATACAGCTACATCCCAACCTGCAGCTTTCATCGATTCAACCATGTAATCCTTGACCTTTTCATTTGCCACCGAACCCGCCACATGAGGAACAGAAGTTATTTCAGTCAGATGGGTTTTGAACCTGCTGAAATCCACGGTATTTTTAAACTCCCTTTCAAGTTCTAATTGTTTTGGTCCGGAATCTTTTGTGAACCCATTCAATGACTGTGCATTAACCTGTGGGCCCATTACGGACACAATTGCAAAAATCAACAAATATTTTTTCTTCATAGAATTATTCTTTTTGTGAAAAACAAGACTTGCAAAGATATTCAAATAGGAATGTGACTCATTCCAATATTGTTAAATGGTAGAAATTTGTTTTGATCAGGACATGATTTTGCAGAAAGAAAATCAATTGTTAAAAATGGAAATCCGGAGGTTAGGGAATATAAATACAGATAAAAAGATTTCTAAATGGAAAATTGAAATTCCCTTATTAAATTGAAATAAAAAAAATCATCCATGTCAACATCTTTAAACAGAATTCAAAAAACAGCTTATTCAATGATAATTTTTGTTTTGGCTGTTTTGATACTTAAAATGGGTTCTGTGATCATCATTCCATTGGTTTGGGGAGTGTTTTTTTCATTTGCGCTTTATCCCATTTCGAATTGGCTGGAGGAAAGACGTTTTCCAAGGGGATTGGCAATTACGCTGACCCTTGTTTTGGTCACCTCTTTGGTAATTACGGTTTTATATTTTCTGACCGATCAGGTTTTGGGCCTTATCTCAGATATTCCCGAAATTAAATTGGCATTTGAAACTAAAGTGAATATATACTTAGGGGAATTCAGAAATTATTTTGGGCTTGGAACAGACGGATTTCTTTCAACTGACGACCTTTTAAAAAAACAAAATGTGGAATCGGCGATTTTTGAAACGGGAAGGTCCTTGGTATTGCTAGGGGTGATTCCTTTATTTATTTTCCTAATGCTGTTTTACAAGGATTTTTTCATGGAGTTTTTAAAAAGAAGATCAAAGGATGGGAATACTTCAATCTTGAATTGGATCAAAGAATCGGGTTCAGTGATCCAATCTTATTTATTGGGGATGCTCATGGTAACAGGGATTGTGAGTCTGATCAGTGGTTTTGCCTTTTATTTATTGGGAATCAAATATTTTATGCTTTTCGCTGTTTTTATTGCTGTGATGAATTTGATTCCCTATGTAGGAGTGATATTCAGTTCTTTATTAGTGGTTTTATATGTGCTTTTGACGACGGATACTATTTTTTATCCTTTGGCTACTCTGTTTTTGCTTTGGCTGATCCAGCTTATTGAAAACAATCTTATCACACCGTTTGTAGTAGGTGCCAAAGTAAGAGTCAATGCTTTTGCAGTGATATTGGCCATTTTGATCGGGGCCTATATTTGGGGTGTCTCAGGAATGATTTTGTTTATTCCTATGGTAGGTATATTAAAAATAACTTTTGAAAGAATTCCTGCTTTGGCACCATACGGTTTTCTTCTAGGTGATAATAATCAGGTCCATGAAAAGCGTGAAAACTTTTGGAAATTACTGGTCAAAAAAGTTAAAAGCAAAAAAGAGGTCAATTGACCTCTTTGAGTGCTAACGAAAATTTTAGAAAATCCACCTCCAAAGGTTCTGACACCTTACTGTATCTACCAAGTTGAGGCGATGTATTAAATGAAATAAGTCGGGGTGACAGGATTACAACCACCCCGTGCAAATCTTTATGTATCAGTAAGTTACAAAACGTAATTTCAGCGGGTTCACCGTTCAGTTCTCAATTTATTCGAACTGGTTTGAGTGCATTTGGTGAACTCCGAAACCTTTGTAAATATACAAAAAAGCCCGCTTTTTGGGTTCAAATCGTGGCAAAAAGTGCTAAATTTTATTGGTAACTGGCGATAGATTTTAGTGCCGTTTGACTGCCTTCATCTGGCAAGGTCAATCGGTGATGTAGCGCTCTACAATGGACGGTGCAAGGCCAGTGAATTCGCAAAATTCGTTTACGCTCACGAACTGGTGTGACTCTTTAGCAAGCTCCTCCCTAATCCTGTTAAGGAGCTTCCTGCCGTATCGTTCACTCTTGCCAGTGATCCGCTGCACGTCTTTTGGATAAATACAGGCTCGTTTGGTTTCGATCATACTTTATCTATACTTCATGTATGCTTTTGGTGTACTGTAAATATACGGAATGCCATTGGCAGTTCATTTTGAACCATTCGGAATAAACGGTATTCAATGTTCCTAACCGGAACCTGTTTTTTGTCTGCCCTTCGTAATTATCGGATTTTCGAAGAGTTGCAACGAAGCAACAAATCAAAATTCAAATGATATGGCAAGACAAGCTGGGATTATCAAGTTGAAGGGCAAAGTCGGTGACATGTCCTTTTACAAAACGAAAGATGGCTACCTGGCCCGGGAAAAGGGTGGGGTGGACAAAGACCGGATCCAGAATGATCCGGCTTTTCAGCGTACCCGTGAAAACGGTGCTGAGTTTGGCCGTGCCGGTGCAGCCGGACGGACTTTGAGAACGGCCTTTAGGCCGCTACTTCTGCGTACCTCTGACAGTCGGTTGACCTCCAGACTGACCAAAGAAATGGTGAAGGTGATCAAAGCGGATGCAACCAGTGCCCGTGGAGAACGGAACGTTCTCGATGGTGAGCTGGAGCTTTTGCAGGGCTTTGAATTCAATGCAAATGGCCGTCTGGGAGCTACAATATATGTGCCATTTGACGCAAGTATTGACAGAGCTACTGGTGAAGCTGTAGTCAATGTGCCGGGCTTTGTTCCCCAAAATACCATTGCTGCGCCTCAAGGTGCTACGCACCTGAAATTTGTATCTGCTGCGGTGGAGATTGATTTTGAGGCCGATGACTTCACCCTGGTTGCTTCTGAAAGTGGAGAGATTGAAATCGGGCCACAGGCGGAAGCTGCGGTGAACCTGTCCAATGGTTTGCCTGCAAACAGTACCAAGGCACTAATGCTGGTTTTTGGTGTGGAGTTCTATCAGGAAGTGAACGGTAGCTTCTACCCACTAAAAAACGGCTCCTACAACGCCCTGGCGTTGGTGGCTATTGATGGTGCTCCTGCAGTTCAGCAAACCTAATTTTGGTTCGGATGGAATTGATTCTCACAAGAAGCTATTATCCGGAGGGAACCAACGGAAAGCTCCGTGATGGTGAGCAGCTGGTCTGCTCCACCATCGAGCTTCCCTGGAGGGAAAACCAGCGGATGGTATCGAGCATCCCGGAAGGGAGGTATGAGCTTGTAAAGCGATACACCGATAAACGGGGCTGGCATTTGCTGGTGAAAAATGTACCCAATAGAAGCGGCATCCTTTTTCACCCTGCCAATGACGCCCTGAAGGAACTGAAGGGCTGTATAGCCCCGGTTTCAAAGGTCATCGGTCCAGGTAAAGGGACGGATTCCAAAACTGCCGATTCCAGGCTGAAAACACTTGTGTTTGAGGCCATGGAAAGAGGCGAAAATGTATTTCTCAATATTCAAAAAGCAAAAAGCGTATGACGATCATAGAAAGGGCGAAAGCCCCAACACCCAAGTTTTTCAAAGTGCTCCGAAACGTGGGTTTGGCACTAGCGGCAGCTGGTGGCGCTCTGTTGGCAGCACCAATCAGTTTACCGGCCGGAATAGTTGCCCTGGGCGGCTATCTCACCGTAGGTGGGACGGTACTGACTGCAGTCAGTCAGGTGACTGTAGAGGATGGTGCAAAAGCGGACAGGAAAGATGGCTAACCTGGTAAGTGGAGGAGGCACGAAGGCAGGAACTGCCGGAGGCACGTTGCTGAGTGTCCTGGTGAATATCAGCTCCGGGGATATCCTCCACACCTGTGTATTAGCTGCTGTTGGAGCGGTAGTGAGCTTTACCGTGTCCATTCTGCTAAAGGTGCTATTCCAACGGTTCAAAAGAAAACATCCACCTCCGAAGGGGATGTGATTCCCGCAAAGTCGGGAAAGTTTGTGTTCCTCTCACTGAAAAGGCCTCCTCATGGGGCCTTTTTTCATTTCAGGAGTATCTGAAACATGATGGCTCTCTTTACCTGCTTCACAAGCTCTACCTGCTTTTGCAGGATCTTAGCTTTCTTCTCAAAGTCCTGAAGGAGTGACAATGACTTTAGGTACTTCCTACGGTCTTTCAAGGCCTTTTCCTGCCCTGCCAGCAATACCGCTCTGGCATCACCTATCCTGATGAATGGGACAACAGAACCGGTCAGGTGTGGCATAAACGCCTGTGCCTGCCAAAGACCGTAAGAGAGCCAGAAATAAAAGTTCCGTGCCTCCTCCGATTCTGTGTTGATGGTGAAGCAATTGGGACAAGGGGTTTCGAGCGGCTTTCCCGCATTCAGTCCTTTGGAAAGAATGAAGAAATGAGGCTTAGAGCTGGTGGAGTTTTTTCGATAAGTTTTGATCTGAAAAGTGTGCATAATATGAGCATTTAAAGTTTTGCTCGCTCCGCTTCGCACACATTTCAAAAGAGAAAAGAAAAAAGGGAAAAAAAGAAAAGAGAAAGCCTTTTGCCAGGTGGGCATGGACAGGGCAGTCAAGGTTTTTTGGAAAAATACTACCCAGAGGGTGGAGATTTTTTCAAAAACCCGGAGGGCTTGACCTTGATGGTCTTGATCAGGGTTGGCCTTGCGGGGCCCGCCTAAATTAGCTGCACTCTTTGTTTTTGTTCGGTTTCGTCAACCAATATGATTTTCGATCCCATTCATGTCAAGATGTTGGTTTAGTAAGTCAAATCTCATTTCCTTCAGGTCATTGGTTTCTCTTAATTCATCGATCATTTTTCTGAGGGTTCTTTTTCTGGCATCTTTTGCCACAATCCTATTAAACATCTCTATGCCGTTGTAATTAGGGTTATCTGGTCTTCTTCGTGTAAAACTGATAAAGCTTTCCAAGCGAGTCTCAGGAATAATATTCCATGAAATACAGAGCATATTAGTAGCAGTAAGTAGCTCCCGATTGAAGGGATGTATTAATGCTTTGTCCTTGGATCCGGAAGAATTACTGTTGCCTGGAGAGTGATTCCCCTGCTCATGTATTAAAGGATTAAAAAGAGGAAGTGGGTCGTGTTTGATAATATCTAGAAATTCATTGGCACAATGAGTACCGACAAAAAAGTATTTCGATTGAGCGTCATAATCACCCCTGGGTCTATACGAAAAGATGTAGTATTTGTCATCCAATGCCCCACAACAGCCTTGTTTGTGTTGACCATTAAGAAGTTTTAAGTAGTTAACGGGTTGAATATAAAATTTTCGGTTGAGTTCTTTCTTTTTCTGGTTCTACAATTCATAAATTATCAATATTGTTAGCTGTGGAAATTGAATTTAGTGCGGGAACGCAGGAAAACCAAAACGGCTGGACGGAGGCTGTGGAGCGCAGCGTAATGGACGAACGGCCAAGCCAGCCGTAGAGAGGAACGATCGGAGGCTTGCGAGCCGCCTGCGAGTGGAGCAAGGGGGCTAGACCGGAAAGCAGTGAGGTACGAACTGCGGGGGCTTGCTATGTGTGAAGTGAAATGCAGGGCTTTTGTAATTTTATCCTCCACAAAAGCCCGGAATGAAACGGAACTACACAAGGGCTGGCGTGATTTTTTGCTTTGAGCATCGGGAAAGGTATAAGCTATTGCCTGTGTGCAAGGATACCGTTGGGTTGTTGCAAAAAGCATGACAGTCCCGCAGCCCGCAGCGACCCGCAGGCGAGCAAAAACACTGGCAGCCGGTGGATTTTTAGCTATGCCACAAAGGGACGACTGGCAGGGCTAAAAAGACAGAGTAGGCTGCCGTGAGGATGACAACCGAGATGCAAGCAGCATGACAGGCTCGGAGCTTCAGCGGAGACCTGTAAGGCAACACAGCTTATTTTTTGACCTTAAGAAAATAGACCCTTTCAAAAAATAGGCTGTGGTGGCCTGGCATGATGCTATGCCGAGGGCGGAAGACGAACACCGCTTTTCCTGCGTGGGGTCAGGGTTGGAAAAAAGCAAGTGTGGCACGGTATGGAATGGAGCGAAGCGGAATGCAATAGCGGGCTACTCTTGCTGTGCGGTGCTGGAAGCTTGTGAGTGCAGCGCAGCGGAATGAGCAGGCTGGAGGCACAGGAGTGTGGGGAAGGACTATCTTCAGTAAGGGATTGACCTTAATTCGCTTCTCTTTGAAGGAGATCATGATGTATGTTAGACATCACTCAGTAATTCCGCTTTACACTTTCTTAAAAAGTACTTGAATTGAAGTAAATCAGATTGGCTTCTGACATCATTATTGAAAGTAGAAGGCTTACCATAAATCAAGGATTCAAAAGTGATTAATACTTTGTTCGTGCCAAGGCCATCGTAAAGGTTTATAAGCCCATCAAATACTTGGTCTCCCATCATGATGAAAACTCCATGGATATTCAGGCTTATGGCGTGTTCAAAACTCATTATTTCTGATTCTGATAATTTCTCAGAAATTAGACCTCTATCTAACAGCCTTTTTACGAATTTCTTTCTAGCATTATATGTATTAAATTTTTCTTGATTAAACGTATACTCGTTAATGTGGACTGTAACTTTTTCCAAATCGAGAAATTTGCACAAAGCCATTCTGTGCTGACCGGTGGTAGTAAAATAAAGAGAGCCAAACTTTGAAACCGTTCTGGATTCGTTGTAATCACTTTGGGCGTGCTCGATCAACTCTTCATGAGTCATGTTTGAATGACGAATATCCTTAAACCTTTTCAAATTATTCAGTAAGTCAATCCATGTAATATCAGTCCCATCGTTATAAGCATAGGCGTACTGGATACCTTTTATATCTAGCGGACTAATGATTCCTCTGTAAGTCTTTGTTGAATTCCGAGAATAGAACCTATAGTTCTCAATTTCATTTATTCTGAGAACCTTTTCAGTATGCCACTTTTTAGGCCGAATTGGGTATCTTTTTTTCAGCCAATCAAGGTTGCTCTGCTTACTCTCCACCATAGATTTCATCAAATGTTGAATAGTTCTTAAAGCCTTTCCCTCTGTTGATCCTGCCTTGTTTTGTGTTGTCTATGCGATACTGAAGGAAGGAACAAAGAGCCTCAAACTGGACTTCTGGGACTTGGTAGGCACTGGCTTTAAATTCCTTTTTGATGATGCCCCAAATGGCAGCATAATTCATTTTGGATTTGCCAACATCTCCTTCCTTGTATTCGTTATATCGATCAATCAGATGCTTCACATAGTTTTTCAATTCCGCTTTTTTACCAATGGCACCATCAGCGAATTCCATTTTCGGTTTGCTTCGGGATTTATAAACAATGGTCTGTGCACTGATCGAATTGGCTACCGTGGAGTTGGACACATTGCCTTTGATGTTGATGGTATTTGATGACTTTGCACTGGATTTGCCTTTAGCTTTAATCATAAGATAGGTCTTGATTTGTTTGACCTCCTCCTCACTTATATCACCTTTTGTAATCTTGGAATGGCAAATCGGGCAAAGCATCAAAAGGTTGTCAGGGGAATTGTTTTCGGGATTTTCGTCAATATGATGAATTTCAAAATGATCCACATTCTGATCATCACAGATTGGGCACTGGGAATTAACCTCTTGTTGTAATAGAGATTTCGTTTTTTGGGGTATGGATTTTCGAGCTTTGGCCATGGTCTAACTTTGCTTCAGTAGTTGGTACAATTGCTGGTTGATGAAAATATTCTCTTTCCCGATAGGTTCGAGTTTTAGGATTCCAATGGATTCCAAAGTCTTTAAGTACCTGGAAGCGGCTTTTCTTTCTACGCCCAGCCCATTGGAGATATATTCTATTTTGGTATAGGGATGAACAAACAATTGTTCGATCAAGTCTTTCGAGTAAATTTTCGGGGCTTCATTTTTTACCTTATCCTGGATCTCATTGAAGATGCTGTTGATCCCGTGGATCTGGGAAATAGCCTTAGTCGCAGTATCCTCAATTGCCTTGAGCATAAACAATATCCAACCTTCCCAATTGTCTTTAGTCCTCACCTCCTGTAGCAATTTGTAATAAGCTCCTTTGTGGCCTATTATGTAGCCACTGAGATATAGCATGGGTATTTCCAACAGGTTGTGAAGGATGAGGTAAAGCACGTTGATAATCCTTCCCGTCCGGCCATTTCCATCATAGAATGGATGGATGCTCTCAAACTGGTAGTGTTGTATGGCCATCCTGATCAGGGGAGACATTCTATCGGGTTCATCATTGATAAAGTCTTCCAGATTTTTCATCAGTCTGACTATTGTTTCTTTATCGTCCGGTGGTGTATAGATGGTTTTACCCGTCAGATCGTTTTTTAGGGAAGTACCAGGTAGTTGTCTAATTCCGGCCTCATTCTCTTCCAATATGGATTGAATCCGGACAATACCATTGGTGTTTAGGAAGCCTTTCTTTTTAATCTCCTCAAAACCATAGAGCAGGGCTTCCCTGTACCGTAGGACTTCCTTGGTCGAAGGATCAATTGTCATCGACTTGGCTGCCAGAGCCTGATAGAGCTTGTCATGCGTGGTAATGATGTTCTCCACCTCTGAGCTAGCCTGTGCTTCTTTGAGTACAATGGCATTGATCAAAATACCCTGGTTGGGCAAGGTCCTTGCCAATCCCTTCAGCTCTGCAAGGGCAACAGCAGCTTTACTTTCCTGTTTGAGGATTTGGATAGTCTCTACTTTTTCCACCGGAGGAGGTAGAAGAGGCAAATCATTGAGTGGTTTCGATGGATCGATATTCTTCATTCCTATTAATTACGTGAGACAAAAATACAAAAATTGGGACATGAAACAAGTTATATGTACCGTGATGGGACATGAGACAAAAACATTAAAAACGGGACATGAAAATCTGCACATGTACCACTAAGGGACACGTCATATCCTTTTGTCCTTGGCCTCCTTCTCAAAAGCTATTACATTCATCATCTCCCTCATCCTTGATCTAACCCTATTCCCATAACAGTTCTCTATCTCACTGGCGGAAAGGTTGGTCGTGGCATGCGTGAGCATGTGGCGGCTGATGAACATATCATAGCGGCTCAAAAGAATCTCGGCCATTACATTGGTTTCGTTTCCATAATACTTGATGTTGGATTCCACGCCCAAGTCATCAAAACAATAGGCTTTAGGGATCAGCTCTCCGCTTGTTTGCTGGAAGGCTGCTTTGGAGTATTTGTTGATAACAGGATAGCCGTCCTGGATGAATTCCAGGGTGATATCACGAGCGGATTTGATGATGTACTGTTTTTTGGGAGCAAGCATGAATCGGAGCAAGGTCATCAGGGAGGTTTTGCCACAACCGACAGGGCCGGTCAGCAAAATGCCTTTGTGTAAGTCAATGCCGTGCTTTTCAGCATTGGGTTTGTCCTGATAGAAGTAGACCAGAAGTTTGAATATAATCAAGTGGTCTTCCTTCCACATCCTGAATTTTGGACTAATGTAGGCTTTGCCTGCTTTCTCCAGGAATTCAAGGCATTTGTCGAATTGGATGACGTTGCTTCGAACACTCTCTGAGTGAGACTTAGAGTGGCTCGCCATAGTCCTTGCCGGTTCCTGAGTGGAGGTTTCCGGGTTTAGGACCTGGCTGATAGTTTCGCTGATCTTTTGCATAGGCATTGAATTTTTGTGCGTTCAGCATCCAGTTGCGGGCGGCTGCTTTCCAGTCCTTCATCTTGGAGCGGCCACCTACCAGCCAGCCATTGCTCTGGAAGTAGTTGTAAAACTTCTCGGCCTCCACGGGCGGATAGCCTTTTTCATCAAAGTAGATTTTGACATGATCTTCCAAAGGAGGGATGTCTGGACCATAGCCTGAGACTTCTTTTTTCTTTTGCCGCAACTTTTCTTTTTTCTTCATTTCCAAATCATTTGAACCAGTCTCCATTTTTTTTGCTCGCTCACCCAAGTTTGTTGCGTTTTCACTGTTTAAAGGGTTTGTATTGTTTGTAAAAGGTCTCACAGCTATTTCACTTCCATTATCAGCACCTGTATCACTACCCTTATCAAAACTGTACAGGTAAATGAGGCTGCCCCGGTGCGGATTGTAGGAAGGTTCATATCGGATAAATCCGAAACGATCCAACTCCTTCAAGCACTTGGTATAAGTATTTACCGAACCAATTTTTGACAACCTCATCAGCTCATCCCTGGATACAGAAATGGGGTTCTTGAAAAAGTTAAGGTTCCATCGCCTGAACAAGGCCATATACAAACTGATATGGTAGGGCGTGAGCCTGGTATCTGCATCCATCTGCTGGAACACTGCGGAAAGGTGCTTGATGTAGTTCATGCCCGGCCATGTGCTTTACCTCAAGCGGTTTTGAAACTTGTTGGACTGGAGCATCGCCTGAATGTCCGCATAGTCGTAATAGATTACTCCTCCGATCTTGGTAAAGGGTAATGTGCCGTTTACCCGTAGGTTCTGTAAAGTGCCGGGCGAAATGCCCAAAAGCTTGCGGACCTCATAGGATTTTAGCCATTTCTTTGTAGGCTGACCGGAATGTTCTTTGAGTAATCTTTTGAGGTCTTCCAGGAGCTCGATCTTGAACTCACGCAGGTCGTCTGTGGTAATTACTTCTGCTGCCATATCTTAACAAATGTTTATTGAACAGCGAAGATGTTCCCGTTTAGTGGGTTTTATTCACAAGCTAATCCGAAGTTCGGAAAGATTTTATCCTATTTTTCATCAGCTTCATCCATTCTACGAATGATACTTTCATGGAGGGAGTCCAGAAACTTGGTACGTCCGGTCTTGCGGATGCGAATTTCGAGGAAAGTGCGATGATATTGCCCCAATTCGATACCAAAGGTGTCTTCAAAAAATGCTGCAACTTCTTTCAGATCCGCAGTGCCATTGTTGAACACTCCACGAGCCTGAAGAGCATACATCAGTTCGATAAGAGAGACTTTGGAATCTGTCCATGTTAGTTTCCCCTTCGGTTCACCTTGTGATCTTCCATTGCTTAAGTCCCTCATATCCAGTTTGTTCAATTCATCTTCCAAATAGACATTGAGCAGGTCATTGGCCAGGATGTTGGAAACCTTAAAATCATGGCTAGTTGAGAAGTTCGGGTCAGTTTCAAAGAAGAAAGAATCAAGCGTTAACCTTATGTCCTGTTTGCCCCTTACAAAATATTTGTGATCCAGGTAATTGCTGTGAGTACGGTAATAGCGGTAAAATTCCAGATTGTCATCAAAATATCGTTTCAGTTTGTCCAGTTCATTCTGATAGTATTTGCGTCTTACTTTGATACCTCCATTGGGCTTGTTGGTTTCAATGTTGAACACACTAAGATGGTAGATGAGCTTACTGACGAATTTCGGTTTGATCTCCTTGAAAAACAGGATTTCGCTAGCTTGAGAATCTAATGGGTTTTTAGTCAAGCCCTCCCTTAACTGGTTAATGGCAATCAGGACCATTTGAAAGCTCATCTCTGATTTTTTGAGGAGGTTATCTTCCTCCAGATCGATCATTCTAAGTTTGTCCTCTAAATCTTCATATTGTTGGTTATAATTTTCAGGCATTTAAATAGTGAGTTTATTGATTCCATAGCATGTTCTAAGTTAATTTTGCTGTATCCTTACTGCATTTAAAATAGCCAATAATGCCACACCTACATCAGCAAAGACGGCTTCCCACATTGTGGCCAGGCCTCCGGCTCCAAGTGCCAGCACAATAAGCTTCACCCCAAAAGCTAGGCTGATATTTTGCCATACGATCCGTTTGGTTTGCTTGCCGAGCTGGATGGCCGTGGCAATTTTGGAAGGCTGGTCGGTCTGGATGACCACATCGGCCGTCTCGATGGCGGCATCACTGCCCAGGCCGCCCATGGCCATGCCCACATCGGCCAGTGCCAATACAGGGGCATCATTGATGCCGTCTCCCACAAAGGCGATGACACGGTTGGCGTCTTTTTTCAATTCTTCCACTTTCTGTACCTTTTGTTCGGGCAGCAAGTCGCCAAATGCCTTGTCTATACCAAGTGTTTTTGCCACTTGCTGGGTCACAGCGTCCTTATCTCCGGACAGCATGATCAGTTCCCGAACCCCTGATTTGCGTATGGCTTCTATGGCCTGTGAGGCATCCTCTTTGAGTTCATCTGCTATCACCAGGTATCCCGCATATTTTCCGCCTACTGCCGCATGGATGACGGTATTGACCTCCCCGGCAGCATCAGCACAGGTAACGATTCCTTCCTTGGCCATCAGTTTTTGATTGCCGATCAACACTTGCTTTCCCTGCACCTTGCCTTTCAGGCCATGCCCTGCCACTTCTTCCTGTTGTTCGGGTTCTGAAATGTCTTTGCCCTGCGTCCTGGCATACTCCACAATCGCTTTGGCAATGGGGTGGGTGGATTTGCTTTCCATGTCTGCCGCCAGGCTAAGCCAGTCGATAGTGATGCCGTCCATGGTTACAGCTTTTTGCACTTCAAATACTCCTTTGGTCAGGGTTCCGGTTTTGTCCATCACCACGGTATTGACTTTTGTCATGAGGTCGAGAAAGTTGGAGCCTTTGAATAGTATCCCTTTGCGGGAAGCTGCCCCGATCCCTCCAAAGTAGCCGAGTGGTATGGAGATCACCAGCGCACAGGGGCAGGAGATCACCAGGAAGATCAATGCCCGGTAAAGCCAGTCTTCAAACACATAGTTTTCTACAAAAAAGTAGGGCAGGAAGGCCAGTCCAACTGCAAGAAAAGTAACGATGGGCGTGTAAACCCGCGCAAACCTGCGGATGAACTGTTCGGTTTTTGCCTTACGGGCGGTGGCGTTCTGCACCAGCTCCAGGATGCGTGCCAGCGAACTTTCGTTGAACAGCCTTGTGACTTTCAGTTCAATCAGCCTGTCGAGGTTGACCATGCCTGCCAGCACATTTTCTCCTTTGTTGTAGGTAGCCGGTTTGCTTTCACCCGTCAGAGCCGAAGTGTTGAAGCTGCTTTTTTCGCTCAGCATTTCCCCATCGAGCGGCACTTTTTCTCCGGGCTTAACCTGTATGGTTTCCCCGGTTTGTACTTCCTCCGGGTGTACGGTCACCGTTTGGCCGTTTCGTTGCACGGAGGCCGATTCAGGACGGATGTCCAGCAGGGCTTTGATGTTACGTTTGGCCCGGTTCACAGCTCCATCCTGAAACAGCTCACCGATGGCATAGAAAAGCATCACTGCCACTGCCTCGGGATACTCGCCTATGGCAAAGGCACCCAGCGTGGCTATGCCCATGAGGAAAAATTCCGTGAACACATCGCCCTTCAGTATGGCCTTCCAGCCTTTGACCAATACCGGCCAGCCCACAGGCAGATAGGCCAGCACATACCAACAGATGCGGATCCAGCCCTGGAAAAATGCAGGCTGTCCCAACTGGTCAGCCGCAATTCCGGCCAGCAGCATGGCAAGGCTCACAATACCACTGCCCCAGGTTTGCAGGAAAGTGGAGGAGGTTTTTTCTTCTTGTTTCTTTTGTTTGTTTGGTTGCTGGTCGGTATCACAGCAAGCTTTGTCTTCTATATTGTTTGTATTGGCCATGATCTTGTCAGTTTTAATGTGTGAAAAAGGAAATGATCCCTGTAAGAATGAGTATGCCTCCTGAAACCAGCCCGGCATTGTGTTCCAGCCTGTGCCAGTTGAAGCGGTGCAGTCCTTTTTGTGCCAGGTACACCCAAAAGGTGATCCCCAACACGGAAACGATGGTATAAAGCAGGCCCACTGCCAGGATCATCGGCCAGCCGTACGTCCCTGCCATCAGGAAGTAGGCTTCAATCTCCAGGCAGGGCGAAAGAAACATCATGAATACCAGCAAGGTCACCACTTGTGTTGCTCCAGCTTTTTCCAGTTTTTGTTTTTCAGCAATGTGAAAGTGGTGGTGATGGTGGTGCTGGATGATAAAATACAAGCCGATGGCGATAAGCAATGAGGGAATGACCCAACGGGTGTAACTGTTCAGCGTTTCCGCCAATGACAGGCTGAACAAGCCCAGAAATACACCTAGCATAAACGTACTCAACGAATGGGCCAAAGCCGCCACAGAGGCAATGCGAACCGTCTTGCTTCCTTGCCAGCCAAACCTTTCTTTCAAAGCCAGTACCGGCAGCCAGTGGCTGGGGATCAGCCCATGAAGGAGGCTGAGCATGATGGTACCGGTGAGTAAAGTGGTCATGATTGATCGGCCTGGGTTAAATTCTAAAATTCAATCTCGTTTTTGATAAAGTCCTTTGCGCCTTCCGGGCCTGATAATTCGAGCCAGACCGGAGAATCCTGATGGGCAACTGTAAGACCCAGTATTAAAAAGTCACAACAAAGCCGTTCGGTCTTGATGAAATTGTTCAGCAGATCTAGTGTTTGATCCGAGCTGTCAAATCTGTACCTGAACCCATTGGCAAGTTCCTGTTTTTCCAATACCCGCACTTTTAATGAAGCTATCACAGTAGCTTTTCTTTGCCTCAGCTCAGTAGTTGTGAGTTTGCAATTGATCGTGTTTTTGTCCATTGTGTTGGTTTTAAGAAGTCCGGGACATGGGTGATAATGAGCATTGAATCACACCCAGTTAAGTGTTTTACCTGAAAATACGTGTAAACCCAATGCACAGTAATTGCAATTTTCAACCTGTGCACTTCCCACAAACACCCTTTACCACCAGGTTGGCTTCTTCGCTTTTGAAGTTGGTCGGCAGATTAATTTCCGGGATTTTGCATTTGGGTAAACAGAAGGTTTCGCTGCATACGCGGCAATGAAAATGCACATGCAAGTCCCTTTCGATATTGCATTCACATCCCTCTTCGCAGAGAGCGTATTTAGGCGCTCCGGTACCGTCATCAATGCTGTGTACCAGTCCATTTTCCTGAAAGGTTTTCATGGTGCGGAATAGTGTCACCCTGTCAGACTTTTCAAATGCTTTTTCCAGGTCGGAAAGGCTGATGGCAGCCTCCTGACCAAACAGGGCTTCCAGCACCAACAGCCGCATGGCTGTTGGGCGAATGTCCTTTTCTTTGAGTTTATTTTCGAGTTCTTTGATCATAGTTTGTGCATTTTAGTGTTCATGTTCCGTTTCTCCTTTCTTCATCTCTGAAATCAGGTAATACGCATTGTTCCAGGCCACTTTAGCGTCTTTTGGAAGAGGTTCCAGCAGTTTGATTTCAACCCATCCGTCTTCGGTCATACCTGTTCGGATTTCCACGGCTTTAAACGCCCATTCGGTTTTGCCCTCTTCTTCATGCGCTTCCGCCATAAAAATGTAGGGCTTGCCCTCTTCTTCAATGATCGCACCTTCCGGTAATGCTTTTACTTCATTATTACCGGTTCGTATCTTACCGTTAATGTACATGCCGGGGATCAGAAATTCTTCTTTTTGATCGATCTCAGCATGCACATGCACCGCTCTCGGATTTTGCTCAAACTGCTTGCCTACCGAAAAAATTTTGGCAGTCAAAGTAGCCCCCGGAACAGACTCCACAGTAAAGGCTATTTTCTGACCTTCTTTAACTTTATATACATCCTTTTCGAACACCATCAGATCAGCATGGATATGGTCGGTATTGACGATCGTGAACATTTCAGTCTGAGGATCAACAAACTGTCCCACCTGAACCTTCACTTTTTCTATGTAGCCATTGATGGGACTTACCACAGGTACATATTGGTAGATATCTCCATCTTGCACTTTTTCTACATTCAGACTGAGCTGTTTCAACTGGGCTTCATAGCCTTTCACTTCCCCTTTCATCGCCTGGTAATCGGCCAGCGTTTCCTGGTAAGTTTTACCTGAGCCTACTTCTTCTTCATACAACCGTTTCTGCCGTTGCATCTCCTTTTCCAGGTATTGCAGGCGGCTATGGGCCTTCACATAGTTGGTTTGAAGGTTGGTCAGGTTGGGGTGGGAAAGGTAGGCCAATACCTGCCCCTTATTTACCTTGTCGCCCTCTATCACTTTTATGGAAGTAACATTGGCTCCCAGTATGGCTGTAACGGTGGCCTTATGCTGAGGTGGCACTTCCAACTGGCCGTTGGCCTCTACTGTCCCGGAGAGGGTTCGGGTGGGCAATGTATCCACTTTAATGCCCAGACTTTCAAACTTAAGGTTGGAAAGGTGGAGCTCCGCCATCCCTTCTTCGCTGTGGCCTTCTTCTTCATGTCTGCCTTCTCCTTCTGCATGATCTTCATGACCAGCTTCCTCAGTACCGGCCGATTTGCTGCCACATCCTGTAAATACCGATACCATAAGTACCAGCGCCAGTATGTATATGATTTGCTTTTTCATTGTTCTCTATTTTTTTATCTGTTGATGTTAATTTGATGTCCTTAAGTAGTATTCCAGTTGATAGCGGCTGTCCAGGTAGTTGCCAAACGCATCCCACGAGTCCACTTCTATGCGTATGGCATCCCGGATGTTTTGTAGAAACGTCACATAGTCAATAGCGCCTTCACGATAGGCCGCGATAGCCCCTGATCTTTGCTCCTCTGCCAGGGGAAGCGCTTCATCACGATAATAAACCCAGGAGTTGTGCCATTTCAAATACTGTTCTCTTGAATTCTGATAAGCTGTGTTTAGCTCCAGTTGAGTCTGGCGCAGGTTTTGGTTGGCTATATCCCTTTGGATTTTGGCAGACTGTGTCCTGCCCAGCTCAGGCCCGAAAAAGAGTGGAAAGCGTATCCCAATCTGATATTGATAAAAGCCGGGCTGTCCGTCAACCTGCTGCCAGCCATACTGCCCTTGCAACTGTGGGAGAAACTGTGATCGCCTTTCTTTGATTGTGGCATCTGCTACCTTTACCCGCTGTTTTGAAACATTGAGCAAAGGATGGCTTATCAGAGAATCCGCTGCATAATTTAGCGGTTGATCCAACTGACCAGCCGGGATATCCGGTACCGTAAAAAGCGTATCGTTGGCAAACCACAGGTTGAGCCTTTGCAAAGCGCTCAGGTAATCGCGGTAAGCCTGCTCTTTTTGAATTTGCACCTGGTTAGCCTGATTGGAGGTAGCCAGGTATTCCAGTTTGGAGGTTGCTTCTGTTTCCAGCCTGATACGGGCCGCCCGCTCAATATCGATAAAAATAGAATCGAGCCGCTGATAGACCCGATAAGTATTTTTCGCGGCATAAGCTATGCCCCAGGCACGGCTTACTTCACGCTCCAGCTCTATCACGGAGAGGTCAAGTGCTTTTTCAGCCAGTGCCACCCGTTCTTTCTGGAGCCTGAGCTTTGGCCCTATGCCAAAGATGTCAATCTGCTGTTGGATACCGATTTTGGTATATACTCCCTCAGCACTCATCTCTGAACCATTTCCTACCTCTTCTTTACCGGTAAACACTTGTGTGTTACCAAAGTCCCAGGCTGTTTTTTTCAGTACCTCCTGGTTTTCTATTTCCAGGCGAGCTGATTGAATTTTTGGATAACTCTCAATTGCCCTCTCCCTGGCTTGCTCTAATGTAATCGTTGGTAGGCTGTCATTCTTTTGTTCCTGCTGCTGGGCATTAGCCATAGCCGGTACACCAAACAATCCACCACAAATAATCAATATGATGATCACATTGACATTTGGTGCACTCAGGTTATTTCTTTTATCGCTTCTTCCTTCTACAAAAGTGTAAAGCACCGGCAGCACTACCAGCGTAAGCAAGGTGGCAGTAAGCATACCACCAATTACCACAGTAGCCAAAGGCCGCTGCACTTCTGCTCCTGCAGACGCTGAAAATGCCATAGGAAGAAATCCGAGAATATCCGTGGTTGCGGTAAGCATGATAGGCCTGATCCGTTCTTTAGTTCCTGTAAAAATGCGGTCCCTGATGCTGGTGACTCCTTCCTCTTTTAGGGAATTAAATCGGTTGATCAATACCAAACCGTTCAGGACAGCTACACCAAAAAGCACAATAAAACCAACTCCCGCTGAAATACTAAATGGCATATCTCTAACCCAAAGTGCAAATACTCCCCCAATAGCTGCCAGTGGAATAGCTATATAGATCATAATGGATTGAGAAAATGACTTTAGCGCAAAATAAAGCAGTATGAAGATCAAAAAGAGTGCTATGGGAACAACAATTGTTAACCTGCTTTTAGCCCGCTCAAGGTTTTCAAACTCCCCACCGTAGGAAATATAATAACCCGGAGGCAAGTCTAGTTGTGCATCCAGTTTTTCCTGAATATCGTTTACTACTGACTCCACATCACGACCTCTTGTATTGACCCCCACATAAGTGCGTCTATACGTATTGTCCCGGGAGATCTGCATGGGGCCAGGCACATAGCTAATGTCGGCCACTTCTTTTATCGGAACTTGGGTACCATCGGGTAGATCAATGTAGAGTGTGCGCAGGTCATCAATACTTTTCCGGTGCGCCTCATCAAAGCGGATGACCAGATCAAATCTTTTTTCACCTTCAAAAATCACCCCGGCCACACCACCTGCAAAGGCTGAACTCACATACTCATTGATCTTTTGAATGTCCAATCCATATTGGGCAATTTTATCCCGATTGTAACGAACGGTCATTTGGGGAAGTCCTGATGTACGTTCTGGGTTTACATCACCGGCTCCTGGCACGGTAGAAATTATATCCGCCATTTCCTGCACTTTTGCGGAAAGCACTTCCAGGTCTTCGCCATAGAGTTTTACGGCAATGTCCTCCCGTACCCCTTCCAGCAACTCATTAAAACGCAGCTCTACCGGCTGGGTAAATACCAGGTTAACCCCGGTCAGATTGGTTTCCAGCTTTTCCTTGATTTGCTCAATTAGCTCGTCCTTGGTTTCAGCTGAAACCCATTTATCTTTATCTTTTTCCAATATGAGGTACATATCGGCTATATCCATCGGCATGGGGTCCGTAGGGATATCGGCCACCCCAATTCTGGCAGTTACTGTTTTTATTTCGGGAAAACTTTCCAGCAACAGGTTCTCAATCTTGATTGATACCTCTTTAGACTCACTTAGGGAACTTCCGGGCCTGATGAGTGCCTGCATCGCGATATCTCCTTCATCAAGCTGTGGCACAAACTCCCCTCCCATACGTGAAAAAATGAAACCGGCTGCTACTAGTAGCACAATAGCTACGGTGATCACAATTGCTTTAAAACGCAGCGCACCTTTTAGCAAAGGCAAATAAACCCATTGAATGCCATCTATTATTTTATCACTAACCTTTTCCAGCCAGCGTTCAAATCGTCCAAACCAGTTCTTTTTGTTTTGAACAGGTTTCATAAACAAGGCCGACATCATCGGTACATACGTCAGACAAAGGAAAATGGCACCAATCATGGCAAAGCCAAATGTATAGGCCATCGGCTGAAACATCTTACCTTCCACCCCGGTAAGGAATAAGATGGGGGTAAATACAATGAGGATGATAATCTGTCCGAAAAAGGCCGATCCCATCATGGTGCTGCCTGAATCATAGGCCACCTCATCCATTACCTCCTGATTGAATTTTAACTTACCGGAGCGAATACGCTTTTGAATTTCATACACCGTGCCTTCAATGATGATCACCGCCCCGTCAATGATGATCCCAAAGTCAATTGCTCCAAGGCTCATCAGGTTGGCCCAAACATTGAATTGTTTCATTAAAATGAAGGCAAAGAGTAAGGAAAGAGGAATGGTGGTAGCTGTAATAATGCCTCCACGCAAACTGCCGAGCAGGAATACCAGGGCAAAAATCACGATCAGGGCTCCTTCAATCAGGTTGGTTTTTACCGTATCGGTAGTCCTGGAAATCAGATCGCTCTGGTCGATAATCGTATTGATCGTCAGACCTTCGGGAAGAGACTTTTCCACTTCTTCCATGCGTTCTTTTACATTCTGTATCACTGCATTCGGGTTGGAACCCTTCAGCATCATAATGATGCCACCAACTGCTTCTTTGCCATCCTGCGTGAAAGCTCCGTAGCGCACCTGGTGTCCGAAATGTACTTTTTCCGCCACATCACCTACAGTGACCGGGATGCCGTTTTCCGTTTTTATGACAATCTTCCGGATATCATCCAGGGAGCGCACCAGGCCTTCCCCCCTGATGAAGTTGGACATCCTGTTCTTTTCAATATAAGCGCCCCCCGTATTCACATTATTTCTTGCCAGGGCCTCATATACCTGGGAGATGCTCACGTTCAGGGCGTTGAGCTTCTCGGGATTGATCGCTATTTCATATTGCTTGATGTAGCCACCAAAGGAGTTAACTTCCACTACACCATCAAGTAGCGTCAACTGTCTTTTTACGATCCAGTCCTGTATGGTACGCAGCTCCATCGGGGAATACAATGAATCATAACCCTCCAGTGGCTGAATGGTGTATTCATAGATCTGACCCAGCCCGGTAGAGATCGGACCCATTGTGGGGCTGCCGAATTTCTCCGGTATGGTCTCTTTTAATTCGTTCAGTTTTTCCTGTACCAGTTGGCGGGGCAGGTAAGTGCCCATATCGTCTTCAAAAACGATGGTGACCACCGAAAGGCCAAACCGGGAAATGGAGCGTATCTCATCTACTCCGGGCAGGTTTCCCATAGCCAGTTCCACCGGGTAGGTTACAAACTGTTCAATATCTTCTGTGGCCAGGTTAGGCGATACGGTCATCACCTGTACCTGGTTATTGGTAATATCCGGGACCGAGCCCAGGTTGACTGTGGACATGGAGTAGATGCCTACGCCTATGAGCGCCAGCGTAAGCAGGCCAATGATCAGTTTGTTCTTGACCGAAAATTGAATGATTTTATCCAGCATTTATTTTGCATTTTGAATCCTGATTTTAATGAATTGAATGGGGCGAAAATGCCCATCGGAGGGATGCCGGACGGCAATAAAAAGACTAAATCTTTACTTCATTGCGCAGTGCAATGAAGTAAAAGGCTCATATTAAAGTGTCCGGTAAATCAGGCCTTGGGGGGCTGGAAAGGAGATTCTGAGTACTCAGAACAAAGAGAAAAATTATAATGACTACCCTTGGTTTGGGTAGAAAAGTGTAAAGTGGCTATTTCTGGCTGCCCCAGTAAAGGGGTCATGAAAATGTGGACGTGACAGCACTGGTGCTGGCCATGAAAGGGTAGATCATCGTGATCAGAATCATCGTGGTGCCCTTGAGCATCACCCGTATCATTGAAATAATCTTCAGCCAAAAAATCCAAAAATGAATCCCCATCAAATTCCTGATGTTCTTCGTAGTGATCAAAAAGGTTGGGGAGCTTTTGCAGCTCGCAACATAAATCCATACCAGGTGCCGTTGCCTGCATCAGGAACAGAAAACTGAACGATATGGATAAGATGGAATTCATTTGCCTGCAAATATACGCAAAATAAAGGTGCAAGGGTAGTGCATTTTTTTTCACTACCATTGCACTATCCTTATTTCAAAAAAATAGCAGCGTTATAACAACATCTTCCTTTTCAGCAATTGTGCATTAATGGCCACAATGACCGTACTCAGGCTCATGAATACTGCACCTATTGCAGGACTGATCACCAGACCTGGAATAAAGCCTGTGGCCAGCGGCAATGCAATCGCGTTGTAGCCGGTAGCCCAAGCGAGGTTCTGGATCATTTTGTTGTAGGTGGCCCTGCCAAACAGTACCAGGTTGGCAATGTCTTTTGGGTTGCTGTTGACCAATATGATATCGGCTGTCTCGGCAGCCACATCGGTACCGGAACCTACAGCAATGCCCACATTGGCTTGTGCCAATGCAGGGGCATCATTTACCCCATCACCCGTCATAGCCACAAAGTGGCCTTCCTTCTGAAGCTTCTTGATAATCTCTACTTTTTGGTGTGGAAGCACCTCGCTATAGTAGCCATCCAGCCCAAGTTTATCGCTTACTGCTTTGGCCGTTTTCTCATTGTCACCAGTGGCCATATACAGTTTCATA
Source organism: Aquiflexum balticum DSM 16537 (assembly GCF_900176595.1). GTDB lineage: Bacteria > Bacteroidota > Bacteroidia > Cytophagales > Cyclobacteriaceae > Aquiflexum > Aquiflexum balticum. The sequence continues at coordinate 3,926,116 of NZ_LT838813.1, forward strand.
CCTTTTTCCCGAAGCGTTTCGATGGCCTTGGAGCTTTCTTCCCTGATCTTATCCGACAGGGCAATGAACCCAATAAGTTTTTCTTCCCTGAGGGCAAACACTATGGTTTCAGCTGCATCAGAGCCAGCTTTTTCTGGTATCTCTATTTTGTTTTCCTTCAGGTACCTTGGGCTGACCACCTTCCAGCTTTTCCCATCGATCTTGCCCTGAATACCCTTGGCCGTCAGCGATTCAAAATTTTCAACCTTTTTCAATGTCAGACCTGCCTCTTTCGCTACTTTCACAATGCCTTGAGCAATTGGATGCTCGGACTGCTGCTCCAACGAAGCGGCAAAGGCCAATAGCTCTTCTTTGTCTATATCATCCGTCAGACTCTCATATCGTGAAACCCCAAACTTCCCTTCGGTCAGAGTCCCGGTCTTGTCAAATACCATTGCAGTAATTTTCCGGGCATTTTCAAAAGCGGTACGGTTACGGATTAGCAAGCCTTTGCTTGCGGAAACAGCTGTGGAAATTGCTACGACCAATGGAATGGCCAAACCCAATGCGTGTGGACAGGAAATAACCATGACGGTCACCATTCGTTCAAGGGCAAAATCAAGTGGTTTACCCAAGCTGATCCAGGTCACCAGCGTAGCTGTACCGGCACCAATGGCGATGAACGTGAGCCATCTGGCGGCAATGTTGGCCAGATTTTGGGTTTTGGATTTGGCTTTCTGAGCCTCTTCCACCAAAGTGATCACTTTGTTTAGGTAGCTTTCTTTGCCGGTTTTGGACACCTTTACTTTGATGGACTGGCTGCCATTTACCGATCCACCAATGACCTGGTCTCCTTTGGATTTTTTCACCGGCTTGCTCTCACCGGTGAGCATGCTTTCGTCCAGGTGGCTTTCCCCATCCACCACTGTGCCGTCCGCAGGTATTTTCTCATTGGCTTTTATCAGGATGATATCCTCCTTTTTCAGTTGATCAACCTTGATGTCCTTGATTTGGTCTCCTTGTACCAAATGCGCTTCGGAAGGCATCATCTGCACCAGTAATTCGAGCGCTCTTGATGCACCCATGACCGATTTCATCTCGATCCAATGCCCTAGCAGCATGATGACAATCAGAGTAGCCAACTCCCAGAAGAAGTCCATTCCCTCCAAACCAAAAACCACTGCCGAGCTGTACACGTAAGCCACGGTAATGGCCACTGCGATCAGGGTCATCATTCCCGGGTTTTTGTCTTTTAGCTCGTCCCAAAGTCCTTTGAGGAAAGGCCATCCTCCATAGAAAAAGAGGATAGACGAAAGGCCAAAAAGTACATACTGATCACCGAAAAAGGTAATCTCAAATCCAATTAATTGCTGGATCATGTGAGATAGTGCCAGAATCGGTACAGTGAGCACCAGAGAAATCCAAAAACGCTTTTTGAAATCTTCGATCATCATGGCATGGTGATCGTGGTGTCCATGCTGATGGTCTGATTTGTTGTTGGTTTGATGCCCTGATGAATGGGACTTTTTAGTCTCGCTACCATGCTCATGATGGTGATGCTTTTGATGGTCGTGGTTATGCTTTTCCATGAGTGAAAATTTTTAGTGTTTAATCTGTTTTAAAGGGAAGGGAAATACTGAGCTTTTCCCATGACATGCGGATAGCACCTGAGCCCTCTCCCTTGTCTTCAATGGTATAAGTTAGTCGTTCGGTAAGTGGCATTTCCGTTTCCGGTGTTACCTCAATCCTGATGACATCCTCTGCCTGGTCGTAATCATCTGCCAGGTGCTGCTCCCAGTTTTTGTTCAGGATCAATGTCCAACGTTCCTGTCCGGGAATGGTAAAGAACGCATATTTTCCTTTTGGGATCGTAGTTTCTTCGATTTGGATTACTTTGGAAAATTCTATCGTGGTGGCACTGTGTGCCCCGGTTACCCAAACCTCATCATAGGGTACTAAGCCTCCCCAAATGACCCTACCTCTAACGGCTGGTGAATGGTAGTTAATAGAAACATGGGCATTACCCACATTGCCATGCGCTTCCTGAGGAATGCTCTTTTTCGAGTTGTCCGATTGTTCAGTAGGTGCTTTTTCCGGCTGATGGTGCTCATGCTCACCGTGTTCGCTTTTTTTGTTTTGGCAGGATGCGATCAGCAATCCCAGTGCAAGTGTGTAAATCAGTTTGTTCATCATTTTTTCTTTTTAAGTTTTGAAGTGGTTTTTAAGAAAGTTTTAGAGGATACTGCGTAAAGTGTAAAGCCTGATAGCACTGTAAATAGGCCAAAGACTGAAAATGCCCTGAGCAGCCAATTGTTAAAGTTGTCCCGCCCGGCATAATCCATGGTGTGAAACATCCAAAGAAAGTCGAACCAGCGCCAACTGCTGTGCCTTACCCGCTCAAAGCGGCCATTGGAGGCATCTATGTATGCTACCAGTTTGTCGGGATGATCAAAGTGGACAGCCCAGGCTGGTAGCGGCCAGCCACGGTACTCATGATGGTTGCCGGTTTCATTAATCAGTTCTGTTTTCAGGATTTCCATGTTTTCTACGAGATGGTTCTTTGCGATTTCAGTCGCCTCTTTTTCGGTTATACCTTTCTTTATTTGCCCGGTTTCTGCATTAAAAAGCAGGCTATCGTTGACCCAATAATGCGGTTGGTGATTGATGTAGCGAAGCTCAAGGGATGAAATACCAATCGTTGAATCCAATTGTGCCGGACTGACCAAGTTCCTGGATGAATGCGGTATGACATGCTCATGGTGGAACTGGTCTCCATGGATTTCGTCAATATCCGTCCAACTGAAATAGAGGCCGCTGACCGTCCACCCAATAAACTGAATGCCTATAAAAATCCCCAGATACCGGTGTATTTTTCGGATGTAGTAGTTTCTGTTTCGTTTCATTTTTTTAGGTGGATTTATCTGTCCGACTTAAGAACCATTTTTCACCTGCGAAAACTAGTAGTATCACAGATGCAGAAACAAAAAGAACCAACAGGTCAGACGATGCCTTGATCCATAAGAACGCTGCCAATACGATGAAATCCAACACCATCGCTGTGAGTACAATTGTTCCATTGGCTTTCACCTCTTTCCTCAAATACTTATATACACCCCAATGAATAATGATGTCCATCACCAAATAAAAAATAGCTCCTATGGAAGCAATTCTGGTCAGATCAAAAAAAATAGTCAGGATAATAGCGATAAACACCACATACACCAACATATGCTTCTGTATTCGGCCTGACATGCCCAAATGACTATGTGGAATAAGTTCCATATCTGTAAGCATAGCCGTCATACGAGAGACTGCAAAAATGCTGGCAATCACTCCCGAAATAGTAGCTATAATGGCAATCGCCACAGTGAAGTAAAGTCCGTAACTACCGAAAGCAGGCTTGGCAGCTTCAGCAAGTGAGTAATCTTTGGCCTGAATAATTTCAGAGATTGTAAGGCTTGAGTTTACAGCGAAAGCAACCATAAAATACACCACTGTGCATATCAATAAAGAAATAATAATAGACCGGCCAACATTTTTTTTGGGTTCTGTAATTTCGCCACCACTATTAGTAATCGTAGTGAATCCTTTGTAGGCCAAAATGGAAAGTGCTAAAGCCCCAATATAACTGGTTGCTGAATAATCAGTGTTTTTGATGGCTTTTGGTATCAACCCTTCCAGAGAAAAACCCACTGCCCAGAGAGCTCCTATGGCAAAAATCAGAATTCCGATAATTTTGATAAATGACATGAACTGTGATGACTTTCCTATCAGCTTGTTGCCAGATATGTTAATCAAAAAAGCGCTAACCAAAAGAGCAACACCCAATATGGGAATCCAAAGTTCCTTGTTTTCAACTTCGAACAGTTGTAGGGTATAAGAGCCAAAAGTTCTGGCAACCAGGCTTTCGTTGATTACCATGGATAGTGCCATTAATAATGATGCAGAAGCTGTTATGGTTGATTTACCATAAGCTTTTTTCAAAATCATGGCTATCCCCCCAGCCGAAGGATAAGTATTAGAAACTTTGATGTAGGAGTAAGCACTAAATGCTGAAATGAGAGCTCCCAAAACGAAAATGTAAGGAAACCAGGTCCCTGACAGTTCAGCCACCTGGCCCAATAATGCAAAGATTCCTGCACCGATCATTACACCAGTGCCTAAAGCAATTGATCCTAATAAACTTAAACTTCCTTTTTTATAACTTTCTTCCATAACTTCCTAATTAAAACATGACAGATAATCCGCCCCCTGCTCCGAAGCGGTTGTCATAGCTTGTCATCAGTGAAAAATTCTTAGAAAGCATGTATTGTGCACCGGCACTCCATACAATTTCTTCTTTGTAATTTTGGCCGGCCTCCAGACCGTTTACCAATCCTGCATCAATTTGATATTCGTAATAGCCAAAAATTGATAACTTCGGAAATATCATCAGCGATCGACCGATTCCAATTCTAGGCCGAAGCTCATTATCTATCCTTAGGTCAACATTGAACATATAAGGTGTAAACCACCGGATACCAGCCACGGCAATTGTCTTCATATCATCCAAACTATTCCTGGTGGTATTCTCAACATTAATACCTCCAAAAACCCTCAAATAATCGTACAGATAATACTCATAAGAAAATTCAGCTTCCAGGTTCTGATTCCATCCGTATTCCATTGATAAATTGAATTGATTGCGGATGTTTGAGGTGGTCAGATTTACGGTTGTATTATGTGAAGCAACATCTGCCATTCCCCAACTATAGAAGCGGTTGGTTTCGTGAATCAGTTTGGAAATTGGAAAGGGTTTCATTCTAGGGTCTTCCGGGGTATCATAGCTGACTACACGTGCCATTCCTCCCATCACGTGATAAAGAAGATGACAATGAAAGAACCAATCTCCATATTCGTTCCCGTAAAACTCAATTGTAACTTTCTGCATCGGGGGTACATTCACCGTATGCTTCAGGGGCGAGTAGTCCCCGTTTTCGTTGATGACACGGAAAAAATGGCCGTGTAAGTGCATAGGGTGGTGCATCATAGTCAGGTTATTGAGGGTGATTCGGGTAATTTGCCGCTCTTTGATTTTTATCTTGTCAGTTTCTGACAGTGGAATCCCATTCATGCTCCAGATGTAGCGGTTCATATTCCCAGTAAGATTGAGCAGGATTTCATTGACTGGAACATCCTTTTCGTAAACCGTTTTATTAGGTGATTTGAGGTAATTATAATTGTATTCTGAAAACATGTCCATGTTTTCCATCCCGGGCATTTCAGCCATGGGAGCACTTGGCGGATCCATTTTGGAGTTTTTATCATCAGACATATCCATTGAGGAATGATCCATTTGGGAGACCTCTTCCTTATTTCCGGCCATATTCATACCCGGCATATCATTATCCGGGTTTTTGTCGCCTTTCATTTGCATTCCCCAGTTCTCCATCATTTTTTGGGGATCGTCCTTTTTAGGATTAAATTTTAGGGCAGGAGCCCCCATGCGCATGTCCATTTTTGCCATTTGCATCATCATCCCTATTTTATCAGGGCGGGGAACATCTTCGGCTGCTAAAACTTCTCCTTGGCCCAAAAAAGCAGAGGCTGTTCCTGAACCATCCTGAGCGGTGGCCCGAAATTCCATCTTTCCACTTTCCGGAATACTTACAATAAAATCGTAGGTTTCCGCAATGGCAATAAATGTTTTATTGCGCTTGACCGGCTCAACATTTAGTCCATCGGCCGCAACTAAGGTCGGCTCTTCACCACCAAACGTCATCCAAAACGAGGTAGAAGCTGCCCCGTTAATAATTCTAAGCCTAACCTTTTCTCCGGGTTTGAAATTGGGATATTCCTGAACTTGTTCACCATTAACTAAAAAGGCAGGATAATATATATCGGCAATGTCTGCACTTTCCATTCTCTGCCTCCAGAAATTTAACTGTGCTCCCATTGCACCTCTGGCAATAACCTGATTTAAGGGGGTAGCCGTACCTTTTCGCCAATTGTACCATTCAGTTCCTCGTTTCAAAAAACGGAGTACGTTCATGGGCTTTTCATTTGTCCAGTCAGATAGCATTATGACAAGTTCTTTATCGTAAGCCAGGGTTTCTTCTTTGGGATGGATGACGATAGAGCCAAAAACACCACTCTGCTCTTGCAGCATGGTATGTGAATGATACCAATAGGTACCGGCTTGTTTCAGGGGAAATTCGTACTTCTGTGTTTCCCCAGGCGCGATGGGCGGAGTGGTGAGGTAAGGAACCCCGTCATAAAAATTTGGCAACAACAAACCGTGCCAGTGAATGGAAGTTTCTTCATCCATCTCGTTTTTTACATATATTACGGCATATTCACCTTCAGTAAAAGTAAGTGTGGGTCCCGGGACACTGCCATTAATGGCCATTCCCATGACTTCTTTGCCTGCCTTGTTCACTGCCAGCTCATTTATGGAAATGGCATATTCTCTTACAGGAAGATTATCAGTGTTGCCTTCGACTGATTTTTCAGTGAGGTTTTGTGCCCTCGTAGACAGGCTAAGCAACGAAAAAGAAATGGTCAAAATATAGTAGAATCTTAAGTTCATGATTTCCGTAATTAAATTTGATTTTTGATTTTCAATGATTTAGTTCCCTCATAATAGCAAAATGACCCGATCCTGGTATTAATAAAGCCTGTCTCCTGCACATCCGAAAACCCTGCCTCACGGATGTAATCCGGCAGCAAGCCCTTCACATTGGCTGTGGTGGTTTTGAAACCGTCCAGAAGCTGCACGGTGTAAAAAACTGTGCGCATCCATCGGTTCTTTGCCTTGCCCCAATCGCCAATGATGAGCTTGCCGCCCGGCTTCAATACACGGTAGATTTCCCTGAAACAATGTGGCCTTGGTTTCATCATCCAATTGGTGAAATACCAGACAACTGTAAGCCTTGTCAAAAACAGCATCATCATAGGGAAAAATATCTCCATTGTAGAGTTGGAGGTCAACCAAGATGTCTTTGTCTTTGAGTTTTGAAAAAGCTATTTCCCTTACTTTCGGATCAATGTCCAATCCGAAAAATGAAGAGTTGGGAGACTGTGAAGAGGCAATCGCCAGATTGGCTCCTGTACCATAACCAAATTCAAAAATTTGCTCCAGAGGTTCGGGTTTTAAACGGTTAATTAACTCGTTTCTAAATTTCTTTTCCGGCATGGTGATGCGTATGGTAGCATCGTACCATGCTGTAAGAAAATCATACCCGAGTGCGGGGATGAATTTCTTCTCAGACTTATGTTCATCATGGTTCATTTTTTCTCTCAATTGTTTTTGTTCTAATTTTTCCCAGCCTTGGCTGACCAAACATTTATGTGAGCCGAATGCACAAAAAATGCAGCATTGATCGCCCTGAACCGTAATCTCGCATTCGCATCCCTTACAAATGAAGCTATCCAGCCGCTCGTTATAAGGTATTCTGCGAACCTGCTGCTGGCCACATACCGGACAGGTAAGTACCGAATCAAAAAATAACCCAGGCATACTGGTGATTTCAAGTCAATTAGTGGTCATGCTCCAGTTCTAAAAATTTACCTTCCGGACCTACACCTTCTATGTGTACCAATTGTGCTCCGTAATGCCCTGCATGTGCCACAGCATACGCTGCGCTCAATAGCACAACTGCCACAATAGCCATTGCCCATCTTTTCGATTTGAAAATAAATAGATTGATCCCTTGTAACAGCAGGCCGATAAACCCAAGATTGATTGTCCAGTCAGCCCAGAAGTCGTGTTGTTCCAATACGAGCTTGGCATGTTCTGTTAGTCCGTGAGTATGCGGATGGAAGTTTCTGCCAGCTAAGTAGGCAGCTACAAAACCTACCAGCACCATAGCGAATGCTGTCCACGCCAATTCCCTTTTGATGAAAAAGATATTGACGACCGCCAGAATGGCTCCCACAATCAGCAATACAATAGCGAAATGCACAATTAACGGATGGATTGTGGGAAAGTCCGCAAGATCAGCCGTGACCTTTTTTTCGTGGTGTGCATCTTGTGGATGCGCATCATGGCTGTCTGCCTCGCTGGTATGGGTGTGGTCTTTATGCCCTTCCTCGGTGGAATGAGCATTCATCACGGTATCCGCTTGTTGGGCGGTACTGTCTTGTTTGCTTTTGTGGCCGTCATGAGCCGATACGGTTGCCGTAGCAAATAATACCAGTACAACTGCTTTTAGAGTATTTTTCATTGTCATATTATTTAGTTGGTTAATGATTGGTCTGTGGTTTTCTTGCTGATGAATGGGTTTGCCATATTTTCCATTGACCGTTTTCTTTTTTCAAAATGCTGGTGGCAACTCCTTTTCGCTCAATAACTGACTTGTCCTTGCTTAGCACAATGGTGTATTTGTAGGTTTCAGTAGCAAAGGCAAATGGCAAAGCGACTTCAATGGCTACTTCATAGTCACTAAACTTGAAAGATTCGAAATGATGGAGCTCCGGGCCCAGGTGGTTGGCCAGATAGTCCTGATATCGGCCTTCAACTTTGCCTGATTCAATAACAATTGATTGCGATACAAATAAATTACCTGTGCCCGTTGTGTCGAGGCTTTCAATGGCCTGTTTGTATGATTCCAGGACTTGTTTTACCTTGTTAATTTCATCCGACTGTTGCGCTTGAGTCTTCACGGCCACTATGGCAGCAAGACCTAAAAAAAGCAGTTTCAATTTCATGGATTTTGGGTTAAAGGATTGTTTTTAGTTTTTCTTAAATGCGTTGTAATTAGCCTCTGATTCAAAGTAGGCAACTGCACCTTGTTGGTTAGTCACTACTATAAATGCTTCTGATTTATCTACAGGATTACCACTATAGGGGTCAATCGCGATCCTTGCGCTTTCCAGGTTGTTAAGCTTATCCACGCACATTTCACAGCAACCATAATAGGTTTTGCCATTGACCGGTACCGGGATTTGGGCTACACCCATATAGGCGTCATTGACCATACATACCAGGCTTGGTTCAACTGGTCGCTCAATTTCATCCTGGATATAGCTGACAGAAGGCTTTAGCTGCTGATGGTTAATCCAATACACCAATGCTGTGGCTGTCACTAATAATGCCGCAATGGTCAGGTAGACATACACCAGATTCCGGGTAGATGTCTTAGGGTTGTCCTTGTTGGTTTTCTTCTTCATGACTTTTCTGTTTGGTGCCTGATGGAAGAGTGGCGGCAGGATTGTATGCATGACAACCTACACAAGAGCCACTCTCCAACAGGGCTTTAATTTTACTTATCTTCCTCTTTTTTCATTTCCTGTTCCAAGAAGAAACAGTGAGCAGCACACGCATGTAGTTTATAGTTTTTGTGTACCGTGCCTTTCTTGTGACCTTCCAGATCCAGGATTTCACATTTATCACCCATCGTTTTGGTACTCAAAATGAAAACTCCATCATTGTTGTAATAGCGGCCATCTTTTTTGGCTTTGCCCAGGGAATTTCCTTCAGCATCATACACTTTACCATTTTTGATAAAGCCCAGTTTTTGACCCTGATTGTTAAAGACTATGTCTTCTTTACTGATGTACCCGAGTTTGGTGCCCCGGTCATCCGATACCTCGCCTTTTCCATTGATATGTATAAGGCGTTGCTCTGTCTTGCTACTTGGCTGTGCCAAGACCCCCATGTGCTACCAGCAGCATTCCTCCAAGGAATACGATGCTGAAAATGATGTTCTTTTTCATTTCTCATTGATTTGTGCCTGGTGTAAGGATCGGGCTCAGCTTATCGTGAACCCAATCCCTTATGCCAGGACTTGTGTCAGTTAATTGTCTCTTTTACGCTTCCGCACTTCAGCATCTTGTCACCGAAGTAGGGGTTGCGGATATCCTTTTCATTGGAAAGCCAATAGCCTCCTGTGTTGCCGTTGGCCATGGGGCAGTATTCCAGATAGAGTTCTCCCATGCTGATATCAGCACCCTTCACCAAAGTGGCCATCTCATTGCTTAAGGCGGTGAAAGCCTTTCGCTGGTTTTCCAGTGAACCTGCCTGCGCAACTTTGGCCGCCTCTATATGGACTTTATCACTTCCTTTTACATTGTGAAGAGCTTTCACCAAAGATTCAGAAGCAGATTTTGCTTGCTGAAAATCAGAGGCCACCAAAGCATTCTTCAAATGAATGTAGTGCGTGTAGGAAGAACCCAATGCCTTGTCTTTAAACATTGGTTCCATCGTTTGACTGCTTGTTTGTGCACCATGCGCTGCATGGTCGTGTTGTGCGTTTGCTCCCCAGCTTACTAAAGCCAGGCATAGCATGATCATTGTTTTTTTCATTTTTCTATTTGTTTAAAGGTTAAATACTTGAATCAGGGCTAAACCAGTGACCAGAAGAATGACTATTCCTCAGGCAATCCGGCTGCCCCATTTTTTTATTGTTGAAGGAGCTTTTTCATCTCCTGTTTTACAGCAAGTTTTCATTGAATTGTATTTGATATTTTATGTTGAATCAACTTGATATTTGAAAGGCCAAAAATCACGAGCAGGAAACTTAGACCTACTTCCATCATGACTAGCAACTTGGCAGGAATAGAAAGAGGCACAATGTCCCCATATCCTAGGGAAGTGAAAGTGACAACACTCAGATAGAAGTAATCAAAGAGCCTTTTCCAAGAAGACATGTTGGTATTATCACTTATCCCTTTAAATGATTGCCTGTCAAACTCTGCCAAACAGGAGAAATCTGTTGCAAATGAGAAGCTCATTAAGACTACCAGTAATGCAAAAATCAAAAGCACCTCACTGATTCCAGCAAGGCGGTTCATCAAAGCCTGCATCTTTCGGAAGGTGAAGAAGGTGAAGAAAATGACCTTGCAAAGAGCCAGTACCGGAATAAGTATAATAATCGATCGGGTGCTGTGGTCGATGTACTTCATTAATAACACATAAACCAGGAAGACTATACTAATAAACAGAATGGTTATGCTTGATTTATTTACCAATTGCCCGATGAACTTCAATAATTTCATTGCTTCAAATTTTAACTTGGATTTATCCGTAATTTTTAGTGATTATGACCACCAGCTGCTTGCTTGGCAGGGCCTCCTTCCTCAAAAACTTTTTGGCCTTTGAGATAAGTCTTTTTTACCTCACCACAGGAGAGCATGGACTCACCAAAATATGGGTTTCGGATTTCTTCAGTTTCACTTAGCCAAAAAGCCCCTTTGTTGTCGAAAGCCATCGGGCAGAAATCTTTGAACACTTTGTCTTTTTCCAGTCCGAAGGATTCGGTGACTTCCAGCATGTTTTCAGAGAGCATTGAGAAATGCTGCCTTAGGCCGACAAGGGTTTCTTCACCCTGCATCATTTTGGCTGCCTCAGCCAGCTGCTGCTTCAGCGCCATCCAATGATCATGGGTCTTGCCCTTCAGCCCGTCCATACTTACCTTGCCCAAGGCTAAGTCCAATTGGCTCAGGGCGGATTTTGTAGCCTTTGTATCATCCGCCACCAAGCCATCTTTGATTTTGAAGTATGCATCAGCCAAGGCTGTGATTTGTTGACGGAAAGACTGGGGAACTTCCATAGTTTTGGTTTTTGGTCGCATGAGCATGCTGTAGTTCCCTGAAAGCTGTGCGGCAGCATCAATGGAAAATACTCCATTGGTTACTATTTCTTCTCCAGCTTCAAGGCCAGCTTCCACTAAGTACATTTCGCCCATACGGGAACCTATGGTGATTTCCCGCATTTCAAATGCTGGAAACTCTGAGTCCTGCACTTTTACATACACAATGGATCGTTTTCCTGACCAAAGCAAAGCTGTACGTGGTATGGCCAAAGATGATTGTCCTTTCCGAAGCGTAGTTTTTACCCGTGCATTGATGAACATCTCAGGCCGCAGTTCTCCACTTCTGTTATTAGCTTCTGCCCGAACGGAGGCTGCCCGGGTGCCGGGATTGATGACCGGGTCTATGTAAGTGACCTTTGCTGTGAATGTTTGTCCGGGGATCCCGGCAGCCGTAAAGCTTACTTCATCACCAATTTTTACAAATGGCAGATCGGATTCGTACGCATCGATCATGATCCACACCCTGCTCAAATCCACAACATCAAACAGTATGGATCCGGTGTTTACATAATCGCCTACTGCAATGTTTCGCTGGGTTACGATCCCGCTTTTATCTGAAAGCACATCAAACTGATCCCTAACTTTTCCTGTTTTTTCTATCTCATCGATTTGGTTTTCATTGAGTTTCCACAACCTTAACTTTTCACGTGCAGCAGTGTAGAGCTGGGGGTAGGTCTCTTTAGTGGAGGCAGCTTCCAATAATTCCTTTTGGGCTGTAACCAACTCAGGCGAATAAATGGTGGCCAATCGTTCCCCGGTTCTTACGACCTGCCCTGTGAAGTTTACAAAGAGCTGCTCTATTCGCCCGGGAAATTTTGCCGTAACGGAAGCCAACTGGCGTTCATCGGCCTTCACTTTGCCTGTGAGGAAAAGTTCCCCCTCTGGGGAAACTCCCGTCACCCTTGAGGTATGGATATTGGCCATAGCCACTGCTTGGGGGGTCATTTCATGTATCATCGGATTGGCATCTGCTGCCGATCTTTTGGATGATGCCGGTATCAGGTCCATTCCGCAAATCGGACAGCTCCCCGGTTCCGAGAGCCTGATTTGTGGGTGCATGGAACATGTCCATATCTGGCCGTCTTCCGACAGCTCGTGCTGATGAAATTCTTCATCTTGGTGGTCTGAAGATGGTTTTATCCACCATCCCATCAGTCCTCCCAGCACTACTGCCATTAGTATGATAAGGAGGACTTTTTTGTTTTTAAATATTTCTTTCATTGTCTTAAATGTTAAAATGTCAGTTGAGATTGGAGGCAGCCAGGTTTTCAAGCACTGCCAGCGTAGTATATTGATCTACAATTGCAGTGATCCATCGGAGTTGATAGTCGAGCAACTGTTGTTGTACCCTAAGGACTTCTTCAAATTCCCTTCCCTCTGTCGAATATGAAATCATCAGGAGATTTAAGGTTTGTCTGGCCAAGTCGGTCTGTTCCCTGTATAAGCGTACCCTTCTTTGGGCGTCATCCAAGGTGCGCATGGCACTAGCCCATTCTGTAGAAAGCTGGTTGACCGTATTTTCCCTTCTTTGCTGCACAGCGGTTTGCCTCAACTCTGCTTCTTTTTGCAGGGCATTGTATTTTTTTCTATAAATTGGGATGGATAAGCGTACCATTGGCATCACCATATCATCACCGCCCATGGGCGTTCCGTTTTCGGTTCGTGGGCTAAAAGGCATGTAGGTAACTCCAGCCCCCAGCATGGGCCTTCCTTCAAGTTTGGCCATTCTTTTTTGTGCTTCATAAGCCTCCTCTTCCGCATCCAGCATCTTCAGCATGGGATTGTTTTGGGTAATGCTGTCCAATAGTGCCAACCGCGCTATGTTTAAGGGAAAGTCATCCAATGTGTCAGATATGGTCACTTTATCATTGATGTCCCGATTGAGCAGCTGGTTGAATTCAGCCTGCAAGGGAAATCTGGAATCCAATAGCAATGCCAGCGTGTTTTCCAATTCTTTGATTTCCATCCTTACTCTAAGCACATCGCTCATTCCTGATCCGCCACCCCCCATTGAGGGAGAAGTGGAAGATGTACTCCTGCCTGCTGTAGATGCGCCTTTTGCACCAGGATTCGTACCACTGCCCATATTGCCCATTCCACCGGAAGATGATGATCCGGATTCTTCCTTCATTGATGCATTCCTTTGCATACCTCCTGAACCGGAACTTGTACCGGCACTTTGAAAACGTATCAATGCCAACCTTTCATATTGGTTCAGGATATCCAGGTTCTCCTGAACAATCCTGATTTCTTCTTCAAGCTCGTAAAGCCGGTACCAGGTGTTTTTTACTTGAAAAACCAGTCGATTTTGGACATCCTGGAATAATTCAAACCGGGCGAGGGCCATTTTACTGGCCTCATCTTTTCTGGCACCCAGGGTGCCAAACCAGGGGAACATTTGCATCAATTGGAGCTGTGCCCTTTGGTTTCCCATGGGGAACTCCATTGGCCTCAGGAAAAAGCCCATATCCAGTTCAGGATCGGGTAAAGAGCCTACCTGTGGCACACGCTCCAGGGCTGCGCTATAATCATTGAAGTAGGCTTTCAGCTCAGGATTATTCTCTGCGGCAATCCGAAGGTATTCTTCCAGACTTTGTGAAAGTCCGGGAACCTGTACCCCCAGACAGAAAAGCGCTATTATTACTAATTTTCTCATGTCTTCTTTTTTATGATTCCGAAAATACTTCAGGATTGTTTTCCACTCTTCTTTCCCCCCACCAACTATACAAAACAGGTACAATCAAAAGGGTGATTAAGGCAACCACCATTCCCCCGAACGATGGTATCGCCATGGGAATCATGATATCTGAACCCCTGCCTGAAGAAGTGAGTACAGGTAGCAGCGCCAGCAGGGTTGTGGCAGTGGTCATCAGACATGGCCTTACCCTTTTCATACCCGCCTCCAAAACTGCTTTTCGTACCTCTTTGATATTTTTCGGGCTGTGCTTTTCAAAGCTTTGTGTGAGGTAGGTGGCCACCACCACACCATCATCAGTGGCAATCCCGAACAAGGCAATAAAGCCAACCCAGACCGCCACACTCAGGTTGTAGGTTTTCATTTGGAACAATTCCCGCATATTGGTACCAAAGACTGAAAAGTCGAAAAACCAGCCCTGCCCGTAGAGCCAGAGCATCATGAAACCTCCTGCAAAGGCCATTGCGATGGCAGTGAAAACCATCATACTGGTAGCCACAGATTTAAATTGGAAGTACAGGATGAGGAAAATGGCTATCAAACACAGGGGGACTACAATGGCCAGACGTTTTTCTGCGCGGATTTGGTTTTCATAACTGCCCGAAAAAACGTATCGTACCCCGGCCGGAACTGTCAATTCTCCCGAATCTATTTTTTCCTTAAGATACCGCTGGGCATCCTCCACTACCGTCACCTCTGCAAATCCCGCTTTTTTGTCCAACAGCACGTACCCAACCAGAAAACTGTTTTCCCCACGGATCATTTCAGGGCCTGGACGGTAAGTAATATTGGCCAATTGCCCCAGTGGAATGTATGATCCTGTGGGGGTTGGTACCTGCATGGTTTCTATGGAAGAAGGATCATCCCTCCATTCCCGGGCATATCGTACCCTGATAGGGAAACGCTCCCTTCCTTCAACGGTGGTGCTGATTTGCATACCGCCAATGGCTGTTTCCACATAGTCCTGAACGTCACGGATACTCAGGCCATACCTGGCAATCTGTATGCGGTCGATATCAATTTCCAAATAGGGTTTCCCTACAATTCGATCCGCAAAGACAGCCTCCGTCTTAACAGAAGGGACTTCTTTCAGGTATTTTTCCAGTTGAAGTCCAAATCCTTCTATGGTTGCGAGATCTGGCCCATAGACTTTTATACCCATTGGCGCCCGCATTCCGGTTTGCAACATGACCAACCTGGTTTCAATCGGCTGCAGCTTTGGAGATGAAGTTACTCCCGGAATATTGACCACCCCCATAATTTCGCTCCATATATCATCCGGGGTTTTAATATGGTCACGCCATTGACGGAAATACTCTCCATCGGAATCAGGAATGAGCAGCCCGACATCTATTTGCTCCGGAGACATGGTTTCATGGTTGTATACCTCTCCGTTCTTCAGTTCAAAATGCCCATCTCTATTAACTTTAAAGCGAAGTTTAGTCCCATTGATATCAGAAACATATTCACTTTTATAGCTGATGGTGTTTTCAAACATGGAGATTGGGGCCGGATCAATTGCCGTTTCTGCACGACCTGCCTTACCTACTACCATCTCTACTTCGGGAATAGCGGTTACCAGCATATCCAGTTTTTGCAAAACTTCCCGGTTTTCTTCCACACCTGCATGAGGCATTGATGTGGGCATCAACAGGAAGGTGCCTTCATCGAGTGAAGGCATAAATTCCTTGCCCATTGAAGGGAAAGCTTTTGCCATCGCTGACCAGCCAGAACTTTCTCTTATATCCCAGCCCATTTTTTCTGTTGCTTTTGGAATGATGCCAAATACTTTATCGAAACCCATCCATATATTGGCTCCAATTAAAAGAATGATGGCGGGAAGTGTAAAAAACAGTGCTTTATGATCAAGGCACCACATCAGTATTCGGGGATATAGGCGGATGAACAAGGCAAAGCCCCCCAGCACCACTGCAATAATGGTTGCAATAAATAGGAAATTGACTAGCAAACTATTGGAAACACCTAATGGAACCCATTCGACAGTCAGTAGCCAGGCAACCATGGCTACCGTAAAACCGACAAGCATCAGGTTCCGGTGTTTTCCGAATTTTTCCGGAAAATGGTGTAATAATACATTGATTACCCCAAAACCAAAGAGTACCCATCCTGCCCAGTTCCAAACCGTAAATGCTACAATAGGGCCTGTTATTATCAAAAGGTAATTGAAATATTGCCCAAATCGTCCTTTACCTTTTTTCATAGAGAAAATCCAATGGGCAAAAGCGGGCATAATGATGAGCGTAAAAATCAGAGCCGATACCAATGCAAAAGTCTTTGTGTAGGCCAATGGTCCGAAAAGTTTTCCCTCTGCTGCCTGAAGTGTAAAGACAGGTAAAAAACTGACAATGGTAGTGCTTACTGCTGTCAGGATGGCGGAAGCCACCTCTGTTGTAGCGTCATAGACAGTTTTCAGTTTGGATTGGCCATCAGGAGCCTCATCCATGTGACGGAGTATATTTTCATTGAGGATAATGCCCAGGTCAACCATAGTACCTATGGCAATGGCGATACCCGACAAGGCCACAATGTTGGCATCTACCCCAACGTATTTCATGAAAATGAAGCACATCAACACCGCCAGAGGCAACAAAGCGGAAATGAGAATAGAGGCCCTCAGGTTATACAACATCACAATAATGACGATGATCGTAATGAGTATCTGTAAGCTTATTGCCTCGCTAAGTGTACCCAGGGTTTCGTAAATCAAGCCGGAACGGTCATAAAAGGGAACAATAGTAACCTTTGATACCGTACCGTCTTCCAGGGTTTTAGTGGGCAAACCCACGGCTATCTTTTCAATTTCTTCCTTTAAACTATTAATGATTTTAAGCGGATTGTCACCATATCGGGCGATTACCACTCCACCAATAGCTTCGGCACCTGATTTGTCTAGTAAGCCGCTCATATTCCGTGGTTGAGGGCCGATATTGACCTTTGCAATGTCTTTTATGCGAAGCGGTACATTATCCGTGACTTTTACCACTGCCTCGTCCAAATCACTTAGTTTTTTAACATACCCGAGTCCTCTTACAAAATAATCAACCCTGTTGACCTCAATGGTATTGGCACCTACATCGATGTTGCTGTTCCTTACCGCCTGCATCACATCCATGAGGGAAACCCCATGAGCCTTGAGGGCAGCAGGATCGACATCTACCTGATATTCCTTGACATACCCACCTACAGAAGCTACTTCGGCCACTCCTTCCACACTGGTAAGGGCATAGCGGATGTAATAGTCCTGAATAGTGCGCAGTTCGTGTAAGTCCCATCCTCCGGTAGGGTTTCCGTCCTTGTCCCTGCCTTCCAGCGTATACCAATACACCTGGCCTAAGGCGGTGGCATCAGGGCCTAATTTGGGCTGGACACCAACGGGTAAAAGTCCACTTGGTAAAGAGTTAAGTTTTTCCAGTACACGTGAACGGCTCCAGTAAAACTCTATATCTTCATTGAAGATGATATAAATACTGGAAAAGCCGAAGGCTGAACTACTTCGAACGCTTTTTACACCGGGCAAGCCAAGTAGGGAAGTGGTAAGCGGGTAGGTGATCTGATCTTCCACATCCTGTGGAGAACGTCCCATCCATTCAGTGAAAACGATTTGCTGGTTTTCTCCAATATCCGGGATGGCATCAACCGGAACCGGGTCACGTGGGAGGAAACTTGCCTCCCAGTTAAAAGGAGCAGTGACTATGCCCCAGGCTACAATGAGTAGCAATACGAGAACGGTAACGAGCTTATTTTCGAGAAAGAACTTGATTATGGAATTGAGCATTTTAGTATGATTAAAATGAATTTAATGCGAGATGAATCCCTGGAAATGCATCCTGCTGTTCCCCTGTGGGAATAGTGGATGTCCAACATACGGTTTCATTCGGTTTAGATTCCCGACCTTGCTTCCGAAGAACAAGAGGAATTAGCCTTGGCCATAGATCTGCTACGGCAGGGGGGTAAACAGAATGAAAAGCTTAAATAAGGAAGGATTGAACGAGCACAGGTATGTCACGCTCAATCAGAGGGGGGGAATAATTGTTATACGAATAATAATCAACTGCAGGAGCGCTGAAAAGAAAGGATACCACAGCGTAGAAAACTGCGATCATTTGAAAATCAGGAACCGCAACTTTGGACACTTGCGTAAGATCTTCATGACCCTCAATTACTAAAGTCTGGTCTTCACAGCAACCCTTTTTAGTGACCTGCTGACGTTCGCAATCTGGATCATGCTTATCCGTGGCACAAGGTGATTTCTGTGTGACCATTTCACATGGCTCAGCTCCTGAAAAGAATGCAATGTTCTCCAACTGCCCCATGCAAAAGTGCATCCCAAGGGTGAAGCTCGTGGAACTGAGCAGCACCAAGGCTGAAAGCATTATGGCCGATATTTTTCTAAAACGTTGCAATGGTCAAAATTACAAATTATATTTGAAAAGGATAGAAATTTTTACTCAAATATTTGTATTGGCTGAAGGTTTTTTACATGAAGTTGCTCCTTGAGGGGTTAGACCACAAAGATTTCATTGTTCCGTTTTCGGATTTCCTTATAGGAACAATTTTTTTAAAAGGATTAAAATATCCTCCTTTTTCCGAATCATTGTCAAATATCTTTTTTGTTATCATCTTTTCAATTTCAACGATTATGAAAAACAAAAGACCTGCCGCCAGTATCCAGGTTAATTCTCTTGTATGCAATGGCGTGGTATCGAATAAAATGTTCATAAATGGAGTGTAAGTAAAGAATAGCTGAATCAGCACCACAGAGCTAATTGCATAAAATACTTTAGGGTTACTGAAGAAACCTTTACCCAGCACTGGTTCTCTCAAATAGCGACAGTTAAGGAGATAAAATACTTCTCCTGCTACAAGGGTGTTTACTGCAGCTGACCTTGCGTGGCCATAATCGGCACCAAACTGAATCAAAAAATGGTGAACCATTAGAGTGATCGATCCCAATAAAACTGAAACAAACCCTATACGCCAGATAAGAAATCCGTCCAAAATCGGTTCATTGGGTTTACGGGGAGGACGGGTTGTCACATTGGGCTCCCCGGGTTCAAATGCCAGTGCAAACCCAAGTGTAACGGCAGTAACTAAATTAATCCATAAAATTTGGAGTGGGGTAATGGGCATATGTCCTCCTATAAGGACAGATGCCATCATAACAAAACCCTCTGCACCGTTAGTTGGCAGGACAAACAAGATGGATTTTTTAAGATTGTCGTAGATGGAACGTCCTTCAAATACTGCTTTGGCTATAGTTGCAAAATTATCATCCGCTAAGATCATTTCTGCGGAATCCTTGGTTACATCTGTTCCTTTGATCCCCATAGCAATTCCAACATCGGCTCTTTTAAGTGCGGGGGCATCATTGACACCATCACCCGTCATAGCTACTATTTGTCCGTTACTTTGGAGTGCCTTTACAAGTCTGAGCTTGTGTTCAGGCGTTGTGCGGGCAAATACCTGATATTTTTTTGCCACAGCCTCTAATTCTATATCGCTTAATTTTTCAAGTTCCGGTCCACTTATTACATTATCTTCTTTAACAATGTTCAGGCTTTCCCCAATAGCTTTGGCGGTAAGGGTGTGGTCTCCGGTTATCATTTTGACTTCTACCCCTGCCTGATGACATTGTTCAATTGCCTTGATGGCTTCCTGTCGAGGAGGGTCAATCATAGCCACTATCCCCAAAAAATCCATATTAAAAACATCGCTCAATAGAATATTCTTATAATCTAAAGGTACTTTTTTACTTGCTGTTGCTATGATTCTTTTTCCTTCCGAAGCCAAGGATGAAAGTTGCTCCTTCCACCATTCAGGAGAGTTGGTATCGCTTTGACCGATACTGCCGTGGAATACAGACATTTCCAGAACCTTTTCAGGGGCACCCTTTAAATAAATGGTATTGAAATGCTCACCCGGAATTAAAACCGCCATAAACTTTTGGGACGAGTCAAACGGTATTATATCCAACCGTTTGTTGTTTTTAAATCCATAGTAGCCACCCTTGAGAGCAAGTGACAAAAGGGCTGATTCAGTTGGATCTCCGATTATTGACCACTCATCCCCGGATTTGTTGGCTTCCGAAGTACTACAAAGGGCAACACCCTGAAGGAGTTCATCGAATCCATCAGATTCACCCATTGCTACTTTTTTCCCATTGTCGAAAATCTCTCCTACAGGGGAATATCCCACTCCCGTGACCGTGTATTGTTTATTGGCCAATAAAACATCGGTAACTGTCATTTCATTCTTGGTAAGGGTACCTGTTTTATCAGAGCATATCACCGTAACTTCTCCAAGCGTCTCCACTGAAGGAAGTTTTCGGATGATGGCATTTTGCTTGGCCATTTTTAGTACGCCTTTTGCCAGGGTTATCGTCATTAGTACAGGCAATCCTTCCGGTATGAGTGAAACAGCTATACCAACCACTATCAGAAACAGTTCATTCAGTGCATAACCCTGAATAAAATAGCCCAACATAAAAAATATTGCGGAAAGGAAAATAATTGCGATAGCGAGCATTTTACCGAAGCGGTCAAATTTTCTCATTAAAGGGGTGCTAAGGGTTTGCACATTCTCCATCATTTTGCTGATCTGCCCGATTTGAGTATGAACCCCAGTGCAGACCACAATACCTGTACCTATTCCGTTTGTAACCAGCGTTCCCGAATAGGCCATACATTTCCTGTCAGCAGGAAGCGATTCTTCGGGAAATACCTCTGTGGTTTTATTCACAGGTAGAGACTCACCGGTTAAGACAGCTTCTTCAATCTTCATGTTGGTTGCTTCTGTAAGCCTTATGTCTGCCGGAATTTTGTCACCCGCTTTAAGCAGCACAATGTCGCCCGGCACAAGGCTTTCTGCAAGTATAGATTTCGTTTGACTAGAACGGATTACTTTTGCGTGTCCCGGCAACATATTACTTATTCCCCGAATAGCACGTTCGGCTTTGTTTTCCTGAATATATCCGATCACAGCATTGATTAGCTCAACGCCAAAAATGACTCCTGTGACTAGCCAGTTGCCCATTAAGGCTGTAATGACAGCAGCAATCAGCAATATGTAAATCAGCAAATTATCAAAGTGCTTCAGGAATTTCATTACCGGATTGACACCAGATTTTTCAGGTAGTTTATTCCATCCGTATTTCAAGCTTCTTTCTTCTGCGGACTTATCTGTCAGTCCTTCTGGAGAGGTATCCAATCTCCTGTAAATTTCATCCACAGGCAAGCTGTGCCAGTGTACCTGACCTGTAGAATTTGAAGATTTTTCCATTATGTCTTCTTTCGTTTTCATTTTGGACCATCTAAATTTTGTAACCTGCGTTTGCTAATTTTATTCATTGGGTTTAGGTTAAAGGTGTTTGAGGATAAAATCTACTCTTTCTTTAGGAGGCAATACTGGAATATGAACAATAGGGCAGGGAAAAGACTGGTAAACCGCGATGATGAGATTATGTATGCGTATTTGTTCCGCTTCGTCCTCTAACCGTGCGTAGTCATTTGTAAGGGGCAATCGGTCTAATATAAATACATGCTTGTAGCAATACTTATTGCACTGTGCCACCAGTCGCTCGTCATACTCCAAACCCAAGAACTGATAATAAGCCATAGCATCGGGCAAGGCACGGTCTAAAAACACCATTTCGTTTACATCTAAAGTTCCTTCTTCTTCAATCTGCATATTCAGCACACCTAATTGAAATTCTTTTTTGTTTTCTCGTATTTCTTCAACTGTGCGCCCTTTTATTTTTTGGGTATCAATGTAATGCCGTGCATGTTCAATGGTGGTTTTGTAACCTCTTTGGGCAAGCAGGTTTACTACCGTTGTTTTTCCTGTGCAGGGACCTCCTGTAATCACATTCCAATTCGTGATGATTTCTTTGTGTGCTTTCATTATTCAAGTGAGGATTTAAGGATTTGATTTATTTTATAGCATTTATGAAACCGGTCATACTCAATCAATTCATCATCGCTTTTGAATTGCATATCCAAAAGATTATGAAACTTATGATTGTCTGGAAATGATTTTTTAATGTTATTCAGCGTGAGTTCCCGAATGCTGTCTTTAGCCCCATTGCTGAAATAATACTTGGTAACAATAGGACTTCCCTTAATCCCTGAACCGCTTACCACTTTATATAAGAGTATAGCTTCCGCAGGGTTTAACAGTGGGTATTGCTGGTTGTTTGAAAAACGAACAATCGAATTATCACAATATCTGGCAGCAAAAACACTATCTTTTTGAAAAGTATAAACTGTATCGTTGTGCTTTACGGAAATTATTTTGTCCCGAAAAATCAGGTCGGCTGAAATTTTGTGTTTTACAGTTTATTACATAACTGAGGCGGTGATTTGTAAAATCATCTGAAGTGAAGTAGATGCCACTGCTGTCTTTCTGAGAATAAACTGATGTTGTTATCAGCATTAAGCATACATGGATAATGTTTTTTGTTTTCATGTTTTATTTATTTGGAGGTTAATTAATTCGTTTAAGGATGGAATTGCGCATTCCCATTTATAGATTTCTTTTACTTTTTTCCGCAAACCTTCTGCCCCCTCTTTTTCGCTGTGGACTATAAATATTTTCTCGGGCATGGATTTTAATTTGTCCATCCAGTCAATCAATCCGTTTTGGTCTGCATGGCCTGATAAGCCCTCGATGTTTTCAATCGTTGCCTTTACCTGAAAATATTTACCGTAGAGTTTGATTTCTTTTGCTCCTTCCAGTAATGCTCTCCCTCTCGTGCCTTCCGCCTGAAAACCAACCAACAGTATGGTAGCATTTTCATCACTGAGATACTTTGTAAAATAGGTAAGCACCCTGCCGCCTGCCGCCATACCGCTTCCGGCAATAATTATTTTCGGTGAACTATCGGCAGCAAGCGCATGGGTTTCATCCATTGTTTTAATTCTTCTAATCTCACTGCACATTTCGGAACACTCCTCATTTGAAAGTTTATGCCATGAAGTGTTTTTATGAAATACTTCCAACACATTTCTTCCCATGGGACTATCCATATAAATGGGAATGTCTTTCATTCTTCCTGACTTTTTTAATTGCCAAAAAAGATACATGAGCAGTTGAGTGCGCTCAACAGAAAAACTTGGGATAATGATGGTTCCGTTTCTATTGGTGCATCGGTTGATTAATTCCTGTAACGCATCAATTGCCTGACGATTTGGGTGCAGACGGTTACCGTAAGTAGCTTCAATAAAAAGAATATCGGCATGTTCAGGTTTTTCGGGTGGAAATAACAAGGGGTCAATTTCTCTACCTATATCACCTGAAAAAACCAATAACTTATCGCCTATCTGAAGCTCTATAAAAGTTGCGCCAATAATATGACCGTTATACCGAAAACGATAACGTATATTTTCATTGATGTGAAACCATTCATTTAATGGCTTTGATTTCATTAAAGGCAATGTTGCCTCTACATCATCAAGACCATATAAAGGCAGGGCTGGTTTATGTCTTGAATATTTATGCTTGTTAGCCCTTATTGCATCTTCTTCCTGAATTTTTGCACTGTCTTTTAAAATTATTTCGGCAACCTGCAATGTGGGCGATGTGCCAACAATGTTTCCGGTAAATCCCTCTTTAACCAAGCGCGGAAGGTAGCCTGTATGGTCAAGGTGTGCATGGGTAAGTAAAACAACATCAATCTGGGCGGGTGGAAAACTCAATGGTTCCCAATTCAAAAGCCGTAATTCTTTCAAACCTTGAAAAAGTCCACAATCAATAAGGATGTTCTTTCCGAATGCAGTAATAAGATATTTAGAGCCGGTTACTGTTCCGGCTGCTCCGAGAAACTGGATGTTGATTGTATTGTTACTCATTTCTGTTGTTTTTAATGATTATTTTTTCCGAAAAAGTCTCACATAATGCTGAACATTCATCCATTACCTTTTCTAATCTTGGTGAACCGATGCCTATACTTTTCAATACAGTGTGATTGTGGTGAATGGTTTTACATAGCACTATTTTTCTATCTAATAATTGTTGTTTCTCTTTTTGGGTAAGTGTGGTAAGACAGGTTACTGGGTGAAGACCGGAACGGTCAACCCAATCTTTCAATCCCCCATTTTTCGGATGATCCCAACCAATAAGGTTCATCCCCATACATCGTCCGAACTGAGTAGCATCTTCTGAAAAACGGGTATTGGTTACCACCCAGCCTTGATGAAATTTTTCAGCATGACCATCCAACTTTTTCCATTGTTTTTCCACATCCAAAAATCTTGACTGAATGTAAAGTGGAATTTTAACATCGGAGGAATAACCCTGACGGTTGTGGAATTTACATTCAATCATAAAGTGATGTTCGTCTTTTTCGGCAATCACATCTATCTCGTGCTTTACGCAATGCCCTCGAACAATGATACCGACACGGGTAGTATAACCACTGTAATTGAGAAGCTCAGCTACAAATTGCTCGAAGGGGAAACCCGAAGGCCCCAATTCCATAATGGCATGTTTGAGCTTATACCTTGCCGCAACCGGGCCTGGCACATTCTTCAGCAGTTGAAACGCTTTCTTATAAATCTTCCGGGTAGACATTCCATCCACCAGAATGCCGGTTACTTTTGCAACAATTTCATCAGCTTGTTCAGCATTTGCCCCTGACCGTAAAAGAGATTGTTTTAGCTTTCCTTTATTGAAAGGCTCCTGTAATCCCGTTGATTTAGTAATGATCATGGTAATTGATTTTTTCTGTCAATTGATGCATCGTGTGTTTTTCCAAATTTCTCTTTAAACCATCGTTTCAGAGAAATGCCATCCTTCCGGTTAAGCATCCTTAGTGCTTTTTTGAATTCTTTCTTTAGAAGTTGGCTGTCAAAGCTTACTTTCCTGAGTATCTCCTTACTGTACTGTAACCAATTCATTATTGACCTGGTTAAAAATCTATGGAGCCGGACTACATGTCCGACTCCATGATCATTGGACAATCAAAAGCTGATAACAGCTTCCAACGTCACTCCACTAAATTCAGCTCCGGCAAATCTGCCAGTCCATGCCTCGCCATTATAGCTTTGCTTCACATATTCCAATTTGGTCAGGACATTTTTGGAAATAAACCAACCGCCACCAAGATTGAGTCTGCTGATATCCAGGTTTTCAGTGGCACTTTCTCTCATCTTGCCATTTACTGTATTGTACCTTCCACCTATGTAGAACTTTTCATTTGTACCAAACCGATAAAGAAGTTCAGCGGCAAGCTGTGTGAAGCCCCCTTCAGTATCTGATTGGGGCTGGGTAAATTCATTGTTGCCATTGGCCAACTCATATATCCCGAAGAATTCCAGTCCCTTGAATTTGATGAATGGATTGATCTGTAAGGCGGTAAGTTTTGTGAATCTGGCATTGAACCTTCCATCTCTTGGACCTCCTTCAGCAACTCCATTGGCATCAGGTAATGTGTACAATACATTATAATACCTGGTCCCTGCCCTGTCACCACCATATAACCAGGTTCCAGTTGATGTACCATTATTGATATACCAGGAACCTGTTAACCGCACTCTGAAGTCTTCATTAAGTTGCTTGTCAAATCCAAGTTTGCCATAAAATGATGGCTTGTTGTCGGTATTATCGGTAACCGTTACATTTTGATTGAGCTTACCGTTTGTGAGCCCAACTACAGCCAAAAGACCATTTTTTTGAACAGTAATTTCACCAAATGCTTCAGTTGAAAAAGCATCCATAATGTAGTTGCCAACAAAGGGGTTGAAAATACCTCTGGCATTGTCCGTTCTCCTGAAACGTGCGTCCCCATAGTTGAACTCATCTAACCCTATGGTAATACTTGCATATTTCATCACTCCCTCCAGAAACCCAGGTTTAACAAAGTCAAGATTATCCACTCTCATGTATCCACCCTTAATCCATGCTTCGTTGTGTGCTCTGGAAGAAAGATAGGTCCTAAGATGCATGCGAACTCCGTCCAATACCTGGACGTCCAGGTTGAGGTTGGCAGACGGCAAATTGAAGTCTGATCCCAGTTTGGTCAGGTTACCTGCCGTATTGCTTTGCCTAATACCTTGAAACTGCATGGCGAAATCGCCACCAACCCTCACTTTTAATCCATCAAAGATAACTGTATCCTCTTTTGAGGGCTCGAATACATTCAGGCCGTTTTTATCGTTTGGCCTGAAATACTGCAAGCCTGGTTGTTGGGCGTATGTGGTATTGATCACCATCAGTGTCAAGGCAATGAATACCAATTGAATTTTATAAAACGTTTTCATGATTTTAACATTTTGTTGAAAGTCTGTTTAAAGAAACTTGATGATAGTTTTGTCGGATAGATCGTGTCTAATGCTGTTCGAATATCCCGGAACAGCTATATTACACAGAACCATTTCCGACATTGTCCAAAGGTTTCGTACCCAGGCAACTAACTGATATTCAGATGTCAGCTAAAGAAGAAATGACTGGAACAGGATAGAGCGATACCGCCCTGACCAGCCGGGGGGAGCCTTTTTAGGAGTTGTGTAGTTTCTTGACTCGAAAAAATGTGTACAAGGCAAATGGAAAGATGGCTGAGCCATTGCCGCTGGTGAAGAAGCAATGACAGGAATGTCAGAATGAGGTGTCCTGAAATCATCGAGAGAGAAGATGGTTTCCTGATCCTCACAGCCATCACAAGGGTTGCTGTGATCGTCACAGCATGGTTCGTGGTGTTTTAGAAAAAGCTCGAAGCTGATCAGTTCGCCCCCACAAAAGTGCTGAAACACTGCCATCCCTTTGCCAGGGAGAAGCATTGCTATTATAAGGGCGATATGTAAGAAACGCATCATTGATTTAGCTTTTTAAGCCAATTTAAATTTATTATAGGAGTCCTATTCCTCCTTCTTGTTTATTCAAAGGTAAATGACAGGGTCAAGAAATCCATTGATTCAGATCATTGGATAACATGATATAAGTCATTTAATCAACCCCTTTAACCCTTTAATAAAGGCTATTTTGCATTAAGGGAAGGTAGAACAACTTAAAATTTCAAATGAAAATTATTAATCGCCCTTTGTTTAACAATAAAGCATCTGTTCTCCGGAAGATTTAGATAATCTATGCTCTTCATAAATGCTAATCTCGCCTATATTCACTGACAAGGAAATCTTAGGGCTATCAAAATTGGTTTTGAAAATATAATCCCCTGATAAAAATCAATTTTAAGAATGACATGCCTTATGTTATTTAGACAATTATTTGTTTAAATTTCTTTTCAAAATCAATGTTAACTAGGGCCTGTGTTTGTCCTGAATACGCAATTTCTCATGAGATCTATCAACGAAATAAATCTAGAACCAAAGTCAGACAAAAAGTACTGGCAAAATTGTCACCGGGAGTGGCGGGAAGAATTTATCTATTTCCTGCTGGTTGACCGCTTTCATGACAGTCATGATCGTAAACCACAAAACAGCACCGACCGGCAAACAGGTTTTGGCAAGCCTGACGAATTGCAACGTACATGTGGCGGAACCATTCGCGGCATAATTGATCACCTCGATTACATTCATGACCTGGGTTGTACTGCGCTGTGGTTGAGTCCGCTGTTTGAAAATAATCCGCAGTCATACCACGGGTATGCCATTCAGAATTACCTTGAGGTAGATAAACGGTTTGGAACCAAACAAGACCTTGAAGAACTGGTGAACAAGGCCCATGCGCTCGACATGCGCGTGTTCCTGGATATTGTTCTGCATCATTCTGGGGACAACTGGTTCTACCCGGGAGATGAGCCATACTACTATTATAACGGAACCGTATTTCCTTTTGGCGGCTGGCGATACGAAGACCGGCCCGTTCCAACGGAACTGCGAAACCAGGAGTTGTATGCCCGCAGGGGAAGGATTCGAAACTACGATGCCGTGCCCGAAACACGTGACGGAGACTTTATGGACTTAAAGGCTTTTGCCTTGAATGACTCTCCACAATCGTTATGGCTCCAGGAGTTGCTGGTTAAAATTCATTGCTACTGGCTACGCGAAGTGGATGTGGACGGATTCCGGCTTGACGCTGTGAAACACATGAGTGAAATAGCGATCAGTCGTTTTTGCTCATCGGTACGGGAATACGCTTACAAGCTGGGCAAGAAGAATTTTTTCTTTTTTGGTGAGTTAGTAGGCCCGGAGAATTTGTATAATAACTATATCGGGCCCAAGACTCCCGTGGCGGTAAACGACAAAACTATTTATTACGGCCTTAATTCAGTTTTGGATTTTCCATTGCATCACATTCTTCCAGATGTAATATTGGGCAAGGCTTCACCGGAGCGGCTGATCGAGCGCTATGAGTCATTGAGGCAGCATGCCCTTAACCGGGGCGAGTTCGGAGAATTTCTTGTGACTTTTCTCGATAATCACGACCAGGTAGGGCAAGCTATCAAGCACCGTTTTGGAAAAGATGCTAATAATGAACAGATCATTGCCGGAATTGGATTTTTGCTCTGCGCATTGGGTACACCTTGTATCTACTACGGCACCGAACAGGGTTTTGATGGTTCGGGTGAAGGCGATTGGTACGTTCGGGAAGCCATGTTCAGTCTGGAAGATGAAAATACCAATGCTCTAAATAAAGAATCACACCTGTATAAAAGTATCGCACAAATAGCCCGCTTGCGAAAGCGAAGCAAGGTATTAAAATTCGGGCGTATGCAAATCAGGCCGGTCTCTACCGATGGGCTTCATTTCCACTTACCCGAATGCAAAGAATGTTTGCTGGCGTTCTCACGCATCCTCTTTGATGATGAAATTATTGTGGCCTTCAACATATCGTCTACCAAATTTAAAACCGAATACATACAGGTAGAATTGAATGGCAGCAATGGTTTTGAATATCTCTACGGTGATTCCGGAACACTTCCCATTCACAGTACCGAGGACAGGCAAGTCAATTATATCCAATTAAAATTGATACCGCTTCAGTTTGTGATATTACAGAGGCTGCATGGATAGGTTCCAATAAAAAGAGAAACAATGAATCGCGTAAATATTCTCTAAATATGTATAAAACCAGCAAACAAATGATAGTCTTTCATGGAAAAGGTTATTATCCATATGTAAATTTTTGGTGACCAATTAATTCATCCAGTAATGTTGGCTAATTCAAGGCCTTTTGCGAGGTGGTGGAAAGGATCGGTGAAAATGAAAACTGGAATGGGGTTTTTGTAATTGATAAACTGATGCTTTTTATTTTACGGTAAAATAGAAAAAAGGCAATCAATTTTTTTACCGCTTTGTTATTTGACTTTATACACTGCCCCGATTAAACAAATTATTTCTGTGGCATTTTGTGAGAGGGTCCTTGCAGCGGAAATATTTCCAGCATAATAGGCTTCCCGACTTTTATAAATAATCAAAAAGGCCCTATTGTTATATTGTTAACAACAATAGTTTTTACCTCCCTGCTGAACAGGTGGACATGGACTGGTGCCATAACTACAGTAAACACAGCAGTCCCCAGGTTTAGGTTTCAAGATAGTTTTACAATATTCGCATTCATAAAAGTACTGGCATGCATCTGTTGGCATGGTCTCTTCTTTTTGGTGTCCGCACTTTGGGCAGGTGATGGTGGATTCTAAGATGACTTCCATTAGTTTGCTTTTTAATTGGTCACTAAATATCCTGTAGAGTTGATTGCTTTCTCAATTTCCGGAACGCTTGTTTTGGACTTGTCAAACTCAACGATGGCATTCCCCTGTTCGTAAGAAGCAGCTACTCTAAGGATACCACTGATCTTATTTACTTCGTGCTCCACATGCGCTGCACAGCCCTGACAAGTCATTCCTTTGATTCCAAAATTTACGGTCTGTATATCGGTCTTATCAACGATGATCACTTGCTTGTCGGCTTTCGGGTAGAAAATGTGCGCATATAGCGGGAATGTGAGCATCAGGGTAGCAAAAACGGTGATTATCCCCAAAAACTTCTGGGTCTGCCAAAAGTTGGGTTTTATATCTTTTCCGCCAGGCTCGCATGTACAATCAATTTCATCTTTGGCCTTTGGTCTACCATGCCTGCCGGCAGGCAGGAGTTTTTGATACCAAGCAAACCCCAACACTACAACTGTGAGGCTGACAAAAAAAGGTCTTGCAGGATCCAGCCAGGAGAAAGTGGAGGCAATCCCGCTTGCACCGGCCACTAGTGCAAGCACTGGGGTGATGCAGCAAAGTGAACTTAAGAGTGCAGCCATAATACCGCTAGTTAAAAGAGAATTTTTCATAAGGCAGGAATTGTATTTGGGAGATTAAACAAATCGAGCACTGATGAAATGATTCGCTGACTTTGCTCTTCTACTGAATAGAAGATGGTTTGACCGGATTTTTTGGTCGTCACGATTCCCGCATCCTTCAGTTTTTTTAGATGTTGGGAGACGGCCGGCACGGTCATGCCCAGGATGTCTGACAAGTCACATGGGCAAAGTTCATTTTCCTGTTTCAAGAGGTACAGGATTTTGAGGCGAACCGCATTACCTGCCAGATTCAGTACATCGGCCAGTTCTAAAAAGCTTTCTTCTTTGTTTTTCAAGTCTTCTCTGCAGCGACTGATCTGGATGCTATCTGCAAAGACACGGATACATGTATTCATAGTATTTAAGCAATTGCTTAAACAAAGGTAGGGAATGATAGTTATTTAAGCAAGTACTTAAATACAAAGGGCTATTTCGCCCTTCTCATCAATTTTGGTGCTGCTAGTTTCTCTCTTAGATTCTGCATATCCTCACTCACTTTTTTCTCTACCACTTTGGCGTAAACCTGCGTGGTTGTAATTTTGGAGTGACCCAACATCTTGCTAACCGTTTCCAGTGGCACACCATTACAAAGCGTAACTGTAGTAGCAAAAGTATGCCTGGCTAGGTGAAATGTGAGGTTCTTTTCAATTCCGCACAGATCAGCAATTTCTTTCAGGTAAGAGTTCAGCTTTTGGTTAGAAATCATTGGGAATATTGCCCCCCTCTGCACAGCTCTTGGATGGGTTTTGTATTTCTCGATGATTTCCCAAGCTTTGGGAAGGATAGGAACCCTTACCGGCTGGTCGGTCTTCTGGCGGCAGGTAGATAACCAGTATTCCCCATCAATGCCAATGGTAATATTGGATGGGGTAAGGTTCATAGCATCGATGTAGGCCAGTCCGGTATAGCAACTGAACACAAACAAATCTCTTACCCACTGCAGGCGGACAATTTTGAAGTCCTTGTTCTCTACGGCCTCCAGCTCTTCATCATTGAGGAAATCCCGATCCACCCGATGGAATTTGAGCTGGTACTTGTCAAATGGATCCCTGCTTACCCATTCCATTTTCACGGCCATTGTCACCATCTTCCGGAACCTCTCCAGATGCTTCATCACTCCATTGTTGCCAAGCGGCTTCTGGTGGTCTTTGGGTTTATAGTTTCGGAGGTAGAATTCAAAATCGGTGATGAATTTATAAGACAGTTCCGAAAGGAACATGTCGGTAGTACCAAAGCGCTCTTTCAAAAATCGATGGATATACTTCTGAGTGGTGAAGTAGTTTTTCATCGTGCCCCACGCCAGTGTATCCCGCATTGTCTGGTTGTGATAATCCACCAGCTTGCATAAGGTGAAGTCCTTTTGGTCTGTACCCAGGAACATGCTTTTGATGGCATCTACAGTGATCAATCGCTTTTGTACCTACATCTCCTGATAGCATTCCATGATACGGGCCTGAACCTCATCCAAATAATGATTGAGCGATTTGATTTCTTCCCGGCTGCCCTTGGCCATGCCTTTGCTGCCATTCCAGTCGCTTGGTTTGATCCAGCGCTTCAATGATATTTCTACCCTGCGGCCATCAACGGTGACCCTGGCATAGATTGGGAGTAGGCCATCTTTGGCCTTGTTCGTTCTTGTGATGAACTGAACTCCGAAGGTGTTTGTAGTTCTCATGACAATTCAGCTTTTGAGTGTTTGTGTTAAAATGATTCCTCTCGTGGTGAACTGCTTCCACAAGGTCACTCAAACAGACCTAAAACAGTTCAAATTATGCGATGCAACTATCTGTTTTACAGCTATTTGCATCAATCTGGTGAACTAAAATAAACCATTCATTTGGTTCACCGAATAGGTCTCATTTTTGCTGAAATTGTCTAAATCGAACTGATACGTAAAAAATAAAAAAGCCCGCAAATCGTAAGATTTGCAGGCTTTTGAGTTCAGATGAACCTTTGTTGTCGGGGTGGCAGGATTCGAACCTACGACCTCCTGCTCCCAAAGCAGGCGCGATACCGGGCTACGCTACACCCCGAAAACTTCAATAATCAAGAACTCAATCCAGCAGAAAATCTAAATCAACGAATTAAAATTTGCCTTTTTTTAAGTTCTCAAACAACAGAACTTCCTCTGTTTTTTTACCGAGGCTCAAAAGTAGTGATTAAATTGAATTATTATCAAATGGGGATGTAGATTTTTAATTTAAATAATTTTGATAAAACATTTCCGCTTGATAAAGTATCCAATATTTCTCTCCAGATTGAATTATGTTATAGAGAGTTTTGAATGTGTTTGGTCTTC
Source organism: Aquiflexum balticum DSM 16537 (assembly GCF_900176595.1). Classification (GTDB taxonomy): domain Bacteria; phylum Bacteroidota; class Bacteroidia; order Cytophagales; family Cyclobacteriaceae; genus Aquiflexum; species Aquiflexum balticum. Next base: position 3,958,922 of record NZ_LT838813.1, read on the forward strand.
TTGTCTGATTGAATCTGTTTTCTATCTCTTTACAACCCCCGTAATTTTTGGGAAATTATTTAGTTGACAAAAGCAACTTTATTTTTATCTTTGTTCATGACCCATCAATCGGATTTTACAGATACAATCAGAAAATTCAGCAGAACCTACACGGAGTATTTGGGTTTGTTGAATAAAACCATTTTGAACAGTCCCTTGTCCCTGATAGAATCCAGGATAATGTTTGAACTGGATTTAGGGGAATGCACCACGGGCAAAAGCCTTTCAGAGAAGTTACAAGTAGACAAAGGTTACCTTAGTAGAATTATTTCCGGTTTAACAAAAAATGGATTGATTCAGCAAAGAAAAACTTTGCATGATAAAAGGATTAAGTCATTATTTCTTACTGATAAAGGGAAAATGTATTTGGAGCAATTAAACACATCTGCAAATACCCGGATTGAATTCCTGATTTCCCTATTAAATCCTTATGAAAAGAGGAGATTTATTGCCTCCTTAGGACAAGCACAGAATATACTGGCCAAGGCAAATAAAAGGGACGTTTTAGATGGTATTAAAATCCGAAATGATTTTGAACCGGGTGATATAGGTTTTGTCATCCAATCCCATGGTGAATTGTATAAAGAGGAATTTGGGTATGGGTATCATTTTGAACAATATGTCACTGAAGGAATTGTAGAGTTTCTACAATTGCCAAAACCCAATAAAAGCAGGGTTTGGATCTGTGAACACAATGCCTATAAAATGGGCTTCCTCATGCTGTTGGACAGGGGTAATGAGACGGCCCAACTTCGATATTTTTTCATTTATCCTGAATTCAGGGGAAGTGGAATCGGCAATAAACTTATGATCCTTTTTATGGATTATTTGAAAGAAATGAATTTTAAGCATTGCTTTCTTTTGACAACCAATGACCTGGGCTCAGCAGTACATTTGTACAAGAAGCATGGATTTAGGATGGTGGAAGAATCTGAGACCTTGGAATTCGGAAAACAACTGTATATCCAGAAATATGAGCTTGAGATGTGAAAGCTTTAATGGAATAAACCTGTAACCTAGAAATTGAACCTTGCTGATAAAAGAACTATTCTCGTTTCCTGTTTGGAATAAAAATCCTGGGAAAATGAATTGGTCCGCGCAAAGCCTGCAAATCTCCTCGTATCAAATATATCCCGTACACTCAAAGCCAGGCTGCCTTTATTGTTAAAAAGGCTTTTTTGTAGTGTTCCATCTATGAAATATTGTGCCAAGTCACGTCCTTGAGCCTCTATTTCAGGTGATTCATAATTTCCTGCCAATTGAAAATTAAACCCAAAAGGTAACTTAAAGTCCTGGGTTACCTTGACATTCCAAGCAAAGCCGGAATTGGTGAATTCTTCCCCGATGTTGGATCCATCAACCGATATTCTGAACAGGGTAAGACCTCCATTGATGGAATACCATTTACTTACCTCGCCTGTCCCAATTAGTTCCAGACCATAGGATTCGGCAGAAAGGAGATTTTCTGGTTGGGAGTAGGATATACCATCTTCCACTATAGTAATAAAATCAAGTTGGCCATTGACTTTTCTATAAAAAAGATTGGAGGTCAAGCTTGCTTTTTCAAAGTTTGCCATGTGGCCCAGTTCAAATGAATTGATCATCTCAGGCTGTAAGTTGGGATTTCCCCTGCGGACATTCAGACTATCTGTAATATCCGGAAAGGGATTTAGCCTCCAGGCTGTTGGCCTGTCAATCCTCCTGCTGTAACTGAACTTAAGAGAATGTTTTTCATTCACATTGTAAAGGCCTTGCACACTTGGAAAAAGATTGAAATAGTTTTGCTGATTTCGATCACCGGTATTTTGAAGATAGGTATCCACTACGGTCATCTCTCCGCGCAAACCAAGTGAATATTCGAATTTGGATTTTGCAACTGAAATCAAAGCATATCCTGCATAAATCTGATCTTCATATATAAATCTGTTGCTGATAAGTTCATCTTCAACAAATTCATTCTCTGCTTCATTAAATCTGAAATACTGGTAATCGTTGTCGAATTTTCTGAGGATCGATTTCACACCGGTCTCAAACTTCCCATATTGCAGTGGCTTGATATAATCTGCCTGTAAGACTGAGATGTTTCTGATTTCATCAATGTATGCAAGTTCCTGACCTGTAAGGTTTTCAGGTATAGGATTTAAAGTATTATTGAAAATGTCTATTTCCTGAGTTTTGAATTGGTTTCTAAAAGAGTGGCTGGCTGTAGCTCTGAATAGATGTCCTTTATCTTTAAAGTTATGTTCAAAAATCAGCGCGTTATCCAATCCTGTGTCTGTTTCACTTTCATTGTTCCTCCTGACATAATCAAAAGCTTCCGGTTCAGTTCCACCTCTTTCCAGTTCTGCAAAAAGGGTATTGATCTGCCTGTCCAAACTGGACTGGTAAACGCCTTCATAGCTTAGCATGTTGTTTCCAAAGTAATAATCAGCTCCATAGGTCAAATTATGACCTACATTTCGATTGGTGCTTTCAGTATTTTGTTTCAAAGTCTCCTCCTCCTCAAAAAGATTCCGGGTAGAACGACGGTTTCCTACATCTTTCCAATCCCGGAAATTATATCCTACAAAAGTGTTGAGTCTGGCACTTCTATGGTTCATTCTAGCGCCTAGGTTTGTCCTGTTTCGGGTACCATAAGTAGCTTCCAATCCACCGTGTGTACCTAAGTCCTGTCCTTTTTTCAGGATGATGTCTATTACCCCGCCTTCAGCTTCCGCATCATACCTGGCGTTTGGATTATTGATGATTCTGATTTCTTCCACCGCACTGGCCGGCAATTGATCAAGATTTTGGGTTAAGGAGGAGTTACGGCCATTGATCAAAATGTTTGTACCTGTACTTCCCCTCAAGGAAATGGAACCGTCCTCCGATACAATAATTGATGGAGTATTTCTCAAAATATCCAATAATGTTCCACCCACATTGGCCAGGTTATTTTCAGGTGTTATTGTAATTCCTTCCATACTGGACCTAAATGGCAATTTGGAAGTCTGTACCACTACCTCCTCCAGATTTTGGCTATCGCCTGCCAATTTGATTTCACCTAAATCAATTGGTCCATTGATTTCAATTTCTTCAAGAACAAAATCTTTGTAACCCAAAAAGAATGCTTTAAATGTATATTTTCCTTTGGGGACTTCAAGAGAAAAAAGCCCGTTGTCATCAGAATCGGAAAAACTAACAGGTCTGGCCTGATCCTGCGATGAAAATAGTGCAACTTGAACAAACCCCAGCGGTTTATTTGAATCAGATTCCAGAATAGTACCTTTCACCGGATAGGTTTGACCAAATATGTTGGATATGCCCAGGATGATCAGAAAAATAACGGTAAGAAAAAACTTTAAGCGTTTCATTGAATTAGACTCGGTTTGATTGTTTACTTTACAAAAATACCTTTACAATCTGATTCAATTTTGAAGTTGGCTATTTGAAATCAATTGTAGTGGTATGCTTACATTCCTCAGTAGCATAACCAAAACTGAATTGATATGTTTTGCATATTTGATTTACAATTGCTAAACCCAAGCCCACTGATTCCGGTTTATCGCTTTCTTTTTTAAACCTTTCAATCAATTGGCCGGGATCCTGTCGTAGAGAAGGCCCTGAATTTTCGATAGTCATCCGGTGAAAATCAAGCTTAATTTTAATCCAACCTCCTTTAAGATTGTGTTTGATGGCGTTTCCCAACAAATTATTGACCATGATTTCGGCAATAAAGGGATGCATTTTCACCATTACTTTGTCTTTGATTTCTGTTTGAAGCTTCAATTCACTTAAAATGATAAGTTCCGACAACAGTTCTATGTTTTTGATTAGAATTTCGGATAAGTCAATTTCGGAAGGAGGTTCAAATTCTTCATTTTCAAGTTTGGCCAATAAACTTAAAGACCTCACAATCTGATGGATCCGTTCGTTGTTTTGATAAGCAGAGTAAATCAAATGTGCTTGTTCTTCAGTCATTTCCAAATTCATCAGATTTTCCAATTTTCCTCCTACCACAGCAGCAGGGGTTTGGATTTCATGGGATATGTTTTCTGAAAATTCCTTGATCTGCCTGTAATCCTTGAGCAGTTTTTGAGTCATCCTTTCCAAAAATTCATTGAGTTGATTGAACTCCGATACTTTGCTTTCCTGAAAATGTAAGGGTTTGTTGGTCTGAAAATTAAATTGTTGAATCTTTTGTAAGGTTTGCTGGAAAGGTCTCAAAATCCAATTGGAAATAGCCCGGAAAAACAAGCCCAAAAATACCAGTTGGATAAAGAAAACAATCATCATGGTATAAACCACTGTCTCGGTAATGTCCTCTGCTTCAACCACTAAGTTATAATAGGAAATTCTGAAATGCTTGTTTTCTATTTTGAATGACCTGCTCGCTTTCAATTGTTTTTCTTCTCTGCTTAATGGGTCGTGATAGGCTATGGTATCCCGGATACTCAGATCCTCTTCAGAAAATTCATATGGCAATTCTATGATTTCCAATCTTTCATTGACCAAGGCTTCAGGTGGAATTCCCTGACGTATTCTTTCTGCATAAGCTTCTATTTGCCTGTCCAACTCCATTCCCAACTCAAAATTAATTTCAGCACCCAGTTTTCTATAAATGAAAAATCCTCCTATCAGCAGTGCCAACATGATGATGATCAAATAAACAGAGGTAAGGAGGTTTAGAAGTTTCATGTTTGGGGTTCTCCAAATTTATATCCAATACCATAAACAGTAGTGAGGTAATCGTTTCCACCGGCTTCGGATATTTTCTTTCGTAAGTTTTTAATATGCTGATAGATAAAATCAAAACTTGGAAGATTATCGGTGTAATCCCCCCATAAGTGCTGGGCAATAGCATTTTTCCCCAAAACCCTGTTCTTATTGGTGATCAGAAATACCAACAAATCGAATTCTTTTTTTGTCAGGTCCAATGGTTTTCCATGGACGTTGGCTTGCAGATTTTGAAGTTGTATCACAATTTCATTGAAACTTATTTCATCCGAACCACTTAATTTGGATCTTCGATATATAGCTTTTAACCTGGCCAATAGCTCAGACAAATGAAATGGTTTAGGTAAATAATCGTCGGCTCCAAGGTCCAACCCATTGATTTTGTCATCCAAAGAATTTTTGGCCGAAATGATCAGAACGTTGGGTCTGACCTTCAATTTTTTTATTATTTCCAAAAAACTCAGACCATTACCATCCGGCAGCATCAGGTCCAACAAGACACAATCATATTCAAAGGACAGAATTTTATCCTGTGCATCAAAAAGATTGCCTGCTACCTCACAGATAATTCCTGCATGGGAAAGGTATTGAATGATATTTTGGGTCAACTCTCTGTTATCCTCTATCAATAATATCTTCATGGGCAAAATTGCTTGGCAATCGGTTCAAAACTAATTGAATTAATATTCGGCTAAAAATCTGAAGGAAATCTGAAGTGGCAGATGCTTCTCGAGATTTGCAATCTCGAGAATAGATAAATCGGAATTTGTAATTCCGATCGCCCAGTCTCTTTGAAGATTAGGGATTACAAATCCCATTCATCTGGATTCGGCATTTCAAATACCGAATAGCAGCCCCGCTTCTCGAGATTTGCAATCTCGAGAACAGATAAAACGGAATTTGTAATTCCGATCGCCCAGTCTCTATGAAGAATAGGGATTACAAATTCCATTCATCTGGATTCGGCATTTCAAATACCGAATAGCAGCCCGCTTCTCGAGATTTGCAATCTCGAGAACAGATAAAACGGAATTTGTAATTCCGGTTTCACCTTCTAGAAGAAACGATCGGGATTACAAATCCCAATCATCTAGATTCGGCATTTCAAATACCGAATAGCGGGATAGCGGGTTATTCCCTAATCTTCAAAAGCCGGCAATAAATGTTCCCATATCAGGTTAAGCTCTTCCTGCATATTTGGAATTTTGGCGGTGGTTACGATCACTGCATTCTTTTCAGGAAGAATCAGAATAAACTGTCCATTCAGCCCGTCTGCCCGATAAGAGTTGTGTCGGCTTCGCCAAAGCTGATAACCATATCCTTGCAACCAATCAGAGTCCTGGGCGTTAACTTTCAGGTTTTCTTTTTTTACTCCTGCTGGCAAGGACTGAACCTGAGCTATTGTGGCCTCATCAAACCAGGAATCTGGAAGTAGTTGTTTGTCGTTCCATTGTCCTTTTTGCAAATAAAACAGTCCCAATTTGGCCATATCCTCAGTTTTTACTTTAAGGCCCCAACCACCGAATTGGATTCCTTGAGGACTTACATCCCAAGTGGCTCCCACGATCCCCAATGGTCTGAATAGCCTTGGCTGTAAATAATCCAAAATCCGCTGTCCTGTTACATTTGTAATGATGGCTGAAAGCATATAAGTAGCCAAACTGTTGTAAACAAACTGCTCACCGGGCTGATGTTCCATAGGAAAAGCCAAAAATCCTTCCACCCAATCAAGATCTTTACTTTTTTCTCTTAAAACACCTGTAGGATCCACATCGTGCCCCACAGTCATGGTCAGTAAATGCCTGATTTCAAGTTCCTGAAGATTCGGGCCTATTTCTTTGGGAAGTTTGTCCGGAAAGAAAGAAATAACTTTATCTGTTAGATTCAAAAGACCTTCCTGTAGGGCAAAGCCGATAGCAGTTGACGTGAATGTCTTGCTTACGGAATACATGACATGGGTTTTATTTGCGGCATTTTCCCCAAACCATTGCTCATAGACCACTTTTCCGTTTCTTAGAATCATCAGGCTGTGAAGGTCTTGATTCTCTGATTTTACTGCTTGAAGGTATTCTGAAATGGATTGGGGATTGATTTTCTCTTTTTCAGGATCACTTCGGGGTAAGGCTTTGGTTAAAGTAATGAAATTGATCAGTTCAATTCCATTTCTGGAAACCGCTTCCTTTACATTTTCACTTGTCCAAGTATCCGTTACTCCCTGTCTGTCTATTGCCACATCTTCATAACCGATATGGCCAACCCCTTGCATTTCTATATTGTCATAGGAAGGGTGGTCAACAAACATATAGGATTTTCCGGCTTCAAGTTTTTCCAACATGCTGATAAAAGAAGCCTCCTTTTCAGCTGAAGTTGCTTTTGGTCCATCGTAGCTTACACCTGACAATCCCAATTCCTGATTGAGCTCCCGACTCATTACAGGAAGGTCATATTCCTTGGACAATTTGGAAACCATTTTGGTGACATCCGGATGAAAACCCGTAGATCCCATATGGCCTGATAGATGGCTGATTTGGGAAACATGCTTCAAAGCAAAATCTATTTGCGCCCGGAATTCCTTTTCCACCTCTTCCAGTTTCCATTGATTTTCAGTAATGGCAAGTCCGGGATAATTTTTATTCGAACCCATCATGGGCAAAAAATACCCATCAGCGTCAGTAAGACTGGGACAATTGGTCAAGGGCCTCCATTTAATACCTTCCCATTCACTGGTGATGACCAAATGCAGCCCCACATCTATTCCGGTATTTTTCTTTAGCATTTGAGCAGCTTCCGGAAACCAAGGTGTCACCACCATCAATTCGATGGAAGTTTCAATCCCATTGACGAAGGTTTCTATACTGGCCAAATTGGCCGAACGGGAAGAACCCATATCATCACCCCTTACAATCAATCTAGGCCCCGGAGTTTGCTGGGCAGAAGCAAAAAGGGAAATCAGAGTTAATAATTGGATTGAAATGTATTCTTTGAAATTGCGCATGGCTGGTCATTTTGGGAAAATGAAAAATAGTGAAATTTCAGGAATGGTTTGGTCTCTTTTTTGGATATGTTTTGCAATTCTATTGGTAGCTTCTGTATTTTGTAACAAAGGAATGAATTCCGGAATCAATATTTGATGGAATTCCCGGAATATGAATCCTACAATACAACTGATAAAACCCTTGGCCATGAAACTTTCAGATGAACAGTCCAAAGTATTACTCGACACATTAAAAACACGGTTTAAGAAAAATTCAAACCGTCATCAGGGAATAGAATGGGATGATGTAGAGAAAAAGCTTTTGGCCAATCCCAAGAAAATCTGGTCTTTGAATGAAATGGAAGCCACAGGTGGAGAACCTGATGTAGTAGGTAAAGATGAGAAAACTGGTGAGGTTATTTTTGTGGATTGCGCTGCAGAAAGTCCTAAAGGTCGGAGAAGTGTTTGTTACGATCAGGAAGCTTTGGAATCCAGAAAAGAATACAAACCTAAAAACAGTGCTATGGGAATGGCAGCAGCAATGGGCATTAAGATTTTGAATGAAGAGCAATACAAGGATTTGCAGGGTTTGAGTAGATTTGATACAAAAACTTCAAGTTGGCTAGAAACACCTGCTGATATCAGAAAGCTCGGAGGGGCCATTTTCGGGGATTGGCGCTACGGACACGTTTTTATTTATCACAACGGCGCCGAGTCGTATTACGGAGCCCGTGGTTTTAGGGGGGTGTTGAAGGTTTGAGATGAGTCAATCCTTTAGAAGAAAAGAGCTATTCACCTATTTCCAAAATCGATTCAATTTTCGATGATTTATGCTTAAAGCAATTTACTAACAAAATCAGAGAACAAAAATTACCTTAACAACCACAAGACAGGACATGAAAGCAAGCGAAACACACCATGAACGAATGGCAAATATGACCTTTGGATCGGTATATCCACATTACGTCACCAAAATCGAGAAAAAAGGAAGAACAAAAGAAGAATTACTTCAGGTAATAGAATGGTTGACCGGTTTCGATAAATTGAAAGTGCAAAACCTTATTGATAACAAAGTAACTTTTGAAGAATTCTTTAGGCAGGCAAAATTAAATCAAAATGCACACCTGATTACCGGAATGATATGCGGCTACCGAATTGAAGAAATCGACAATCCATTGACCCAGAAAGTCCGGTACCTGGATAAATTGGTGGATGAACTGGCCAAAGGTAGGAAAATGGAGAAGATATTGAGGGAAGAGTAGGGGTAGTTGGATACCATCCAATTGGTCAAGATTTTCTACAAAGGGCAGTTAGTGAATTTGGATTTTTTAACATCAGTCTCTATAATCTCAAACTCATCATCAAGAAAAGCAGAAAAGATAAAGCCAATACCAGAATCGATAAAACTGTAGCAACTGAATACCGCATTTCAGGAAAATATTCTTTCAATTTAGCCATGCTTTTGATATGCTGAATGGTTGCAAGAGAAAGTATAACTGAGGAAGTGATAATCAAAAACAATCCCAATTCACTCCCTGTCACCAACTTCAAAAACGGGGCTTTTCCTGCCTCAATTCTATTGAAATAATATTCCAAAGCACCAATTCCTATTGCCATTAAAGTCAATGCGGCACGTATCCATGCCAACTGCAGTCTTTCAAAAGCCGTTCTCGTCCTTTCTTTTTGTATCAGACTTTTACCTTTCTTTTTTTTCTGTTCCTCTCCCGTTTCCTTTTCTGATTCTGTATCCTTCATGCTTAAAGTCAATTATATTTTTAAGATAATTCCAAAATTTATTTTAGCATAAATGAAAATTTCATTCGATGAAAACGGGAAAGAAATTTTTATCTAATGACAATGATAATAATGAATATTACAGCAATTTGAAATATTTTCGTTTCTAAACTTAGACGGAGACGTTCAAAATCAACGGTCATCATTCTTTATTTTCTGACTTTTCGGAATGTTGAATGTATGGGTAAATAGAAGCGACAATTAATCTTTTTAACAATTTTTCACCAAAGTACCTTCTGTTTAGTTTATAGACAAAATCATTGAGGTAATTCTGCAAATACTTCTCGCTAACCAAATGTTATATTCTCAATAGGTTCTTTTTAAGATAGCGATCGGGATAAGCATGACGGCTGCTCCCATTTAGGTTATTGGTAAATATCATGATGGAATGAAGGGTGTAATGACAAATTAAACCCAGGACAGCTTGTTATCTTTGTCGATTTAGGAGGTAGCTCGATTACCTTTTTTAAAGGAGAGTGGATTTTGTCCGGTGATTTTTTTGAAAGGGCGGTTTAAATAACTGAAATTCTAGAATCCGCAATCGAAGCAGGTTCCTTTACATTTTGGTCCTAAAGCAAGAGTTTTTTGGCTTTTTTTGGACCGGTAGACGATGACGTTTAAATTTTTGGGTTAAATCATCTGTAAATTTGTTTTTAAAATTTGAAGAATGTTTAAGCCAAAACATCTTTTTTACAAAAAATCAAAAGCTTACTCTATTTAATATGAAAAAGTCAATATCCGGATTGATACTCTTGATTACTATAGGTTTACTGGCCTCCTGTTATCCTGGTGGACCGGAATTTTATGAAGATACAGATGTTGTTTACACTTCTTTTGAACCTGAGTTCAATTTCCAGAACAAAAACACCTATGCCCTTCCCGACAAAATTGTAAAAGACATTGAAATTGACCGAGGAGATACTACCCTTGTGTATATGAAAGATGCCTTTGCACTTCCCATATTGGCAGCGATTGATGCAAATATGCAGCAATTTGGCTGGACGAAAGTAGATATCTCCCAAAGACCTGATGTTGTATTGACTCCTGCTGCAATTACCAATACCACTTATTTTTACAGTTATTGGTATTCTTGGTGGTGGGGAGGTTATTATCCGGGATGGGGATGGTATTATCCACCATATTGGACTGTTTCGAGCTATACCACGGGTACTATGATCATTGCAATGGCTGATCCAAATCTGAATAACCCTATCAATCAATCAAGAGCATCATGGATCATGTTGGGTAACGGACTCCTCTCAGGTGCTGGCGATATAAGCCGGGTTACCAATGCCATTGATCAGGCTTTTGTGCAGTCGCCCTATTTGAAAATTAATAACTGAAATTAATCATGAAAAAGATATTTCTATTTATCGTTTTTGCCATAGTCTTGTTTACGCACAAGGTCAATGCTCAAAGCTATACAACAACTTCCTATTCCATTGGAATTCCAACAGGTGATTTGGGTGACTTTATTTCAAATGTAAGCTGGAGAGGTTTTGCAATTGATTACAGAAAACTTATTCAGCCGAATTTAGGAATTGGTATCAGTTCAGGCTTGAATACATTCTACGAAGAAAGACCTAACGCAGCATATACCATTGATAATAGAACGCTGAGCGGGAAGCAATGGAGGTACAGCAATAATGTTCCCATCATGCTATCAGGGGATTATTACTTGAAACCAGGAGATAACATAAATCCTTTTGTTGGCCTGGGAGTAGGTACTATTTACACCGTAAGAAGGACAGATATGGGTGTTTTTAGTTTAGATCAAAATGCCTGGAGTTTTGCTTTTCAACCTCAGGTAGGGATGATATATATGTTGAACAGTTTTGCGGGTATCTCATTATCAGCAAAATATTCCTATGGATTGGCAGCAGGAGATTTAAATAATGCACAGTCTTTTATGTCATTTAATATTGGTTACGTTTTCATGGGTAACTGATCATCATTTCAACATAAGTACATTGAGGATGGTAATTTTGCCATCCTCTGTTTTTTTAAAAGAACAACAAAATGAAAAAAACTTTATTTCTTATCCTTTTTATGTTGCCGTTTTTGATATCCTGTTCGACAGTGATGAAAACTTACTCCTATAAGGATAAAAAAGCAGATCTAAATCAATACAAAACGTATGCTTGGATTAATTTGGAGCATTTTGAGTTGGATAATAAAGCCGGAAACAAACTTTATGCGCATTATATTCTTGATTTGGCCAATAAGGAACTTGAGAAAAAAGGATTTATACTTGATGTCAATAATCCTGATGCTGTTTTTCTTTTTGATACCCAGATAGACGATAAAATCGCATATAGTCAAACTCCACAAGTAAGCGTAGGGGTCGGGGTAGCGGGACCGGGATATTATGTTGGAGGGGCTGTCCCGGTAGCAGGTGGAAATATTATTGAGGAACAATACCAAGAGGGCCTTCTATTCATAGAAATGTTTGACAGTAAAACCAACAATCTGGTTTGGAAAGGATGGGCTCAGGAAGAGGTAAATATTTACACAAATGGAGAGGATCTTCTCCAAAGGGCTGTCACGCAGATTTTTATGCGTCTTCCGGTCAAACATAAATAGAATAAATCGTATTTATTCCCCTTTCAGTCGGATTGTAAGTCACTCTAAATCCATAGACGGAGGCGTTCATAATTAACTGACAAAATTTGATAATTTTAGCTATCGTTAATTAATCCGTTGCCTTCCCTAATTTATGGATGGTTTCGTTTTCCAATACCAAATCTCTTCAAAAAGGATCACATTCAATTTACAGCTCTTATTTTAATGTTCTTTTTTTACAATTAGTTTATATCAATTGTCGAAATCACGAGAATGAAACAAAAATTACTGATCAGTATTATCCTGTTTTTAACTGTGAATGCTGCTTTTGCGCAGGTCTTTACAAATAAAGAAGTAGGGCAAAGAAATCAATCAAAAAAGGACAGTTTAAAAACTGCAGAGTACCCTTATACTTTGCCTATCTGGGGTGCCAAAGCAACAAATGCCGGATATTCCTTACCATATTCCGCAGGATTGAGTGTTCAATACTTTTGGCAGGAATCAGACCTGATTATAGAAAACCTACAGGTAGGTTTCAACGGAGGAGAATTGTACAACTTGGATAATGTGGTCAGATTTGACAAAGTCAAAGCAACAGCAAGTGCTGTCACGGTGAGGCCAGATGTTTGGGTTTTCCCTTTCTTGAATATGTATGCTATTTTGGGAAGATCTCAAGCTTCCACTGAGGTGGGCTTTGGGGTATACGTCCCTGATGAAACCAATAATTTTAATCCAATTATAAATGCAAGCACAATAGTAGAATTCCAGGCTAGCACTTTCGGATTGGGACTTACTCCTACTATTGGTGTAGGAGGTGGTTTTTTGGCACTAGATCTGAATATGTCCTGGACAGATGTTCCACAACTAAGACAACCTGCCCGTACCTTTGTTTTTGGACCCAGGTTTGGTAAAAACTTCAGACTTAAAAATCCTGAAAGCAGTATTGCAGTTTGGGTAGGAGGATTCAGAGTTGATCTGAATTCTGAAACCAATGGCTCTATAGCAATAAATGAAATTTTGCCCGTAGATGAGTTTCAGGTAAAAGTTGATAATGGAATAGAAAAAGTCGGGGAAGCACAGGTGAAAGTAGACACTTGGTGGGAAGGTCTTTCTCCGGCAGACCAGAGAAATCCTGTAAATATAGCAAAACATAACGCAGCCAATAATGCTATAACAACCGCAAGCCAGATACTGGTGGCAGCTGATGCTGCTCTAAATGATGGTGAATCGGCAACGGTTCAATATGCTATGGATAAAAGACCGGCAGACATGTGGAATTTCATTGTGGGTTCCCAATACCAATTGAACAAACACTTGATGTTTCGATTAGAAGGGGGATTTCTGGGGTCTAGGACTCAGCTGATGGGTGGGGTGCAATATAGATTTGGCTTATAAAATGAAATCATTTCTAGTTGAAGCCCACTGTGCTATAATTTCTTAATGAAAGTGTAAAAATTTTCCTTTAAAGCAATTCTAAATATTTCGTTCCTTTTCGAATTTTCAAAAAAAAAGTATTCCAATAGATTTTCTAAAAGAAAATGAAAGCCCCTATCAATCTTAATTCAATGGAGAAAAAAGCTGATGAAAAATCCCTGAAAGAAAAGTTACTCCATGAGTTAACTGAATATGGTATCAATGTTGTTTACCTCGGGCTTTTTTTTAGTGCATTTATCTTATATAGAAGATTATTGTTAGCTGAGTATGGGGTTTTTTTGGATGATTATTTTATGGGATTGGTCAAAGCTTTAATTTTTGGGAAAGTGATTATGATCGGGACTTTTTTAAAAATCAGCAGGAAATTCGAAAATAGACCATTAATTATTCCCACCATTTACAAAACTATTTTCTTCACCCTATTGGTAGCCATTTTTGAATTCTTAGAAGTAACTGTCAAAACTTTATTGAAAAATAGCTCATGGGAAGGCATGATGGAAAGCTATACGCACCACTTTACCCTTGCATGGGTTGGTGGGGCATTGATCGTTGGATTTACCTTTCTTCCTTTTTTTGCATTTAAGGAAATAGCAAGACATTATGGAGTTGACTCGATACGAAAATTGTTTTTTAAAACTATACAAAAGAATTAAATATGACTATGGCTATAAATTTCAAACCACTCTTACTGATTTCCTTCTTACTCATCTCAGCAAGTTCAAACGCGCAGGTGCTGATTTCCTTGCTTTTTGGAGAAGCTTTAAATTCTGAAAAAATCGAATTTGGATTGACAGGTGGAATGAATCGATCTAACTTTCGTGATGTCTCAGATGCTAAAGGACTTAACAATTTCAATCTTGGTTTCTATTTCAATATCAATTTGATGGAAAATTCCTATTTGAGTACAGGAGTTTTGGTCAAATCAAATGTGGGTGCTACAGGAATGGCGACCTATCCCTTGGGCGATGTGGACTTTGACGGTATTTTTGAAGATGGAACTTTGACTACCAAGATCAATTATTTTTATGTTCCAATCATGTGGCAGCAAAGGATCCAATCGCGGTTACTGCTTGAAGCGGGAGTGCAGGCTGGAGTTAGGACCAAAGCCTTTGATATCTTTAATATCGACTCCAATGGTGGCGAAATTGAGTTTAAAAAGGAACTGGGCGATTCATATTACAGACTGGACGCCGGAGTGGTGGGAGGCTTGGGATACAAATTGAAGAAAGACCTAAAAAGTATGAGTGTTGGCTTTTTGTATTATCATGGACTTGTAGACGTAAAAGCTGCCTCTTCACAGAATATCAGAAACTCATCACTAAATATTTATTTAAGAATACCGATAGGTGCTGTAGAAAAGGAATAATTACAAATGGCAAATTTATATTGTAAAAAATAATGTATCTGCTTGAATGCTAAAAAGAAAATAATTGGGTTAAATCCTATCGTTATGCGTTATATCAAAATCCATTACCTATCTATTATTTTTTTTTTGGTTTTGCTTCAATATATCTTTTTTTGGTCAGGCTCAGGAATTCAGCAATGACAGCACCTGTATTGAGAAAGACTTGCCTGAATTGATCCGAAATGCGCTGGGTAAGGATTCTAAAGTAAAAGAAACAGGATCAAGTTCATTGTTGATTGTACCAATAATCGGATCAAACCCTGCAACAGGTTTTATGGTGGGGATAGGAGGTCAGTATGCGTTTAAAATGCAGGGAAGTAATCTATATTCTCTTATCAGCGGGAGCTTACAGGCTACTACCAAAAACCAATATATTTTTATGGCCAAAAATAGTATCTATACCAAAAATGAAAAGATTTTCTTTACAGGGGATTGGCGGTATCTGATATTCTCCCAATCGACTTATGGCTTAGGCACCAATGCTCCTGAAGGAGGTATTTTGGATTATCAATTTAACCTAGGTGGTTTGGAAACAGGTGCTGATTCCTTGGCTCAACCTATGACGTTTAATTTTGCCAGGTTTCACCAAACTGTAGGCTTCAAATTGAAACCAGGAATATATTTGGGCTTGGGCTATCATTTTGATTCCTTTTCCAAAATAGTTGACCAAAAATTAGATCTTGATCCAGAGGAGCAATTGTTAACTTCACATTACATATACAACAATGCTTATAATTTTGAAACAGATAAATATTACTCATCCGCACTTTTCGGGAGTTTTATCATCGATAAGCGGGACAATATGATCCAACCATACAAAGGGTATTTTTTATCCTTGGGATTCAGGGGAGCTTACCGGGCTTTTGGGAATAAGAACAATGCCGAAATGTTTTCCGGAGAGTGGCGGAGTTTTCATGGATTATCTAGGAGGAACCCCGCTCACCTTATCGGTTTTTGGCTGATGGGTGATTTTACCAAGGCGGGTGATTTTCCTTACTTGATATTACCCGCAACGGCATTTGATCAAAGAGGCAGAAGTGGACGAGGATATACTCAGGGGAGATTCCGTGGTCAAAATTATGTCTATGGAGAAACAGAATACAGGTTTCCAATATCAAGGTGTGGTGGTGTATTGGGAGGAGTATTATTTGCCAATGGAACAACGGCATCCAACTCCACACAGAACCTTAATCTCTTTGATTCAATAAAATTGGGTTACGGTTTTGGACTTAGAGTCAAGGTAGATAAATATTCCAGAACCAACCTTGCATTGGATTTAGGGTTTGGGGAGCAGTCAAGTGGATTTTACCTTGCTATTTCTGAGACATTTTGATCCTTTAAAAAATTTAGGAGTCTTTGGACGAATAAGTCTAAACTCTGATTGAAAAGATTGCTATATTTCCATTTAAATCTCATTAAAGTTTAGGAATTGGCTGCATATCAGAAAATAAATGAAGCATTAAAAAATTTGACTTGAAAAAATGACAAAGGATCTCCTCACAACTGAATGGATTCAACCAATATGCCAGTTTCGTTGCTAAAGTTTTATTATTAAGATCTTACTAAATAAAAGGATTTAATTTTATACAAAACCCTAACTACTCATGCCCCTATGAAAATTGATTTAAGATTAATGATAATTGTTTTTGCTATCATGGCCTGCAATACCCCACCTTCGCAGGAATCTCAGGTAGAAACGAATGCCACGGGTTTTATTGACCGTACCATACTTCCCATCAAAGCGCCTACGCGGCCTACCCTTACGGAATTGGATGTACGCAATGCTACTCTGCCTGAGCGCTTTGAGGTAAAAGCCCCTGAAGGTGCACCAAATGTGATTTTGGTACTCGTCGACGATCTTGGTTTTGCCGGAACCAGCGCATTTGGTGGGCCAGTTTCAACACCTACTTTTGACAGGGTGGCCAGTGAGGGAATTTACTTCAATAATTTTCACACCACTGCGGTATGCTCACCCACACGTGCTGCCATCAAAAGCGGACGAAACCACCATGTGAATAACATGGCCTTCATTACCGAAATGGCAACTGGTTTTCCTGGAGGTACCGGGGAAATTCCACAAAACGTGACGCCGCTGGCAGAAATGCTCCGGCTGAATGGCTACAGTACCGGTGCCTTCGGCAAATGGCACGAAACAGCTACTTGGGAAACAAGTGTTTCCGGTCCTATGGACCGTTGGCCACACCGTCAGGGCTTTGATAAATTTTATGGGTTTTTTGGTGGCGAAACAAACCAATGGGCTCCATTTGTATATGATGGAACTCACGTGGTTGAGTTATCTGAGGATCCCAATTATCATTTTATGAATGACATGACCAATCAGGCCGTGGCATGGATGAAATATCAAAAGGCGCTAACTCCAGAAAAGCCTTACTTTATGTATTTTGCTCCTGGGGCAACTCATGCCCCCCACCATGTACCAGAAAGCTACATTGCAAAATGGAAAGGTAAATTTGATGGAGGATGGGATGTGATGAGGGAACAGATTCTGGCAAGGCAGATAGAAATAGGGGTCGTGCCTAAGGGAACAAAACTCGCCCCAAAACCTGAGGCTATTCCATCTTGGGAGAGTTTGTCTGCTGACCAGAAAAAATTATTTACCAGGCAGGCTGAAGTATTTGCCGGATTTCTGGATATGACCGATCACGAAATTGGTCGATTACTCGATGCGGTTGAAGCAACGGGACAGGCTGAAAACACGATGATCATTTTTGTCTATGGCGATAATGGCACCAGCGCCGAAGGGGGAGCAAATGGCATGTTCAGTGAAATGACCTATTTCAATGGCGTTCAGGAAACCGTAGAAGACATGTTGAAAAAATACGATAAATGGGGCGGTCCTGAAACTTATCCCCACATGGCTGCCGGCTGGGCAGTGATGTTTGATGTTCCCTATACTTGGACCAAACAGGTGGGCTCAGACTTTGGTGGAACCAAAGTGGGTATGTCAATTCGCTGGCCTAAAGGAATTAAGGCAAATGGGGGACTTCGTTCCCAGTTTAGTCATGTGATTGATATAGCACCTACTATTCTAGAGGCTGCAGGCCTTCCGGAACCAAAAATTGTAAACGGTGTGGAACAACGTCCGATGGATGGAATCAGCTTGATGTATGCATTCAATGATGCCAATGCCAAAGAAAAACACACTACCCAATATTTTGAAATTGCCGGTAATCGTGCCATTTACCATGAAGGATGGTATGCACGCACCATTCACCGAGCACCTTGGGAAAGGGAGGTAAGAAGACCTTTGGCCGAAGATATTTGGGACCTTTATGAAGTGGCGAATGATTTCAGCTTAACCAATAATCTGGCCGCACAGAACCCTGAAAAACTGAAAGAAATGCAGGCTCTGTTTATGAAGGAAGCTGAAAAGAACCATGCATTGCCTATTGATGACCGTCTTTTTGAGAGAATGATTGCTGCCAATGTAGGCCGACCGGACATCATGGGAGACCGTAAGTCGCTTTCTCTAGCCGAAGGCATGGTAGGCATGTCTGAAAACGTATTCATCAATATTAAGAATAGGTCAAAAACTCTAACCGCAGATGTGGAAATACCATCAGGTAAAGTTGCCAATGGTATTCTCATTGCACAAGGCGGGCGATTTGGTGGCTGGGCATTGTATGTAAATGACGGTATATTAGCCTATGATTATAATTTCCTAGGTATGCAACGGTTCACAGTCGAGGCCACCCAAAAGCTAACACCCGGAAATCATACCATCAAGTTTGATTTTGTCTACGATGGAGGTGGTCCTGGAAAAGGAGGTTTGGCAACAATATATATAGATGGTAAAAAAGTAGGAGAAGGACGTATTGAACGTACTCAATCTGCTATATTCTCAGCAGATGAAACAGCCGATGTGGGCATTGACCTAGCGACACCTGTAGTGGAAAGAATCGGCGCAGAAGCCAAATCTAAATTCAATGGCAGAATCTCCAAACTGGTCGTGGAAGTGAAGTAAAAATCATAGGCCGGACTGACCCTCAGACCGGCCTATTCATTCCAATAAATGGAAAAGTGAAAAATTAAACTATCATTTCCATGAATTAACAGCCAAGCAATGCTCAGAATTTTTTATTCTAAAAAACCAAGTGGGTTTGATTTACACATATTCTTGCGAAGCATTTTTTGATTTAGAAGTTCTCGTAGTTTAGGAAAAACATTTAATTGAATTGAACATGAAAGATCAAAAATTATTCAGAGAGATTGCGGTTGCATTCATAATGCTATTTGCAATGTCATTTTATAAGGCATATGCCCAAGTGCCAACGATGCAGGCAATTCCGGATACCACCAAAATCACTTATAATCAGATTTCCCAATCCTTAGGTTTGTTTGTATTTCCAAGCAAAAACCAAAGCCAAAACCAACAAAAACAGGATGAGTTTGAATGCTACAAATGGGCGGTGGACCAATCTGGAATCGATCCTCAAAACATACCCAAAATAGAGGTTACAGACTCCACTGGCCCTACAGGAGGAGCGGTCATTGGCTCTGCAAAAGGAGCAGCTGCAGGAGCTGCCATTGGTGCTATTGCAGGTGATGCCGGGAAAGGTGCCGCCATTGGTGCTACAGCCGGTGCCCTTCGAGGAAGACGAGCAGGACAGCAGGCACAGGCTCAACAGAATCAAAAGGCCCATGCCAGTGCTTCTGCACAAGAAACAGCCATGCTTGAAAATTTCAAGAAGGCTTTTTCGGTATGTATTGAAGGCAAAGGATATACAATCAAATAAATACTGAAATATGAAAAATCTTATCATAATAGTTGCTGTAACATTTGCTTTAATGTCTTGTAAATCATCAACTGAAAGCGACCACAGCCAAAATATTGAAGTAGTAAAAAAATATGTCCATGCAGTAGAAAATCTTGATTTTGAGGGAATGGGAAATATGCTCGATGCAGACTATTTAGGTGTCGGACCCTCTTATGGAGATTCAATTGGAAAAGATGATGCGGTGGCCAACTGGAAATGGAATGTTGAAAACCTTTACAATAAAATTCATTATAACAGATCGCGCTTTGCCTCAGTGACAATTCCTGATGGTGAAAGTAAGGGTGATTGGGTAGCCAATTGGGCCGAATTGGAAATTGAATTTAAGGATGGAGAATCTGTTATTATTTGGGCCAATTCTAACTATCTCGTAGAAAACGGTAAAATCAAGAAAAGTTTGACCTTTTACAACGAGGCAGATGTAATGAGGCAGTTGGGTTTTGAAATGGTTCCAAGTGAGCGGCTAGAACAATAAAAATCAAAAACTAAGTCTGAAATGACTTGACTTTTGATTTGAATCAAAAAATCAAATTAAAAAGAATCTCTTATTTCTTTCAAACTAATAATAGAAAACCATGAATCTGAAAATCCTATTAATTTTTGTTTGAAAAAGTATTTACTTTTATTGAAACACAAATTATTACTGAAAAAATATGAAAAACAATATTATTTCATTTTTGATTGCAATTGGGTTGTTTTCGCTAGCTGCATGCAATCAGAATCAATCTGGCACAAGCTATACTGATAAAAATTTATCACTTGATTCAATAAAGGCCATTGCAAAGGAGGCCTATATCTACGGCTATCCCATGGTGGACGGCTACCGCATCCAATACGGCTACTTCGTTGACAAGACCGACCCCGAATACAAGGGACAGTGGAATGAGGTCCACAACATCCCGCGCGTCTACACCCCGGAGGACAAAGCCGTCCAGACTCCCAATTCTGACACACCGTACTCCTTTGTCGGTGCGGATCTCCGGACCGAACCGCTCGTTCTGACGGTCCCGGAAATTCCAGAAGGTCGCTATTATTCGATTCAGTTCATCGACGCCTAAACTTTCAACTTTGCTTATGCCGGCAGCCGAACTACTGGTAACGAAGCGGGTACCATCATGCTGGCCGGCCCGAATTGGAAGGGTGAGAAACCGCAGGGAATCAAGGAGGTCATCCAGTCCGAGACCGAGTTAAACACCCTTATCTACCGCACCCAGCTTTTCGATCCGACCGACCTCGACAACGTGAAGAGGATCCAATCGGAGTACAAGGTGCAGCCCTTGAGCCAGTTTCTCGGCCAGCCCGCGCCCAGCCCCGCACCGGCCATCGACTTCATCAAGCCGATCAGCCAAGAAGAGCAGAAAAGCTCACTCGAGGTGTTCAATATCCTGAATTTCGTCCTGCAATTCAGTCCGACTGTTCCCTCCGAGAAGGAACTCATGGAGCGGTTCGCCAAGATTGGAATCGGCGCCGGAAAGACCTTTGATGCCACGCAGCTTTCCCCTGAAATGAAGAAAGCCTTCGAGGAAGGCATAGCCGACGCCTGGAAAGAATTTGCGGACGGCGCGAAGTTATTGGCGGAAGGCAAAATTACCGCCGGTGATGTCTTCGGCACGCGTGTATCCATGAAAAACAATTACTTCAACCGCTGGCTTGCAACCATTGGCATTTGGGGAAATTCAAAGCAGGAAGCGATGTACCCTATTTATTTCACTGACGCCAGCGGCCAAAAGCTCGACGGCGCGAACCGCTATACGCTACATTTCCCGAAGGGCCAACTGCCACCCGCGAATGCGTTTTGGTCGCTCACCATGTATCAACTGCCGGAAAGCTTGCTGGTGGCCAATCCGATCGACCGCTATCTCATCAACTCGCCGATGCTGCCGAAGCTGAAAATGGATGCCGATGGCGGCCTCACGCTCTACATCCAAAACGAGTCACCCGGCAAGGAGCTGGAGTCCAACTGGCTGCCTGCACCCAAGGGACCATTCTCAGCTTACTTGCGGATCTATTGGCCGAAAGAAGAGGTGCTGCAAGGCAAGTGGACCGCGCCTCAGATGAAGCAGATGCCATAAAAGAAGGAGTCGCAAGAACCTTGACAGTGAATTTCACCTGCTAACAACTTGGTAGCAGGCCGATTCGAAAAAACACAAATGACTTCAACTTCGTCTATTGGCAGTTGGAAAAGACCGGTCTTGAAGAAGGTTGAAAATGAAATATTTAAAGATTTGAAAATGAGACTAATAAAATTCAAAGCACTGTCAATGATTACACTAATTGGAGTAATCACTGCATGCAATCAACCGCAATCGAAAGATGCACCAGTAGCTAACAATACTGTTTCACTTGCTGAGGCTACATTGGAAGGCGATGAATTGATTAAAACCAATTTTGGTGACATTCAATTGACCCAAAGTTATATCACCAAAGAATCCATTGCTAAACTGAATGACCAATTGAGTGTACAAAGGGCCATTGAAGTGTATCAATGGTCGCTTCCGGTAACCACTTTTCAAATGTGGTACAATGCGCATGCTGAAGTCTATGGCGGAGCAGATTTGGATTTTGTAGAATACAAATCATTCAATGAAAAAGTAGGGATACTTACCGCTAACGCTACCACCCCTTATGTGATCAGTTGGGCAGATCTTTCTAAAACGGGGCCTGTGGTTATTGATTATCCCGCCGGTGCTTCTGCGGGAGCAGTAATGGATTTTTATCAACTTTCCTTAGGCGATTTAGGGTTAAATGGCGCAGATAAGGGAAAAGGCGGTAAATACCTTATTCTTCCAAAAGGATATGATGCTTCAAATCTAAATACCAAAGGGTACATTGTTATTAACAGTCCAACCAGTAAAATAATGATTGGCACCCGATTTCTGTCCACTGATGAAGCGGAAATCAAAAAGATGAAAGAGAATTTTCTTGTTGGCAAATATGGGGAGGTTTTAAATCCGGCGAAATTCATTTCCAATACCGGCAAGCGATTTGAGGGCATGCCTTTCAGGGGCTTAAAGTATTTTGAATTGGTGCACCAGTTTATTCAAAATGAGCCACAGAAGGAAGAAGATAAAATTTTCTATACCTACTTAAAATATATGGGTATTGAAAATGGTCAAGCCTTTAATCCTTCAGAACAACTAAAAAAGATTCTAACGGAAGGTGCCAATTTGGGCGAACTGATGGTTAAAGCTAACCAAATACAACCGCGTCAAGATGAGCCATATTATGAAAATAGCAGTTGGTACAGAGAGTTAACCAATTTCCCGTTAACCAAGACCAGTGAGTCGAATTATTTCTTAGATGAAAGTACACAGTATTATTACGAAGCTGTAACCGTAACAGCAGGCATGCAATCCAATACGCCAGGACCAGGTACTACGAGTTATTTAACCACCAAAGAAGATAAAGATGGCAACCTCTTACTTGGGTCAAATACATACAAGATCCATTTACCGGCAGGTATTCCGGCTTCTAATTTCTGGGCATTGACTTTATACAGCGAAAACACCCGCTGTTTTATCGACAATAAAAACGCAACAGATAAACTAAGGGCTACTAGTGTCGATTCGAGAGATAAGAATCTGGTTATAAACGCAGATGGCAGTGTGGATTTGTATATCGGTCCAAAAGCACCGGAAGGCAAAGAAAGCAACTGGCTACAAACCAATGTCGGTGAAGGATGGTTTCCACTGATCAGAACCTATGGTACACAGCAAGCACTATTTGATAAAACATGGAAGCCTGGGGAATTTGAATTGATGGAATAACATCATACAATTTATGGATGATCTTTGCTGGAAATTTTGCTTGTAAAGGACCTGTAAATGAAAATTTGCAGAAGAAGGAATCGAAGTTGATTACAACGCCCGACATGTACAGGGACTTTGTGGGAGATCTGTACTTACAAAATAATTTTATTCAAATTTTTAAGTAGAATTAACAGCTTTATTTCAATAGGTTAAAGATGGATGAATTTTCATTTGGTAAAAGTAATTTTGATCGGATCTTAAGAAAAATCGGATTGAAATTATCCGAAAAAAAAGAATTGAAAGTCAAGGTATTGATTGCTGTTGGATTGTGTTGGTTGCCTTTGGTCATCCTTTCCTTAATCCATGGCAACTTTTGGACCGGTAGTATAGAGGGTTCTTTTATCACTTCTGCGGAGGCGCAAACAAGATTTTTAATTTCCTTGCCCATCCTTATCCTTGCGGAGCCTTTGGTCGGTGGAAGGTTGATAAAAACTTTGGTTCAATTCCTGGATTCCGGGTTGATTCCCAAAAACCAAGTGGAAGAGTTTAAATCAATAGTCAAGAAAAAAACCAACTTTCTTCAAAATCCATGGACTGACATCTTCTTGCTGGTGATATGCTATATTCAAGTAGGATCCATTCTTTTTTTTGAGGCACAATACACTTCAGTTGCAGCATGGCAGTTTGGAGAAAGTAATGGAGAAGCATTTCTGAATATAGTAGGGAAATGGGCGGTAATTGTCAGCAGACCTATTACTTTGTTTTTAATATACAGGTGGATATTAAGGGTCTTGGTTTGGGGAAGAATTTTGGCAGGAATAGCCAAGTTGAATCTTTACCTATCCCCATTTCATGCAGATAAAGCGGGAGGTCTTGGGTTTTTGGCATTTAGTATTTCCTATTTTTCCCCCGTATGTTTTGCTATTTCGGTATCCATTGCTGGAAATATGGCTGATTTAATGTTAGTCGATGGGATGAAACTGATTGAATTTAGGTTGATTTTATTAGGTTATCTGCTATTTATTGCCGGGTTTTTTACTTATCCGTTGTTTGTTTTTTCCAAAATACTTCTCGATTTCAAAGAGAAATGTATTTTCGAACTTTACGATGGGATCCAACATGTGTATAATAAGGTGGATTTGAAAACCCTTCATAACCGAAATCCGGAAGGTGAAAATGCTGAAGACATTTCCTATGTAGCTTCTTTCGCAGACTTTAATGCTGTATTGGAAAATGTAATGAATATGAGATTACTGCCTTTTCAGATAAGAGATTTATTGCCTCTGATGGTTTTGACTTTGGTTCCATTTTTGTTTGTGATACTTATCGAAATCCCCGTTTCGGAGATTATTTCGCGATTGATCAATACTTTGTTCTGACCTCTTTTTTTAATTAAGGAATTTGTCATTTTTTTCAGTTCTAAAATTCCAATCTACAATCAAAAAAAATCAGTGAAATATTCTAAAAACCATTTGATTTTTATAATTGAAACTTTAAAAAGTTTATCTTTTAAGATTTATAGATCTTGTTTTGGTTCTGCGTTTTATTTGATTTAAGTTTTTTTAAACAATTAATTTGGTAATTTCAAATTACATAGTCTTTAAAAAGTAGATTTGCTTTAAGACTTTCATCAACCACAGCAAAACAAAATGATATTATGTCTAAATTAAAAGAACATCAAAAAAGCTGGTTATCAGTAGGATATCAGCTTTTTGGTGAGGATGGTCCTGAGGGTATCCAAGTAGAACGACTTGCACGAATCCTGCAACTAAATAAATCAAGTTTTTATCATTTTTTTGTCAATAAGGAGATTTTTATCAACCAAATGCTCCAAATGCATAAAAGATTTGCAAATGAAATGACGGAAGAAATTTTTAAGTTGGGATCATTTGATCCTGGGGTAATAAATTTGTTGATGGAATATAAAGATACTGTTCTGTTTCATAGACAACTTATCCGTAACAGTCAATTTCCCGATTACAAAAATATATTTGATAATATCAACCATAAAATAGATCAGGCGATTTTACCACTTTGGCAGGATGAAGTTAATTTATCTAAGGAATCGGCTTTCACTTTATTTGATATGATAAGGGATACTTTTTATAGTAGAATGAACCCAAAAAATATGTCGGCAGATACCATAAGGTCTGTAGTCAATGAGTCCAAGCTATTTCTTTCCCAAATGCAAAAAGACGGAAAACTTCCTAAGTAAATTGAAATAGCATTTATACTGTAAAAAACTTATTTTTAGGTGAAGCATGCTTAGAATTTCAAACACCAAATAGGGAAGACTGACTTCCGAAATTAATTACCACGAAAATCACTCAATCCTTAAGTATCAAGATATTGATAGCAATTACAGCTGCTGTTTTGATATTACATTTTTTGATTGTGTTGAAAATAATACCTTATGATATTGTATGGGGCGGAAGATTGCAATCAGATCAGGAGATGTACACTTTTGAATCTTTTTCGATTATCAACAGTCTCTTTTTCATTTATGTTCTTGCCCAAAAAGGGAATTTCGTCAGCGCTGTTTTTTCTGACAAAATACTATCAGTGATCCTGTGGATTTTTTTTGGCCTATTTGTACTGAATACTATTGGTAATATTTAAAACAACATTTGAAAAATGGTTTGCATTGGTGACATTGATCAATTCTATTTTGCTTTGGAGGATAAATAGGGCAGCAAGAGGCTAACATAGGCATTATGAAAGAATAGTTATAGGGTTATTAAAAAGCAAAATACTTCTATTAAACTTTTGTTCAAAACAGAATTAATTGGCTTCGAATACTAACACTTTATAAATATTCATACCGCATCTTAAGCAAGAAAACCTCAAAAGAATGAAACTTTTCATTGATAGTTTTTACTAACTTTGGTTATCTTGATTGTGAAATATGATAGATTTAAAGAAACAGGTAGATTATTGGATAAAGGGAGCAGAGGAGGATTTATCAATAGCAGATTTACTGATCAAAGAAAATAGGATTCTCCATGGATTGTTTTTCTGCCATCTTGTAATTGAGAAAGCAATTAAAGCCCATGTAGTAAAAACAACTGGAGAGGTTGCCCCAAGGTCGCATAACTTGATTTATTTATCTGAAAAAGCAGCCTTGATATTTGATGATGACACCGAAATATTTCTGGGGATTTTAATGAAGTATCAATTGCAAGGGCGTTATCCGGATTATAATCCTGTCAAACCTGACATTTTAAAAGTAAATGAATACATAGAAAAAACTAAAAGTTTGTTGCAATGGCTAAAAATGAGATTGTAGAGATATTGAAAAAATATATTTTTGTTTTACGTTCAGAGGGTATAACCATCAATAAAGCTTATCTGTATGGTAGCTATTTGTCAAATACAGCGACTGATGACAGTGACATTGATATCATGTTAGTGACTGATTATGAAGATGATCATTTAAGTGGGAAAATATGGAGTCTAACTAGAAAAGTAAATTCGAAAATTGAGCCTTTTCTTGTTGGTAAGAATAGATTTAATAATAATGATACTTCTCCTCTGATCGATTTAGTAAAAAGAACTGGATTAGAGATTGCTTAAAAATTTTACCTCAAACAGTTTCGATTATCATCAGTCTTTTTTTTTTATGTATTGGCACAAAAGGGAAATTTTGTGAAAGCCGTTTTTTCTGACAAAACACTATCAGTAATCCTATGGATTTTCTTTGGCCTATTTGTTCTGGATGTTATTGGTAATATTTAAAACAACATTTGAAAAATGGTTTGCATCGGAGACATTATTCAATGCTTTTTTGCTTTGGATGGTAAATAAGCCAGCAATCAGATAGTAGGGTAGATTTTATGAAACCAAGTGAATAGGTTACGGTAAAATCCATTTGGGTGAATTGGAAATAAGGCTAAAAGGGGCTATGTTTAAATAATTGAAATTCCAAAAGCCATATGGCAATTCCTTCTCTGAATTTAAATTTTAGCTATATTATTTGAACCTGTACTTGCTGATTTATAGAAAAATTAAAGCCATAATCATTTAAAAACCCTATGACCAAAAAACGCATATTCTTCACCGGCGGATCAGGAAAGGCAGGAAAACATGTAATCCCATACTTACTCGACCAAGGACATCGGGTGATGAATGTGGACTTGACACCATTGCATTATCCGGGAGTTGACAACCTGACCGCAGATATCACCGATTCCGGACAGATGTTCAATGCGATGAGTTCCTATGCAGCTTTGGATGAGTTGGAAGGAGGGAAGGGCATACCCAAGTTTGATGCAGTAGTCCATTTTGCTGCCGTGCCCAGGATTCTGATCAAACCTGACAATGAGACTTTTCGGGTCAATGCCATAGGCACTTACAATGTAATTGAAGCGGCCGTCAAGCTTGGCATCAAGAAAATCATCATCGCTTCCTCTGAAACTACTTATGGGGTTTGTTTTTCGGATGGCCAAACTGATCCACATTCACTGCCCTTGGAAGAAGACTATGATGTGGATCCCATGGACAGCTACGGTTTATCCAAGGTGGTCAACGAACAAACAGCCCGAAGTTTTCAACGCAGGTCAGGCTTTGATATCTATGCCCTTCGCATTGGCAATGTGATAGAACCCCATGAATATGCTGAATTGTTTCCTCATTATTTCAAACATCCCGAAGTCCGCCGCAGGAATGCTTTCTGTTATATTGATGCCCGTGACCTGGGACAGATCGTGGACCTGTGCCTGCAAAAAGATGATTTGGGTTTTCAGATTTTCAATGCCGGAAATGACCACAATGGTGCGATTATTCCAAGCAAAGAATTGGCTGAAAGGTTTTTTCCGGGTGTGCCGCTCACCAAGGAATTGGGTGAACATGAAGCCTTGTTCTCAAACCGTAAAATACGGGAAGTCCTGGGTTTTAAAGAAGAGCATAATTGGAGGAAATATGTGAAAGGGGAGTAGTAGTGGATTTTGGGAATTAATCAGTTATATTTTCCGTAAACTTTGATTCAACTTCTGAGAATAAATTAATTCAGCATAAATTATAGCCTTAATTTCGCCTGCGATAGCATTTAATTATCTTACATTTCAAAATTTTGAAAAACATATGAAAAATATAGCAAGAAGAGAATTTTTCAAAAAAAGCGGTTTGGTGGTTTTGGGTTTAGGCATGGCCCCAACTTTAATTGCCCAAGCCCGCAAGAATGGACGGCTCAGAACTGCCCATATAGGACTTGGCGGAATGGGAATGGCTGACTTGGATGCTATCTCCTCACATGCGCTTGTCGATGTGGTGGCCCTATGTGATGTGGACAGCTCGGCATTGGCGAAAGCCAAAGCGCTCCATCCCAACGCTAAAATTTATGTGGACTACAGGACGATGCTGAATGAGTTAAAAAACGACATCGATGCGGTAATCGTTTCCACACCGGATCATACCCATGCCCCCGCATCTTTGATGGCTATGAAGTTGGATAAACAGGTTTATTGTCAAAAACCTTTGACCCATCATGTTTCAGAGGCAAGGGCCATGAAAAAAATGGCAGAGAAAAAAAATCTGATCACCCAAATGGGAATTCAGGTTCACTCCTTTTACGATTATAAACTGGCAACACTGCTGATTCAATCCGGAATCATTGGTAAAGTGCATACGGTAAGGGCCTGGTCTCCAAAAAATTGGGGTTACGACGGCCCTGCCCCAACGGGTAGTGATCCTGTGCCATCAAACCTGGATTGGAATCTATGGCAGGGAACTGCTGCCGAACGTCCCTATAAGGAAGGCTATTACCATCCTGGCAACTGGAGAAAAATCATGGATTACGGATGCGGAACACTCGGCGATATGGGAGTACATATCTTTGATACCCCATACAATGCCCTGGAACTGGATGTTCCCATGACAATAGTCAATGAGTGCCGTCAACCTACCGGCTTTGGATTTCCGGAAAACAATACCGTGACCTATGAATTTCCTGGTACAAAATACACAGCAGATACGCTCAAATGGGTATGGTATGATGGTGAAGGTGCTCCTGCTTCACATACTGATTTAGCTCTTCCCAATGGAGATGCACTTCCTGACCAAGGTGCCATGTTTATGGGGGAAAAAGGACGATTGCTCTTGCCTCACTTCCAACAACTCCCAAGGCTTATTGTTGACGGACAATACCAAAAGATGGATATTGAATCTTTTAATTTGGGAGCACCCGTAAAGGATTACGATTCAGAGAGCAAAAAACATTACCATCAGTTTGTGGATGCCTGTTTGGGTAAAGATGAATGCAGCGCTCCTTTTTCTTATTCGGCCAGGCTTACCGAAACGATTCTATTAGGGGTAATTGCGGGTCGTTTCCCAAACCAAACCCTTCATTGGGACAGCAAAAAAGCCAAATTTGCCGAAAAGGGAGCCAATCAGTTTCTTGATGGAAAATATCGGAAATTTTGAGTAAAACCTGAATTTCACAACATTTATTATGTAGGGAATCCGAATAGTTTGGTAATTGTAGGTAGCCAAATGCTGATCTAATATTAGTCCTTGGAATTTATTTCAAGGACTTTTTATTAATAATTTTTTCATTATTTCCATTCAATTTGTAAGAATCATCTAGCATTTTGGTACTAATGCAATAAAGAACCGAAAGTGACAAGAACCAGACAGCATATAATATTTGAAACTTGGTTAATGCAGTACAGGGCCTTGGTCTTTAAAATTGTAAGAGCTTACGCGAGTTCTTTGGAAGATCAGGATGACCTTTTTCAGGAGATCTGCATCCAAATTTGGAATTCAGTAAATTCTTTTAAGGAAGAGTCTAGTCCTGTTACTTGGATTTATAGAATTTCTTTAAACACTGCCATCAAATGGGGGAGAAATACTGAGCGGCATCGTCATGAACCTTTGGAGAATGTTCAACATGTATTGCAGGAAAACTATGTCCCTATGGATCCTAGATTGGATTGGCTTTAT
Organism: Aquiflexum balticum DSM 16537; assembly: GCF_900176595.1. Taxonomy (GTDB): domain Bacteria; phylum Bacteroidota; class Bacteroidia; order Cytophagales; family Cyclobacteriaceae; genus Aquiflexum; species Aquiflexum balticum. Next base: position 3,989,327 of record NZ_LT838813.1, read on the forward strand.
GCAAAGATTCACCAATTGGATGATATAGACCGTTCTTTGACCTTGCTGCTATTAGATGACTTCAGTTATAAGGAAATGTCCAATATCCTGGGAATTTCGGAATCTTATGTTGGGGTGAAGATTAACCGGATCAAAAAACTGCTTATCTCAAAACTAAACACATACAACGATCATGAAATTTGAAGAAATGAAAAAAATATGGGATGCACAAAACAATGAAATGCTATTTGGCATCAATGAAAAAACTATGAACAATCTGATACAGTCAAATAAAAATAAGGGTCAACGAATCACCAATACTAGCGAACTATTGTGGATCGTGGTCAATATCCTTGCGGGAAGCTTCGTTCTTGTAATGAATCTGGTAAAAGGAAATGAAAATGTCTTTATGTACCTCTTAGCCGCTTGGATGCTCGGTACTTCCTTCATAGTTTCAGCAAGTAGGGTAAAAAGAATCAGTTCAAATAAGAAGTATGATCGGAGTATGTTAGGAGATCTGGAACATGCCATTTCTTTGGCAGGTTATCAAATCTGGTTTTCAATCCTTGGGCGCTGGAATGTCCTCCCAGTTGGACTATTGGTTATACTTGGACTTTGGGACAGCGGCAGATCAATTTGGGTACTCATTGCAGTTATGATATTTTTTATCCTATCGAATTATGCTTCAGGTTGGGAACATAGGATTTATTTGAAAAGGAAAAAAGAACTTGAAAATCTGAAAAACAAACTAGAGAATTTCTGAAAAAAATCCCTTAATTCCACTAATTAGGAGGCTGTAATCTAAGCGCTGTCTAAAACTTTGAATTTTAGTTAAAAGTTATAAGATTGGATAATATGAAAGATCAAGAGAGTGTACCGGACTCAGTTTGCTCCCCAGTTGTTCCAATAAATATTGTTGTTGGATTCACAATTTACTATTCAAAAAGAATCAGATAGCCCCCAATCGTTTTGGTTCAGTTATCAACTGCACAAAAGATAAATTGAACTTTTCCGGAATGTTTGGCTTTTGGACTTTGTATATCTTATCAAGCTTTGGATTGGAGGATGTAATAGCAGATTAAATCCGGAATTGGGAATAACAATTAACGGGATTGATGATTTTTTTAAGCAGTCAAAAAACAATTGGCTTAGTGGAAATTGAAATATTAAACTTTACTTTTTCGTGATTTTTTTGTGATATCTCTTGGGCAATTTTGACCTAAACAAAATCAATTCTCTTATGAAAAAAGTAATTGTATTTCTTGCTGTTGTCATCTTTGCAGCTTGTTCTGATGACACAGATCCAATGATCATCGATTCTGCATTACCAAACGGTAACCTTACCGTACAGCGTTCCGGTACTTTTATAGACCAAAACGGTGCAGGAAGCACAGGTACGGCCACTATTGGTACCGATACTCAAGGAACAGTTTTTTTGGCGTTCAACAATGCTTTCCGGACAGCCTTGGCAACGGGAACTGTGACGGTTTATCTCTCTACCTCGGATACTTTTACCCCAGATCCGGGAAATGGCAATCCAAATTTATTGTTGGTTGGTCCTGTTAGAAATGCAGGAGAAAATTTCTTCAGAATACCATCGGGAACTGATTTAGGGAAGTATTCACACGTCATACTTTGGTGCGGATCAGTGGGCATTCCATTTGGAAATGCAAGGCTGCAATAATTTCCCATCAGTATCCCTGAGTAATTGGGACGCTTAAATCTCGAGATATGAAAAATCTAAAATTCTTTCAGATTTTGGCATTGGTGTTTGTGGTGCAGGAAGCCAGTGGTCAGAGTGGATGGACAAAAACAAAAGGGGAAGGCTTTTTCCAAACCTCATTTTATACTTTCAATTCCAAGGATTACTTCACTCTTGATGGAGAAAGGCTTGTGACCAATAGGTTTCACCAGCAAAGCATCGTCTTTTATGGAGAATATGGGGTGACTGACAAATTCACCATCATTGCAAATTTGCCTTTACAGAACTTCAATGGATTTGAAACTACCGAAACTGTATCAGGACTCGGTGACCTGAGACTCGAATTCAAACATTCCTTATTGAAGAAATATTTCCCCTTAGCGATCAGTGTTGCTCCTGAAATTCCGACAGGGAAGGCCAATAATTTTGCCAACAGTACTGTCAATGACTTTGAAAGAATCAATCTTCCAAGTGGGGACGGTGAATTCAATGTCTGGACTACATTGGCCACTTCGTTTGCCTTGGGAGATTTTCCTTTTTATGGTTCCTTGTTTGGATCGTACAATTACAGGACACAATATGATGGCATTTCATTCAGCGATCAGGTTGCTGTTGGGGTGGAATTGGGTTATAAAATTGCAGATAAAGTCTGGTTCAACGTCCGGATGAATGGATTGACCTCAGTTGATGAAATTACCGAAGTGACAGATTTTGTAAGAGGGGATGGCACTGAATACACAAGTTACACTTTGGGCCTCAGCGCTCCGGTCTACAAAGAATTTCATCTGAGTCTTACCTATCGCAATTTCAATGACTTCTTGTTTGATAGAAAGAATATCTACTCAGGTGGAGTTTTTGGTATCGGAATCTTTTATAACCTCAAACCCCCAACAAAATGAATCACATCAATAAATTATCCGATTACTCTTCAGGGAAAAGGATCTTCCCTGTCGGATTGATGTTTCTGCCATTCAAGAAACTGGGGAAATTCCAAACAGTGTACCGACAGGGAGAATTGGCAAATAAGCTTTTCATGGTGAAAAACGGTGCAGTGAAGCTGTGTGAATTGACTGGATCCGGTGAACAAATAATCCATGCCATCAAAACTGAAGGAGAGATTTTTGGAGAATGGGATGCCCTATTTCATCCTGAAGCATATTCCAGTAATTCTGCTATCACACTATCTAATGATACCGAAATCCATTTTATCCAACTCTCTGAAATCCATTTTGACACTACCGCAAATTCCATTGCAGGTCTTTCAACCCTGGTTTTAGAGGATTTTAAAAAATTGAATCTCAGACACAAAAGGCTCTTAAACACAGATGCCGCTTATCGCATCAAAGAAACACTCCTGAATCTTGCCCAAAAAGCAGGTCAGAAATTTGGAGATGAAACTTTGCTAAAAATATGGCTGTCCCATGAAGATCTTGCAAAACTCGCTGATACAAGCAGGCAAACAGTGACAGCTGTCATGAATGAACTTAAAAACAAAAATAAAATCACTTATTCAAGAGACAGGATTTTATTCAGAAGCCTTGTCAATTTCCACAGTTAAACCAATTCAACATGAAAAAATTAAGCCTTATTTTATTGATGATGTCGTTCTTCCTGCTGTCATGTGATAATGTGTCAGACGAAATTCCGATGGAAGACCAAGTGATGGTTACAGGACCGCTTCAAGTACTCAAGAGCGGTACCTTATCAAACCAGAGCGGAGCGGGGACAAGAGGAACCGCCCAACTTGTAAAAGATCAGGCAGGGAAATATTTTATCTCCCTGAGTGAAAATTTTACTACCAAGTTTTCAACAGGTACAGTCACGGTCTACCTATCCACCTCCGCTTCGTTGAGATTAAATGAAAGTGGAAGTTTTCAGCTGTTGGGATTGGCAAATATGCCTGGTGCGCATTTCTATGAACTTCAGGGCAATCTGGACAATAAGTTTACACACGTTATCATTTGGTGCGGAGCTGCTGCCATTCCTTTTGGAAATGCCCAATTGGAATAACATTTTGTTTGGTCTATTTATTTTATAAAACGGGGGATGAGGATTCATTCCCTTTTTTTTATGTTTCAGTAAAGATTTGAAGAAGATGCACTTCATTATGGTCAAATCAACCAGAACAAGAGATAGCCATTAGACCCGGTTGCTATTGAATCTGCCAATCCTTTAAATTCTTGAGCCAGTCAAAATTGATAAAACTGAATAAGGGATAAATAAATTACAGTTAATTGGACCTCATCGGATCAAGTTCAAAAACGAATTCAGTAAAGGTGGAAGAATCAGAGAAGACCTGAATGTTTGAATCGTGGACCTCGAGAATTTTTTTGACTATTGCCAAACCCAGACCGGAGCCTTCTATTCCTTTCTTATCCCTGTCCACCATGTAATACCTTTCAAAGAGGGAACCCAAATCTTTTTGTGGTATTCCCGAACCGGTATTTTTGATACTCACACAGACTTTGTAGGTAGTGTTGCAATAAAATGCCCTGAGGGTTATCTTTCCGTTTTCGGGAGCATATTTGACAGCGTTATCAATCAGGTTTTGGATTACCCTATCCAATAAATAAAGGTCTGCTTTCACTATGGGAAGGGAAGGGGAAATATCTGCGACAAGGTCTATTTTTTTGGCCTTTGCCAAAAGTTCAAATTTCAGGCAGGCGTCAAAAAGCAATTCCTGGATTCTAAAAGGTTCCAATTTTAAATGCATCTGCCCGGATTCCAGTTTGGACAGCTCAAACAAATCCGCCACCAGTTTGGTGAGCCTATCTGAGGAGTCAGAGATAATTTTCAGGTATTGCTCTCTTTCGGATTTGGAGATCTGATCACCCTTGATCATCATTGTTTCTACATAGCCGTTGATTACAGCCAAAGGATTGCGGAGATCATGGGAGACATTTGCAATCAATTCCCGTCGTAGACTGTCTACTTTTTTGAGTTCCTCCATATTATGGAGGATATTGTCTGCCATTTGGTTGAAAGTGGAGGCAAGCAATGAAAGTTCAGAATTGGTCTTCATTTCCGGGATTCTTACCTGAAGGTCTCCGTCTTTAAATTTGCTTACGGTTTTGACTATTTCCCGGAGATTCCTTGTCAAAAATGCTGTCAGCAGCAGGGAAATGATCAGGGAAATAACCATCGTGATCAAGAAAGAATTCAAGGTCAATTTGAGCCAATAGCTTCCCAATAAACCAGCTGCCACCTCTTCAAATTTTTCGCTGGCCAAGGTAATGTAGACGTACCCCAAAAGTTTGCCATCTTCAATAACCTCCGTGGCAGAAAAAATGGTTTGATAGCCATTTGACCTTGGGTCATCTCCGAGAATAAAGCGGGATCCACCCGATTCAATAAATTCCTTTACGGGTTTGACATCTACCCTTTTTAGCTTCACCTTCGAGTCCAAAACCACAAAGGAAAGTATTTCCCCTTCAGGATCCAGAAGAAAAACCTCAATACTTGGATTGACAGCCATCATGGAATGCATGATTACACCCAAAGCATCCTCGTTGACTTCACCGTTTTTGAATGGAGGAGCTTCTTTGACCAAATAATCAGCAACCGTAGCGTTCAGTTTTTGTGTGGTTTCCAGAAAATAGTTTTTGGATGCAATGGTGGTGATCATGATGTAAGCAAAGCCCACTACCATCATCACAAGTGTGAAAACCAAAGAAATTCTCCAAAATAGACTTTTCATATCATCATATATTTATAGTCAAGGGCATATTACCATTCGTCATTGAAGCGGTAGCCAATGCCCCAGGTCGTCAGGATAAAGGTTGGATTGTTGGCATCAATCTCGATTTTTGATCTCAGTCGGTTGATATGGGCATTGACAGTGTGCTCATAGCCACTGAAATCATAGCCCCAGATCAGTTCCAAAAGCTCAGACCTACTGTAACTTCTGCCAGGACTTTTGGCCAAAAGCGTAAGCAGGTCAAACTCTTTTGGAGTCAGGTCAATTCTTTTTTGGTTGAGCAGGACTTTTCTTCTTTTTTCATCGATTTCCAGATTTTCAAACCGCACAGCTTCCTCATTTCTGTTGTTCAAAAGAACAAATTGGTCTTGCCTTCTCATGATGGCTTTTACTCTGGCTATAAATTCCCTGATTTTGAAGGGTTTGGTGATGTAATCATCAGCACCGGATTCCAGCCCCATCACTTTATCGATTTCTTCGGATTTGGCTGTAATCATTAGTATAGGAGTAAAATTATCCAAGGCCCTGAGTTTTTGACAGATGCTCAACCCGTCCATTTCAGGAAGCATGATATCCAAAATGATCAGGTCAAAAAGACCCGTAGAGGCATAATCATAGCCCATCCTGCCATTATTGGAGACTTGGATCTGATAGCCAAGGTCTTTGAGGTGAATCTGAATCAGTTGGCTGATATTTGGGTCATCTTCGACTACTAGTACCTTTTTCATATTGTGTATGTTGTAAATACGGATAAAAGTAAACCGAAATATTCACGAAAGTATCACGGAATCTTCTTGAGATTTTTTCCAATAAAAAAAACATGTCTGATATTCGAATAAGAACAAAGGAAAGCTGAACCTAAAGAAAACGAGGGGAGCTAATATTTTTATTTGGAGGAGTGTATACCTGATCAGCTATACTTTTTCAAGAAATAGAGGAATATCTTTTTGAAGATCAAAGAACCCTATGGATGATGTTTATAAATTTTGCGCATTTATGAAAAATTTGGTCTTTTGGGCACTAAAAACAAAAAGCCCAAGTGGTAGCATTAGGCTTTCGTTATGCAGAGAGTGGGGGATTAGATTCGCCGCGGCAAAACGCTTTGACACGTACGACAGTTCATTCAGAAGGATGGATAAGTTTCAAAAGTTTTGCGGGTTTTGGAACCGATGTTTGGGAAAGAACCAAAAAAAAAGTCCAAACCTTATGATTTGGACCTGATGCAGAGAGTGGGGGATTCGATTCGCCGCGGCGAAACGCTTTGACATGTACGACAGTTCATTCAGAAGGATTGATAAGTTTTAAAAGTTTTGCGGGTTTTGGAACCGTTGTTTGGGAAAGAACAAAAAAAAAGTCCAAACCTTACGATCTGGACCTGATGCAGAGAGTGGGGGATTCGAACCCTAGTCACAACTGTCTAATTTCCAATTAATTACATTATTGTATTTTTGCCTACGCCACGATTGACGCTTTGGGAATGAACCTGCTTTTCAGTTATAATATTAAATTTAGTGATTAATTTCTATTTATTGAAATTTGGAATCCCCTTTTCCCATTCTTTCTATAATTCAATTTCATTTGAAATAGTGACAACTCCCACATACCTCCCAGTATCCTCTTTCGCCCAGATTTCACATCCTAGCAACAACCCGTTAAAAGAATCACATATTGAAATTTTCTTCTCAGGGCAGATTCCAGGATTTTTCTGAACCTGTTTCAGGAGTGATAGGTATTTCTTCTTCAGAAGATTTAGTTTTTCGATTACTCTAGCAATTGATTCCTTGCGGTTAAGTTTGAAATGGATTTCATACAACAAAACCAGATTATGGAAATCACCTGAACATTCCTCTTTACTGAATGATGCAAGGTCATTGGATAGGCAGATTATCAAAAGTAGGGTTTTTCTTAATTGTTTTAATTCGGGGGAATAGAGCGTTCCCAGATCTATTTTATTGCTTTGGATATGGGTTAAGAAATGAATGGCTATTTCCGCTCCAGAACTGTGCTTCAGTTTTTTCAGATATTCATTTGGTAGGGGAGGGTTGTTTGCAAAAAGGTTTTCTGATTCCCAGATTCCTGCTTTGATAAAATTCCTTACCAAATTTCGAAAATTTTTTCCTGCCAACGCAATCGAAGATAGGTTATGATTACAATGTATCAGTGAGATCTCAGAAAATATCATTCCCCAGACAATACCTTGACCATTGTTGGTTCCTTGCTCAAAATCCGAAAGCAAATTCTTCCAAAAATCAATCTTTCCTTTACCATGAAACCTATCAGCCCTGTCATCTGCCAAAAAAAGAACCAATATCAATTTACTTATAGGAAGCAGTTCCTTAAGGTTAGCATTTGGATATAACCTAGAAGTGAATTTGTTGAGATGTTGGTTTTTTGAAATTATTTTTTCCTCTTCATTCTCAAATAAATTGAGTTCCTCCGCCCATTTGTTGACTTCAAAATCCACAATTTTATAATAAGGGTTGAGGACTTTAAATTCAGTTTGATTTGTGATAGTAGGTTTATTTATTGTTTCCATTCGGCATTACATTGTTTAGGGTTAAATCAAATTTTAATTGAGAGAAATATGCAATAGACCAAAATATTTAAAAGTGGATATGTACCTTAAAAATCCAAAAGGACTAATCCCTTAATAATTAAACCTAATTCCAATAGGTATTTTATCCAAAAGTAAAGAGGTGATAATTGTTGTATTTACTGAATTAACTTACAGAAAATCAAATTTGGTAAATTCCTTAAAAAAGCGTTTGGCTGGTTTTATAGCAGGAATCAATTTTTTTAATTTTGAGCTACCCAGTCCCGGAAAAGATCCTAGTTATGTATTAAAACGAAGAATTGTTTATGCAGGCAATGACCAAAAAACAGCTTGAAGTCCTTTATTCACATACCGGTAAGTTTTATTGGAGGTTTGATTCTTACGAAAGGAGCAGCTTCAATTTTGTGCTTGAGAATTGGTCTTCTTATCCTGTAATTGAAGGTGATCCTGTGATTTCTCTCAGTCTTTCCTTTACACCGAACCAAAATGAAAATGTTGGCCCCAAGCTTTTACTAAAGGAGATTGAAGGGATTACCCAAAATATTTATCTTAATTCTGATATTAATTGGTTTGAAAGAGAATCTCCCGAACATTTCAAAAGTTATTGGGATTTTGATTATTGGTTGTTTTTACAGGAAAGGATCAAGTCATCAATGAGGTACAGGGTAGCAACTATGATAGATTATGCGCTGTGTACTCCCCAGAAGCTTTTGTCTTTGGGTATCCCTTCCAGTAAACCCAGGGTTACCTTAGGACAATTAGTGAAATTAGCTTCATTTAGTACAAAGAAAGAATTATTGAGTGTCCGTGCCTGTGGGGATAAGTCAGTCGATGCATTCTATGATGTTTTTTCAGAAGCCGGTTTAATGCTAGACCAAAATTTATACATGAATGGAAACAGTTGATTTCAATGCCTTTGTTATTGAAAGGTATAGGAAAACAAAATTCAAATACATTAAATCTCAAGAGGGAGAATTCTTTTTTTCTCCTATTTGTAAATACAATATTTTAAATCAAGAGATGATTTCTTTCCAACCGAAGGAGGATACTAAGATTCTTCCAAAAATGTCTTTTTTGAGGATTCTTGCTACTGCAAAAGAGTTTCCATATACCTACCTTGACAAAGTTTTTCTAATAAATCCTATTGGCGGTTTGGAAAAACATTGGTTGCGACCGTTTAATGAATTTCTAGAAGATGGTAGAGAAAGTATAGGTTTTGAAGTTATGGTATATTTTGAAAGGCTTGTTCTTTTAAGCCCGTTTTTTCAATTTATTTCCAAGTTTGAAGATCTTAAGTTTTATCAAGCAGTATATATGATCCGTAAGACAGACCTGCCAATGTTTGAAAAGGTAACAGGATGCTTTAGCAGAGTGGTTATGGAGGCATTAAACCAGATGGGGATTTTTCTTATAGGGCAGGATAAACCTCATCCATCGATGATTTGATTTTGGAAATGGTAGAAACAGAGCATTTAAGCATGTAGCCCAGGTCTTTATTGGAAAAATGGTTCATCTCGTGTGGAAAATGCTTTCTCATTTTTTTCAATGCGGTTTCTCGAGGAAGGTTAAATGCTTCATGCCACAAAACAGCATCCATTAAAATCTGCCTGTTTATATAAGATGCCAATTCTGCTACTTCAGGGATTTTTTTAAGCAGCATCTTTTCTGCTTCGTCATGGAGCTCAAATGCAGAAACATAACTCAGCGCTTTTAGGTAAAAATCTGATTTTTCATTATTGAAATAGGAGGCTAAATCTGATGCGATTTTTCCCGGGCCAAATATCCTTACCCTATAGTCTCTTCCTTTTTCAGATGGGATCATTTTAGCAATATGACCTCTGTAAACATATCTTGCATAATGTTCTATCTCGCCTGGTTTTTTGATAATTTCCCCCTTTGAATATTGTTTGACCTGAAGATAAGGGGCTAGTTGCTCATAGGTTTTCTCATTGACCCGAAGTAAATGGTCAAATTCTTTTTTTAGTAAAACTGTCCGCAAAATCTTCTTCATATTTTATCATTTTAAAAATGAAATTTTCTAAAAGTTGAAATCCTTTCTAGACAAACATAACAATTTCAATGTTTCATGACAAAAATTACGATTTACGATGAACAGGTATTTCCCAAATTCGTTTTTCAAAAATTGATTTAGGAAAATTTTGAAAAGTATTCAATGACATTTTTTCAGTCGAATTTCCACTTTGTTAAATTCAAGGAAAATAAAGCAGGAATTAGATGTTAAAAATGCTTTCCCATAACAAAAACTTGATGATGGAGTCCAAACTGGTAATTGAACAGACCGCTGTTTTTATTCTTGTAATGATTTGGACCTACACAGGAATGGAGAAATTACTGGACTGGAAAAGAAGCTGGAATGCTTTTCACAATCAGACTTTCCCCAAAGAACTGGCTGATATCATCAGCTACGCGGTACCTATATCGGAAATCCTTTTGGCCCTTTTGCTGGCATTTGCATTGACGAGGTGGTGGGGGCTGATAGGTTCACTGTTATTGTTGACAGTATTCAATACCTATGTGGGCCTCATTTGGTGGGGAGCATTTCCAAGGGTGCCCTGCAACTGTGCCGGGTTTCTGGAAAGTATGGGATGGGCAGAACATTTTTGGTTCAATGCTGCGCTGACCCTATCGATTGTATTCGTCTTATGGATAAATAAAAAAAAATATAAATCCTAATCCAAATACCTGACAGGTAGTTTGGCGGTGATTTCAAAATCTTGTGCCGCATCTCTCAGAAGCTTGGGGTGAGAGACAAGCTGAACCCGGCGGTGCGAGGGGCTGACCGTCCCTGATGGTGGATTCCTTCCAATCGGTCGATCATGTTCCCACAATTCAAATTATGAGTTTGGGGATAGTCAAAATAATGTTCAACCCATCAGGCAGTTTTGCTGCCTGATACAAATTACTATACGATGAAAAAGTTAATGAAAATGTTGCCTATCCTTGGATTGGTGCTGGCAGCTGCGTTTGCGTTTGCGTTTTCCCAACCTGCACCGCAGGGTTTGATCCAGTTTGGAAATGATAACGGTACCTATGTTCCGTTGACAGGACTTACAGAGGGTTCAGATTATGATTGTGAGAATGATCCGCGACCTTGTGTGGTGACTTTTTCCAACAACAATCCCCAAACAGGGCAGATGACAGTGGTAAAACCTGGAATTTGGCAAGACCTGCGATAGTTTATTGGACTGGTAACTTTAAAAGCCTGGAAATGATCCAGGCTTTTTTTGATTTATCTTGGGTTTTGCTGGATCCCGGAAAGGTTTATTTCATCAGGGGGTATTGGTAAAGAATATTTTAAACTATTCGGTTCTAAAGTCAATGTCTGGCCATTGACAACCCTTGTTAATACCGTACTGAATTGCGGTTCCTGATTCAGTCTTTTTAGATCGGACCATCTCACTCCCCTGAAAACCAGTTGCTTTCTTCTTTCCGAAAGGATAAATGGCAGTAAATCAGCATCTGATAGATTTTCTCCAGGAAGTTCAGAGCCACTTATATACCGTTTTTGTAGTAGAGTTTTCATTGTTGCCTTTGCTTCTATGAACATTCCCAACCTTGCTTCTGATTCTGCATTGATCAGTAGCACTTCATCAAGAGATAATCCTGAAAACATCCTTACGTTTCCTACATAGCTTCCCCTAAAACCAAAATTGTTATTTGGACGGCTTCTGAAAAAAAGATTTTTTCTCAGATCATTCTCAGAATAGGATGAGATTAGATCGTTGTCGATAAATATATTTGCATTAAGTGTAATAGCATATACATCCATAACAGCATAAAAAATCATTTCGCTGTTAAAATTGTTGAAAGGTCTAAGCGGAACTGGATTGATGGTGTTGTAATCCATCAATTCAAAATTGCCTTGAAGGACCTCTCTTCCGTGTTCCAAAGATTTCCCATAATCTCCCAATACAAGATAGATTTTGGACAACAAGGCATGGGCAGCAAATTTTGTCGGAAATGTTTTTGCCACTGAAGTTACAGAAAGCAGGTTTTTTGCCTTTTCCAGGTCTGAAATCATACTGACGTAGTTATCCTGAAGAGTAGGACGGATCACTGGTTGTTCAATTTCAGGTGTGAGCCTCATAGGAAGCCCTAAAGCTGATTCAGCATTACCTTGGACATATGACGGTGCAAAAACCTGAACAAGATGAAATAATGCAAAAGCCCTATGAAATAGAGCACTTCCAACTAAGGAATTGTATTCTTCCACAGGAATATTGTCTTTTAGCAGATCCGCCTGTTTGATGATTACATTGGCATAGAATATCTGGGAATAGGGTCTGTTCCAGTCAGATGATGACCTGCCTTCAAAGATATCATCCGCCCATTGGTAGGAATTTCTTTCTTCAGGTGAATTGAAGCTATTGAGGGCTTCATCTGTTGTAAAATAATCTCCGGCCGAAACTTCGCCAAGTGTTGGGGTCATGTTGAATACCTGGCCGGAATTGTTTAAAAGGGTTCGGAGATCTTCTGCAGTCTCGGGTACCAATATGGCGGCATTGGGTCTCTCTTCTAAAAATTCTGCACAGGAAAAGGCAATAAGTGCTAGCATGAGAATTGTAAATTTTGTTGTTTTCATGGCTTTGATGTTTTGTTAAGGTCAAATTTTAATTGCCTTTCCGGACCGGAAACCACCCTAGGTGGAGTAAGGAGGCTCCGGCCGGTCAGGCTGCGGCCTTTCATCCGCTGTCCCATTCAAGGGGTCTACTGCCGTGTAACCATGTCACCTTTTGTGTCATAAGCTACATTTGGGTTTATCAACGTTAACTACTATGAAGAAAGCTTCGGCAGACTGTTTGAGGACTGGGATCAGAATTCGACCCTTAGTCCAAGAGTCAGTGTAGTCAATGGTCTGACTGTCCTAAAGTCAGGGTCAAGCGGATCTTTGGAGGCTTTCCAGATGATACCGAGATTATTTGCATAGGTGAAAATTTCAGCAGTTTTGAAAAAGGAATCCTTTGGGGATAGTGTGTACGAAACCCTAAGATCCTGCCACCTGATATGGTCTCCCTTCTCTACCAAAACCTCTGAAAAAAGGTAAAAAGTATCCCTGTTGGGGTTGTTGCTTTCAGGCATGGAAGGCACAGTGGTAGTCAGCTCATCACCGGGATTCTGCCATCTCAGACCAAAATCTTCATGGCCTCCTTCTGCCCTCAGTACCCTTTCATAATTGATTGAATTCCTTCTGTAATAATATCCAAGTCGGTAAGCGATATTAAAGGATAGTGACCAACCCTTCCATATGAAATCATTCCTCAATGCTCCAAAATGAACAGGCCTTGCAGAACCGTGAAATGTCAGGGATTCAGGTGTAGCTTCTGTAAGAATAGCACCATAGTCCGTACTTGGATCACCGTTCAGCAAACCGATCGGATTACCGTTTTCAGGATCAAGTCCTAAGAAAGGCAAGCTGTATATGGCAAACAAGGGCCTGCCTTCCAATGGCACGGGAAGGGTATTGACTGTCCCGGCCCCATCCCTCAGGTAGGATTGGATGGGTGCATTGATCAGATACTCGGTAATTTTTTCATTGACATTAGAATGAAACCACACATTGGTCATCTTGAGGGTTTTTCCAAGGGTTGCCCTGTGGGTCAGGGAAAGGTCAAAGCCTTTAGTGAGCGTAGATGCGGTATTCCCTCTATATTGGGTAATACCTGAAGAAGGTGGATAGGGGATATTGCCCAACAGGTCTGTTCCGTTTTTGATATAGCCTTCCAGTGTCAATGCCAAAGTCCCCTTTCTGTTTTCCAGATCAAGTCCAAGATTTATGATAGCTATTTTTTCCCAACGCAGGTTGGGGTTTGGCGGATTGGAGATCTGGGAATAAGGAAATCCGGTGAATGGGTTGGTGGTGACCACAAATGCAGTGGTCAGGGCGGTGACTGACCTGTCTATGTTCCCATTGAAGCCATAGGTTGTCCTTAGCCTCATGAATGGAAGGAAGTCCATTCCATAAAAACCCTCCTCACTGATTATCCAAGATGCACCGGTGGACCAGAGTGGAACACCTTTCTGGTTGGTGCTGACTCCTACAAGGTTGGATGCATCTCTTCTGAAACTTCCTGACAGAATGTATTTTGATTTGTAGGTATAAGAGCCGTTTGCAAAAACGGAAACAAACCTGTCTGCAAACCTGCCATTGCCATCCACAAAGGGTATCTGCCTTAGAAAAAAGCTGCTGTAAAACTGTGGCAAAAGGCTGACATAATCGACAGGGGCCCCGATTTCAGTCCTGACGTTATAGCCATAAGCCCTTCTCGATCTGGATACCGAGGATAGGCTTTTTATCTCTCCACCTCCCAAAAATGAAATGCTGTGGTCTGTTCCAAAGGTTTTGTCATAATTGAGCTGTCCTCGGACGTTGTGACTGGAAGAAGCTGCGGTACCCGAATCGAGGATCCCTCCAATGGGAACTGGCCTAAACAGAGTACCGTCCTGTCCAATCTGGGTAAACCTGTTGATCATGTCTCTGGCATAGTAACTCTCAGGCGAAAAGTCCTGGGAAGTCCGCGTCGTGTTTTCCCAATATTGGTAAAGCATAGAGGCTCGCAGCCCTTCTGCGATCTTATATGAAATTCTGGTATTGAGTCTGAGGTCATTCTGACGTTGGGTCATGGGTGAGCGTCCGATTTCCTCGAGAGGATTCAACCTCCAGTCCAACAGCCCCTGCGCTGCTGCGTCTTCGATGAAACTATTTCTGTACCCGTGGGTCACTGGGATAGGGTTTCCTTGATTGTCCGCAAACCTTGCATAAGGATACATAGGAGTTGTCCCATAAAGATTGAGGTTCTGGGGATCTTCTGTTCCAGTGGATTGCGAATTTGTCACCCAATAAGCTGCTATTTCCATTTCAAGTCTATCATTCATCAGGTTCCACTGCTGTCCGAGGTTCAGGCTGAACCTTGAGTTACGGTTGTCTACAAGTCTGAGTTTGTTGTCATCCCAACCCAGACCCAGATGGTGTGAAGTATTTTTACCTCCTCCCCTGATATTGAGCGCATATTGCTGGAGGACGGAATTTTGGTAATAGTGATTGCGGAAATCATTTCTGAGATCCGCTCTCCCAAAAGCTGCCAAAATATTGTCAACCTCTGCCTGAGACAGCAAGCCATCCCTCTGGGCAATCAGTGTTTCCACAGCAGGCGTAAGCGGAGTTTGGGTAAAACTTTCTTCCTGACCTATGTAAAAACCCCTTTCGAACAATTCCCTTTCCACACCGATGAAGTCTTCTGAGGACATCCTTGGCAGGTAGAATGGATCATACAGCTGCTCCACTGTTGTATTTGCCATCAGTGTAACCTGTGTGGGTGCTCCTGTTCTTCCTTTTTTGGTGGTGATGACGATCACCCCGTTACCTGCCCTTGCTCCCCAGATAGATGCAGCTGCCGCATCACGTAGGACAGTGATGGATTCGACATCGTTGGGGTTGATATTTTCAATTGGGCCGTCATAGGGGAAATTGTCCACGATGATCAGTGGGCTGGCACTTGCAAAAACGGTGTTTCTACCCCTGATGCTGATGTCTCCGCTGCGTCCCTGCTGGTTGCGGTTGAAGATTAGTCCGGGAGTGATGTCTTCCAGCCGCTCAAGGATGCCAGTGCTGATCCTTCTATTAACCAACTCTTCATTGACCTGCACAAATGAACCTGTTGCTCTTTCTTTTGGAAGATTTTCAAAACCTGTGGAAAACACCTCCACCTCATTGAGGCCGATGTCTTCGGGTTCCAATAGGATAGGTTCTGAAAATGATTGGATTTCCTGGTCAAAGGAAATTTCCAAAGTCCTGTATCCGATAAACCTGATCTGGATCATGCTTTCGCCAGACGGTAGGGTAATGCTGAAATTACCCTCTGCATCTGTCAGGGCAAACCTTTCGCTGTCCATGCCCTTAACCAATGCCCCCGGCAGTGGAGACCGGGATTTGGCATCGAGTACCGTTCCTGTGACAGGAACTCTGGACTGAGCCTGCAGCAAGAGTAGCTTCAGGCAGAAAATGGTAGTGAGTAATGTTTTTTTCATGGTATTACTGGGGTTTATAGTGAAAGTTATTTATCCCTGATGACAAGTACTTCGATCGGCATCCGGGACCTGACCATGTCCAAGCCATAAGTCCTGAGTGATGCAGCCACTTCATCTGGGTCGGTCATGTTTGCATCAAGTTCCAAGGTGACAGGTACTGAAATACCGGTGGCATCCACCACAGGATAGGCTGAATCATGCATGAAATACATATTGAGGTAACCGACAAGGCCATTGAGCATGATATTCTGGATGATCCCGCCCTGACCTGTGAATTCGAACCTGAGCGCCTGATCCGATTTTGCTTCAAATCCTCCTTTTGGGTCTGTAAGGATGATTTTCCACACTTCCATTTCTCTGGTTTCTACTTCAAATATGTATTGGGGAAAGAACCTTTTCAGGTCCTCCTGCATGTAAGTGTACCGTGCAGGTTCATGCTGTTGCGGATACAGCAGCTCATAGCAGTAAGCATTGGATTTGAGCCATTCTTCATAAAGCTCCCCGGAGTGATGTGGTCCGGGAATGATCAGTTCCGGTTCCCTGACATCCAGAATCAGACGGCTTCCGCCGAAGTACTTTTTATTGTCTCCCTCCCCGAAGGCAGTCAGACAGAGGGTAGCCAAGCTTTGGTTGACTGTTAGGATTCTACCAATTCCTGCTTCAGACGGCTCCTCGAGTACATATTCTGTGGAAAGCCGATCAATAAAAGATGTCAGGGCTGATTGATGTAAAATCGGTTTCTTTCCATACTGTTCGTTACGGGTCAGAAATAATTCCGCTTTATTTAACCTCAGGTTGTTGTCTTGTTTGACTTTCAAGGAAATGTCTCCTTCAGCAAGCAGTTTGTCGATGTTTTCCCCATTCACTGAAGATCCAACTGTAATAGCTGCCACCTTCCCATCAGGTGCGATCCATACATAGTGGGGCAGGCTTTGGTGGGGGAAAATCTCTGCCAATGAACTATTGGCTGCGACAAAATCCATTGAAAGTTCCCATCCTTTCTTTGCCTTCAGTTTTTCAAGATATGGTACTATTTTTTCTTTGGGTTCATAGGTCACTGCCACCAAGGCAAGTCTGTCCTTGTAGGTCTTTAGGAGCTCATTGTTTTTGGGAAAGGAGGCGACACATCCGGCACACCATGTGGCCCAGAAATCCAGGATTACGAGTTTGCCCCTATATTTTGCGAGGTCAAGCCTTCCTGATTCACTATAAAGTGCATGCTCCAAAACCGGATAGTCGAATTTATCCCCAACTGAAAGCGGCAAAATAGCCCCCACCGGAGTGGCAGGGGTTTGGGTGAAGGCAACTTTTGGGGCTAATAGGAGGAAGAGAGAGATAAGAAGCGGTCTGATAGAGCCAAGAGACAAGAAGCAAGAACCAAGATGGGAGAAGCGAGATCCGAGAAGCGAGATCCGAGATTTTAAAAGATATAAGGACCAAGAGGGTGGGGTGGAAGAATGAGACTTAGTTTCCTGCCTATGGGATGGTGGAAAGTGGTTGGGGAAGGCTTCTTTTATATTGATCATAAGGTGGGAGAGTTTTAGGAGTTTGGTTAGGAGGCATGGGTAGCGGCTGCCTATGTAAGCGACGGCTTTGAGACCTTGGGCCCCCTGCCCCCTGAAGGGGGTTGAGGCCTTGTGATTATTTGAGGGGGTTGGTACCCCCTGCCCCCTGAAGGGGGTATTTTTTTGATGGCTTCGGTATAGGCATAGGAGTGCCAGGAAGCAGTTTTTGATGAATAGCTTCATTGGTGAAATTTTAGATATGTGGAAATTCAGCCCTTGTAGGCGGGAAATAGTACAAAGTACGAAGTACTAAGTACCAAGACTTACCATTGCGGCTGGATCAAAAGATTAGATTCGACTTGGAATGCGCCCTGCTAGCAAAGGAATTGCAAGTCTTGAATCTTGTTTCTTGATTCTTGTTTCTAATAAAGAAGGGTGGACTGCCGGCCTGAAAAGGGTATCTTGGTCTACATATGGGTAAATATGCCGGCCAATCCTGGGAAAATAGGTTCTAAATAGGGTTTTTTGGTTTTCTTTCGAAAATGATGTCGAAGATGGTTGCGGAACTATGGATGTATATTTGTTCAGATTGAATTGGATTTTGGTATTCAAGACCTATCCTATATTTTTCCAAACTGGAAGAGTTTGAATTTGAAATAGTTGTTAGGATCCTTTGCTCCATAATTTATTTTAAATTAATGATTCAAATTTGAGTCCATTAACAAATGACTTAAAAGACAATACACTTTTTTTAAATGTTCTTTTAATTCGGGGTTACAATCTTGAATTTCGATTTCACTTAAAACTCCCAAAATACTCCTTTGATATGATAAGAGTTCTTCATATCCAGTCAAAGGAATATGAATATGTATTTTCTCATTTTCTTTATCAAAGACTATCATTATTTAAGACTTTCTGTAAATATATTAAGTAATTCTTAACATTACAAATAAATTTATTCTATAATTCTGAAAATGTTTATCGATTGTCTATCTTTATTGAAAGAATTACTGAACAAATGACCAGATTAGGAGAGTTTTTTGCTAAAAAATCTATTAATAAATCCGATGTTGCCAGAAAAACAGGCCTAAGTAAACCAAGGTTAACTGAATTAACTAACAATCCTCAGACGAAACTTAGAGCTGATGAATTGTATCTAATAGCACTTGCAATTGATGTAGATCCCGGAGAATTATTGGAATATGTATGTCAAGGATTAAAATTAAAAAAAACCTAACTTTTTACTTTTTCCATTAATTTAAAAGGATTGTGTCGAAACTTAGATATAATTTATCTATTGGTTCTTCAAACTCGAACCTAAATCCTTGCAGCCAAAGACTTCCCTTTTTCCTAAAGTCTTTGATTGCAAGTACCAAAAACTCGGGATTCCGAGCTTTTATTTAATTTATAGAGGTAAAAATGCCCTGATTAGGGTGTTTTTGTTAGGGGGGATTTGGTAGGTTTAGGATGTGGCTTTGATGAGTTTCAACGATTATAATGCATCACAAATTAACCCAAAAGGATTGTTCCAACATTAATCGATTATTTAATACCCCTATAGCAAATTAAAAGATCAAAAACAAAAAATGATGAAAACTATAATTCGTTTAGAATTTGAACACGTTTTTCCAGATGAAAAAGAAAAGAATGTACTTGAATATTTAAAACAGATATCACCCTTCACACTTTTGAACATTATAGGATATTCAAATATTAATCCCCAACCAAACTATGATGATTTCAACTCTAATTTTGATGTTCGTAAAGATATTATTGGTAGAGTCAATAAGTATATTTATGAAAATGATATTATTGATAAACCAAGACTAGTGTCAAGAGAAGCAAGTTTGAGACTAGCAGAAATCATTTTATCCAACCGAAAAATACTGATTGAAGAAAATCAAAATTCTGATATAGATACAGATGAAATTAATTTACTAAAATCATTCTTAATTATAAATAAAGAAGTCAATTCAAAACAAAAAATACCTGAAACAGAAGATAATTTTGAAAAACTAGTTGACCTTTCAATTTTAATGTCATTTTCAACTTCAGATTTAGGGGTTTTTGAAGACAATGACCTTGAGTTTGGCAAATTAGTATATGCCACAATTATAAGGTTTGAATACCTTATAGAATTTCTAAAGTCAAATGAGGTGTACAATTACCTAGAAACTGATTTATCTACTTATTTCTCCCAAAAGAATTCTGAGAGAGTTTTATATCAGATGAAATACCTTTTTGCGAAATTGCTTGAGATAAAGGTCAATAAAGGTTTCAAATTTCAAGTTAATGATGATGAATCATTGGTTTTTTTAAATTCATTGTCATCAGATGAAATTGTTGAGGATGAAGATTTTACAAATTTAAGGAATCACCCGATCTATAAGTTAGATGAAAACACATTTTCAGTAATTGATTTCTTTTTTGTTGTTGACAAATTCACTAGAAGTGTGAAATTCATACTAAAAAATTCTTTTAATAGGCGTCATAATTTACCGGCTAAAGACAGAACTTTTTTTGAATTTTTCAACACGAATTTTTCAGAGAATTTCTTAATGAAAAAAATTTTAGACAAAATTTTCAACAAATCTTATTTTGTAAAAAAAGTAGTTCTAGAAACGGTTGACAATGAACCAGATTATTATATTCGCCATGGCAAGAAAGTATTTTTGTTTGAGAAAAAAGACGTCTTGATAGCAAAGAGCATTAGAAATTCCGGTGATATTGAAAAAATAAATGGAGTTTTGAAATCAAAATTTTTAGAAGTAAACAATAGGCCTATTGGTGTTGGACAACTTATTACATCAATAAGTCAAATAGTTGAAAATGATTTTAAATTTGATGACTTTGTAAACAAACATAAGAATATCACGGTATACCCTATCTTACTCATAAACGACAGAATTTTTGAAATACTTGGCGTAAACCATAGGTTAAATCAATGGTATTTAGACCTAATAAAAGAGAAGCTTGGAGATAAATACAACCCAAATTTTATAAAATCATTAACAGTAATAGATATCGATACATTAATTTATTTGACCCCTCATTTGGAAGATAAAGACTCTAATTTTAAGGAGATTATTGATGGGCATTTAAGAAAAATGAATGTTAGGAAAAAAGTAAATCATTTAAGTATTGAAAAAGGAAAATCAATAGCTATTAAGAATTTAGAATATCAAATTTCACCAATCAGTAGTAGAAAAATAAATTATAAATTTCCAGTTAAATTGCTTGTTGAGAAATTTAAGGAAGTTATAACTGAATAAATGACTGTTAGCAACAACTAGTTTTCCGTGCTTTAAAATCCCCCTTAAAGGCTGTATTTCTAGAAAATTCCGGCATATTGCCCCCATTAGTATCAGTAATGACAGGAAAGTTGCTTAAATCGTGGATTAATTTGTGGAAAAGCCTCTTGGATGGGGCTTTTCTGTTAAATTGAGGTAAAAATACCGTGAAGGGGGTATTTTTGTTTGAGAGGTAATGGGTAGGTTTAAGGACCTGTGATTTAGAAAAATTAACAATTAATTGGAAGTATGGCGAAATGGTGGCTTTCATTTAACAAGGATTGGTAATCGCAGGCTTTTGTAATCAATTTCACCAATTACATTTTACTGAAATTATGAAAAGTAAAGAAAAAGCAGATTTCATGGATCAATTTTTAGAAGGACTTATGGATGCCAGTTACCCAAGTTCTTTAGCCAATATTTTGGAGCTTGAACAATATCCAAGTAAAGAGAATGCGGATAAATTTAGGTTACTAGAATACGAATTAGAGAAGCATGCCTTAGTTGAACTTGTAAATGGGCGGGATAACTCTACAATAAATGGTCAGTGTGAATATATAATTAGTGGTAAAGGATTGGATTTTGTGATGAGTGGAAAATCTACGTTAGAATTATTTGAAAATGATGAAATTGATTTAAAAATGGAAAACCCAAAAATTCAACTTGATAATCTTACTCAACGAGCTGAGGAGTACCTTATTTTAACGATGGCAGAACCATTAAAATCAAAAGTTAATAAAAGAGAAAA
This sequence comes from Aquiflexum balticum DSM 16537, assembly GCF_900176595.1. Classification (GTDB taxonomy): domain Bacteria; phylum Bacteroidota; class Bacteroidia; order Cytophagales; family Cyclobacteriaceae; genus Aquiflexum; species Aquiflexum balticum. Next base: position 4,010,848 of record NZ_LT838813.1, read on the forward strand.
TATCAATTCATTTCTTAATTGGTATTATGAATCTCGGAATATTTTTCGGGATTATATTGATGAAAATGACCACGACTTTAAAGAATTTACATCTTTCGATTTATCGGGAAATGGAACTTCTTTAGCTTCTAATTTTTCAAGAATGTATCCTCTTTTTAATGTTTTAAAAGGAAAGATATTAAACGGTCAATTTTCAAAAGAACAAGAAAAATTAAGAAAAATGAATAATAAAGGATTTGTTATCCATGGGCATAATGAAAAATATAAATTTGAAGTAGCTCGTATTATCGAAAAGAAATTAAATAAGGAAGCAATTATTTTGCATGAACAGGCAAATAAAGGCAAAACTGTCATAGAAAAATTTGAATCCAACTCAGAGGTTGATTTTGCTGTTGCTCTTTGGACAGCAGATGACCAAGGAAAATCATCAAAGGACAAAGAATTTCAATTGAGAGCTCGTCAGAATGTTATTTTTGAAACGGGTTACTTTATTGGAAAACTAGGCCGTGATAGGGTAATCGTGCTTTATGAAGATGGTGTTGAAAAACCATCAGATTATGATGGGGTAATTTATATTTCACTAAGTGGAAATTGGTGGTATAATCTAATTTTGGAGATAGAGAGCATTTATAAATAGATTATTGACTGGGAGAAATTTAATATTTAATTCTTCAATCCTGACTAATTAACTCAAACCTAAGTTGCCAAAAAACCTTCCAAATTTGAATATATTATAAAGGCAAAAAAGTATTTTAAAAGAGATCAACAAGAAAATTTTAAGAAATGGAATTTAACCCAAATGAAATAAATCCTTTGGAAAAAGAGGAGGACAAAAAAATGGAAGAAGGCTCCAAAGACTTAGCCAGTTTTATTGATGAAAATAGTAAATTGATTTCTGTGTTGGGGGTTTTTACAGCTTTGACTGTTTTTTCTTTTAACCTTCAGATAAAATTTGTTGGAAATCTTCTTTCATTTGTTTTTTTGACTTTAGTGATATTGGTATGGGTTGAAATTTGGTCTCGGTTCCCTAAAAAATCTTCATCTTGGAGATTAAATCTATTTGAAAATATTTTGAGTTATTCAATTTTGTTGATTGTTTTCTATTGGATAATTTTTTACAGGGATATTTGGGAAGCTATTTTAGTTTATGTTTTATGGATTTTAATAATGTCAGTAACAGGCCATTTGATTTCATACTTTAAACTTTTTCAGAGAATTTTGGGCTTAAAAGTTTCGAAATATAAAATAGTTCGAATATTTATAGGTCTAATAATTATTCTTCCAGTATTCTTTTTATCATTTAAATTAGCTGGAATAATTGCAGATCCATTAAACAATTTGATAAATAATGTTCATCTTGAAATTCAAAATTTGATTAGCGATTAAAAATTTGGAAGGTTTAAAATTTACAGAAATGAGAATAAATTTAATTCTTATTTCATCTATAAAAAAATATGAAAATTCCTCATCTTGGGTGAAGAATGGCTTGTGTGAAAGAGGAGTTTGAAGTAGAATGGTTTTATTTTTTTTCGAAAATAGGGAATTAAATAATAGCCTTGCTAGGATAAGTCCAATATTGCCTTCGCCAAAAACGAAAAAGAGTTAATAATTTTTGTTCTCCTGGTAAATTTGGTGTATTTAGTTCCATCTAGATTTTTAAGAATTTTAATTGACCACTTTTCAAATTCCCCATTTCGAAAAGTGAAATCAATTTCATGGGCCAATTTATTCCTTAAATTATTTAATTCATGTAAAGGCATGTAAATGAATTCATGTTTTTCTTTGTCAAAAAACATTGTTGTTTCAATGGCTTTAACTTTAGAATGGAAAGAAAACGTATCACAGTTTTGAAATCTTTTTCTGTTTAATGCAATGAAAAGTACTTTATCAATAAGGATGTGGCCTCGTAATAAAATTAATTCAAGGTCAGATTTTGATTGAAGATCCCCCCAAACTGCCCATTCGACCAAAAAATCGGAATCATCTTTCATTTCATTCACCTTTTTATCAAGTTTCATTATACTTGCCTTTACAATTCCACTTCCGGCATTTCATCATAAGTTTTCCCATTGAGTTCCCTTCCGGCTTTTTTCTTATTTTTTCCTCCCCATTGCTTGAAGAAAAATGCCACATTGGATTGCTGGCATTGCTCCTGTATATCCAATACCCATTCCGGATCCATAGGTCGGGGTTTGTGTCCGCTTTCTCCACCCACTATCACCCAGTCGATTCCGATAAGCTTGAGGTTTGACAAAGGCCCTATTAGAGGTTCGCAGGACAAGAACTTCACACGGGCCCCACACTGCCTCAAGAAATCAATCCTTTCAGTCACTTTTTCGTCTTCCACAGATACACCCATCCAGATATTATGTGGCCAAATCAATTGGTCGCTGATTTCTGCCAGTCTATCTGCCCGCTTGGTCAGTACCTGGAACACATGCTGACCATTGTCCCGCATCACCTGAAAAACTCTCTGGATAAATTCCAGTGGCACATCTTTATGGAAAAGGTCGGACATTGAGTTTACAAATACTACCTTGGATTTTTTCCAGGTGTATGGGATACCTAAGGCATCCTCATGGATCCTTACTTTCTTAAATCCATGCTTGTATTTGTCCACCCCCATTGCTTTGAGTCTTTTGGACATGACTTCTGCGTAGCAGAATTTACAGCCCGGAGAGATTTTGGTACATCCTGTCACCGGGTTCCATGTCAGTTCAGTCCATTCAATTGAGGTTTGTGCCATGATGCTTGATTTTTAAGTGATTTTTAGAATGTCTTTTTTGAGAATTACGTTTTCTTCCAATAGTAAAACTAGTCTCATTGAAATTTTTGCCAAATGTATTGGCACCTGTTGTCCCAAATTATTTTTTGACTGAAAAGATAACCAACTTTTGATTCTTGATTGCAGAATCATAGCTAATCAATGGGTTATTCCCTTCATAATCGATTAGGTTTTCTTTTTTCATTCGAATTATTTCTTCCCTCGCATGCGAACCTATATGGCCCTTTGAAAGGGTGTAATCAATAACCGATTTGTTATCTGTAATTTTTTTTGATAAAATATTATCTCTTAAATCCCTTTGGAAAGATTGGATTTTGGTCAATTTCGGTTGGTCAAAGATACCTAATTGAGCTTTAGACAAATCATCTTCAATATCAAAGTTGGCCTCACCATTCAGACCGCTTTTTTTCCAGACTATTTCCAAAAACTTGTTTACGGCCAATTGGTGTGAAGCACCAAAAACCAATCCATAAATACCTGATCTCTTTTTTATGGAGAAAGGATATAACTGTAAATTTGAATTTGACGGGAGCTTGTTTTTAATTGCCCCAATTAGGTTTCTGTGAATAAACTGATAGGGGTTTTTCTTCAAATCCTCTATGTCAAAATCAATAGACTGTTTGAATTCAGGTGTTTCGTCAAATCTTTTGAAATATGATGTAGAAACAAAGAATAGAAAGTCCGTCCTTTTTGATTTTTCAAGTTTGTTAATTGTATCCAACTTCAAAAATTTAACCCCGTTTTGGTCTAAAAATACACGAGAGGGATGTTTTATGATATCAGAATAATACTTTTCAAAAGCTTTTTCAAATTCCAGGTTTGAATATTCTATTTCAACAAATGACTTTAATATTGGCTTCTCTTTAATAAAGCAATTACATGCATTTTGAAGTTCTATGAATTTAGGTTTTTTGTATTCATTAAGCTTTAGATAAATTTTTGTCCTTTTTTGAAGAATTATTTCTGCGTGGTCAAGAATTTTTTTCAAAATCCTGATTGGGCTACCTTCAATACCGTTTTTGTCATATCCCTTTCCGGCAAAAAAACCGATTATACAAACCGTACCAAATCCCGACATCACAAAAGTTGGAAGCCAAGCTTGGGTATAATCCTCAAAAATTTCAAGTTTTGTGATCGTTCCTTGATCAAAAGGTTTTTCATGCAAATCCTTAATTCCCATAAGCTTATTTTTTAATTTATAAAGAACGTACTTTTTAAAACATTAGAAAATACCGTGTTTGGGGTATTTTTCATTAAATACGGGGCAAAATCAACTGATTGAAGGAAGGAAAGTGAAATATTGATTCTAATTGAAGGTGTTTGGATGTAATTGGGTTGTGATAAGTTTTCCAGAAACATCCAAGTTTCCATGATGGAAGGAGCAGGAGAGGAGTAATTCTATTGAATGATATTTTGGATATGCTAAGACTCCATCAGGAATAAAACCTTAATATAGGGGAGGAATATTATCAAAATGCCAAGAATGCTAAATCAAAAAAACAGTTCCTATTTTAAAAATCAATTGATATATTCCTTCCATGGACAGCGCAGCACTTAGGGAATTAGTAAGGGATTATCAACTTGGTTTGCGGGATGACATCGAAGTGCTGGAATCCTATTTCAATCATGTGTGGTATTTTATGGAATAAATAAAGTTGGTGATATTTCACCGACTTTACTTCTTAATCATATAGTAATCTTTTTATTAAAGGCTAGTTTCTAATTCATAAGGATTTGAAATTGTTCGCTTTCCAAATCGCTCCAAAAGTTTCACATCATTAGTTACTTCTATGTTTTCTTTTTTCAAAATTTCCTTCACTTTTGGTTGTTTCAATCCAGGAATCCTTATTTTGAAAAAAGGCCATAATTCCTGACTACAGTAAACTTTTTCAACATCTGGAAAACCTACTATAAGATTGAGATCCTCAGAATTTGACTTAAAATCATGTGCATACTTGAAGCACCATTTGTTATTCGAATAAGTCAGCTCACCCACTTTTATATTTTCTAAATGAAGATAAAATATCTTTTCTGACTCTTTATAAGTTGGATTACTTGAGATGTAATGGGATCGCCGTTGATCATCTTCTTTATCAAACCATTGCCAAAATTTGTTAAACTTATTTTTCATCTTAGATATTCCTAATTTTTTCAAATCTTTTATGAAGCACAATTTCTATTAATTCTTTTCTGTTTTTAGAAAAATAAATAAAAATATCTTCATTTAACATTTTGATTACTTGATCCTCCATTTCGGAAGTACTTAAAGAAACGACAATTTTTTGGAATTCGTTGTTATATCTTTTAATGAAATCAACCAATTCAAAATGATTTGCTTCTTTATTCTCGTCAATACTTACTCTTGGTTTAGAACCATTGATATATTTTTCAATTTTTTTTCCATTAATGGCCTTGTAGTTTCCCAGATGCTTTTCAATGTTTTTTTCACTGAAATTCCATAAAAGTCCTCTAGCTGAATCATATATCGGAGCAAAGGTAATGATTTTATTAGTGTTTCTCACATTCTGAATTACCCCCCAATTATAGAAATGCCTATCGTTATTTCCAACGATCGCATCAAACACCAACATTTTCACAAACTCAACCATCAACATTTCAAAGTCATTTGGAAAGACATTCCTTAAAGCATCCTTAATGAATTCAAATGTGAAAACTGATCTAGCCTCTCCTTTGTTATTGGCAATTCTTTCACCTTCTATTGTATCCCCAAAAAACTCACTGCAAATCTCCGCTCCATGTACAAGCTTTTCCTCTCTGGGATTTAAAAAATATTTGCTTAAAAAACGGATTTGGCCATTTGCAATCACTAAATCTGTCTCGTTCATTTTTAGACCCAATGTTTGACCAATCTTATTAATGGCAAATTCAATTATGGATTCATGTGGATACCATTTTTCTGCTGTTTTTGCAATATATGGGATCCATGATTTTTTATTTCCCTTTTTGATTTTGGAATCTTTGGTAAATTTGTAAAGTTTAATAAACTGCTTTGGGGCATCCCCGTCTAAAGGATAATCCAAAACATAGTAGTTTTTCTCTTTTAATTTGGGGATTTTGGATTCCTTTAATATAACTCCGGAATATTCTATGGACTTTTCTTTTCTCAACATAGGTTAACAAAACTAAAATTATCCAATACAAAAATAGCTGGATTTAAGATCAAAATCATTTTTTGTAATAAAATGATGCATTTAGAGATATTTGGTATGGTTTGCGGGATGATATCGAAGTGCTGGAATCCTATTTCAATCATGTGTGGTATTTTATAGATGGAGATGGATATGAGCTTTCACTATTGTATGGCAAGGGAAAATATGCCATCTTATACCATCACCGGAGGTTGAGGCAGGTTGCCATTAATTTTCTGAGCGAATCCAATCCACTCAGGGACCTTACGCTTTTTGTCAGTGGCTTGGAGGGACGGTTTGGGATATCTGTTGAGGAATTTCTTCCTAGGATACTGGCGGAGTTTGCATTGGTGGAGGGGAGGGATAATTGAAGGGCTAGGTGCTTTAAAGAAACTGTTTGTATAGTCTGGAGCTCAAAAGGTTGACAATTATTCTGTTGTCAACTTTAATGACAATAGATATTTTGTCTTGATTATTATTTTACTCATTTTTATTCCCTTTTTGATAATAAACTATTTCTTTATCGAATTCAATATTTGATAGACACTTGAGATTTTCAGGTTTATAGCTCTTATCAATCTTCTTTTTGATCGCAACAGAATGATGAATAAGGCTTCCTATTGAGATTTCTCTAGATTGTGGACAAAAAAACTTAAATATTCCTTTATAAGAATTATGGATTTGTTGTAAATGGTCCGGTGGCTGAAATTTTCCACCTATACCAAAAACGTATTTATCTACTTTTTTCTTATCTAGTCTAAGACCTAAACCTGAAGCCTCTCCAAGCATCCAGACTAATGATATTTTTGAAAGTCCCTCTTCAGGATAAGAACCTCCAATATCAGAATGAACCCCCGCGAAATAAACCTCCTTTAGGTCTTTATGAGTATTCGGATTAACTTTTTGAAATCTAAATTTTTTTCTCTTTTCGTCAATAGCAACTGCATGTCTAACAGATTTAATATATTTTAAATCATAAGTATATGGAAGGTTGGATTTTGAGAAAAAAACATTGCCTACGGACGATACTGTATCCCATAATCCCATAAATGCAATTTTACCTTCTCCTCTAGAAAAGGAGCTTTTTATTCGAGCAACAATTTTTACATGGCCTGAAATCCTATTTCTCCCTACTAAACCATTTTCAATATCCCTTTTTAATTCCTTATTAATATAGTTTTCATAAAGGTTATAAAGTTGCTCCATATGTGCTGTATTGCCTTTTTGAAGAATGCCAAACATTCTAATAATTCCAGCAACAACTCTAACAGTATAAGCCCCTCTGCTAAAGCCGAAAAAGTATATCTTGTCTTCATCATTATAATTTTCCATGATGAATTTGTATGCATCGAGAACGTTATTCTTTAAAGAATAACCAGAAACCATAGCCTTGAACTTAAACCATTCTTTACTTCTCTCATTATCCACCCATAAAGGAGTGGTGGTACCTAATCCTGGCGAGTAGTAACACAGTTGTTGAGACGATTTTTCTAAGCACGCAAACAAATGGACTATATTAGAATTCTCATTCACCGTTACTTTATTACCGGTACCATCACAGCAAACGACAATGTTTCTTGACATAAAAAAGAGTTTAATGGAAGTATTACAATTAAAGAAAAGAATCGAGATAAAAAAATACCGTGAATAAGGTATTTTTTAATATCTGCTTCATATAGAAACTTAAAGGCGAAGAATATGGTATGGAGAGTGTACCCCCTTCTGGGTGAAGAATAGCTTTGGCTAGGAGTAGATTGCATCTACTCCTTTCTATCATTGGAATTTATAATTACACATCAGGTCAGGGCTAGATAAAACTTAAGGTGAGGGGTATAAAGTTGTACTTCTATGCTTTGTATGTTTCCTAGGTTGTTTTATTATCTACAAATTTTGATTCACTGTATTCTGTAATCGGTAATTACAAGTGCACCATTTTCTGTAAATAAGAATGTGCCATATTTGGCAACAATGATGAACCACCAGTAATTTCTTTGGGGCATGCCCCAAAGGGATTTTGGACTATTTTTCTGATCTTCTAAATCATCTAGCATTTCATGAGTGAATATTGAAAAACTCTAATTGGTATTTTTGGAATTCCTGAATGGAGGTATTTAATGTGAATTAACAGGAGGAAAACATTTGCTAGGACTTTATCTAAATTGGTTGAAAAATTATCAACAAACTCAGATCTGATTTTTCCCGACAACCATTGTCATTTTAGCGAATTTTTCTGTTGAATTGAAAGCTAAAATTTTCCTTTGTACCTATATTCACAGAAATACAATCAATCATCCCAATGAGATATAATAAAATCAACATAGTAAGGGTAAAAGAGAGTAAAACCATCATTGATGTAAAGGAGCAATTTAAAGAGAGAAAAGATTTTTTTTCTTTTAGAGAGAAAGCGTATGAAGAAAAGTTGGAATTTGAATGTTTGCAGTGTGGACAGAAAATTTCCATTTCCAAAAGCAGTAGAAACAACCTGTACTTTAAACATAATCCCAATACCACAGCTTGCCTTCTTAAGGATTCACGGTTTTCTGAAAGTGATTGGGAAATTTACAAAAAGATAGTTTACTCCAAAGAAAGCGATCGTCACAAATTTTTAAAGGAAGCAATAGGGAATAAACTTCAAAGAGTCGCAGGAATCGATCTTAATAAGCTTTGGATTGATGACCGATATCTAATTATTGACGGTGAAAAGAGAAGACCCGATGTTTATTGTGAATTCCGAGATAGGAAAATTGTCTTCGAAATCCAGCTTTCTGATCTTTCACCAAGGTACATGATTGAAAGAAATTCTTTTTATGAAAAACATGGAATATACCTAATATGGATTCTTGATAATTTCAATTACTTAAATCAAAGTAACAGCCATTTAAACATTAAATACCTATCAGGCCACCAAAACTTTTTTGTTTTCAATGAATCATCATCTGAATTTAAGTTGGATTGTAGATTTAAGAAAAATTATATTTTCGAAAAGAAAGAAGTCCGCTGTAAATGGCAAACTGCTACTATAGGATTGGAATCTTTGATTTTTGAAGAAAATCACAAGGAAGTATACTATTACCATTATGAAAACGGTAAAAAAAGTAAAGATGAATATCTGAAACGACTCAATGCCAAAAAGCAAAAAAGTATTGTAGAATCAAAAATGATTCAAGAAAAGGCATGGAAAATTTCCCGTGTTGAAGAATTTATTAAGAATCTGAAATTTTACTACAAACATAGAATCGCTGATTATAGCCATTTTCGCGCTTATTTGGAAAATAGTGAAAAAGGCGAATTACAAATCATCAATGAAAGAATTGGATATGAAAAAAGTCCAAATAAACTTTTTTTATTTTTAGAAACTACCAAGAATAAGAATTACCAATTTCTAAGTTTTATTTTAGATGTAATCCAGATAAAAATGGATATAAACCTCAAAAATGACAAAGGGAAAACTATTTTTGAAATTATTGTTTCTGATTTGGAGTTTTCTTTAGAGCAATTGTTGAGTATGGTAAAGTCACTTTTGCATAGAGGTTATATTTTACAGGAATCTGATTTTAAAGCTTGGACTGAGCGTGGGTTTGAACAAAAAGATTCTGGCTGGTATTATTTGTTTGAAAAATTCACAGGTGGACAACATTTGGATGTTATAGAAAAAGTTTTCGAAATGAGACATGGAAATGTAGTTCTCATGATAGAGTCTGTTAAAAGGAATATATTTATTCATTCTAATTATGGTTCTCCTTCCGAAATTAGGAATTGGGTGGCGTTTGCAAACAATGCTATAGAATATTATGCTGAATATTGGGAATTTATAGAGTTAGCATTTCAACATTATGGTAATTGGGAGGAGATTGTTAATTCTGACCTTTTGAACAAGCAATCTTTAAATAATAAAATGGAAAGGTATCAAAAGAACAAACCAAAAATTGCTGTGGAGTTTGTGGAAGTTTTTTTCGAACTCTATGAGGAGGTTTACAATACTTCTCCAGATCTAAAGAATTCGCATAGTTACTACCTTATTGATTGGGGATTTTATAGTGAGTAGATTTTATATCATTATCAATTAGGGATTTTTATCGGTTATTACAAATACACCAATTCGGTAAATAATAATGACCCAAATTTGGCTATGTACCACTAATATTTGGATAATAAGGATTGATTAGTGCCACATTCCGACCATGTTCACTGCGCCACTTTTAAAGATCAGCTTTAATATTTAGCAATTAATCTTTTGTTAAATATTTTGACAATTTCTTTATTGCCAAGTAAACAAATGTTTTAATAATTATTAAGTCTTTTTAGGCCTAAGTCTATGTTCCAATTGCCAAATCAGGAATAAAGTCACAAATTCTATCAAAATCATCCCTAAAACGGCAAATTTTAGATCCAACTCAAAAAATAAGGCTATCAAACTTGGTAAATACACTGCTGGCATTGTCCAAAAGCTTCCTGCCATGCTGCATATATGAAGAAGATTAGGATCACTGCCCGTCTCTTCACCCTTTGAAAATTTTGTTTCCAAAATCAGATAAACGGTAGAATTCACAAGCCAGAAAGGAGCTGTAATTGCAAAACAAAGAACCAATAACTTTATGGTTTCCAATTCGAATACAATTCCAGGATCATATATAAATAGGAATAGTATACCTGGTGCTACAGATGCAAAAAATATAAGAATTAAAGTCATGAAAGATACAGGCGTGATTTTACTTATGTCTAAGCTCATTTGGTGTTTTTTGAATTTTCAAAAAGAATCTGGTTTCTATTGGGTAAGATTGGGGACAACATTGAAGTAAATTTATACATGTCTTTGAAGCTCAATCTCCGGCATTTCATCATAAGTTTTCCCATTGAGTTCCCTTCCGGCTTTTTTCTTATTTTTTCCTCCCCATTGCTTGAAGAAAAATGCCACATTGGATTGCTGGCATTGCTCCTGTATATCCAATACCCATTCCGGATCCATGGGCCGGGGTTTGTGTCCGCTTTCTCCACCCACTATCACCCAGTCGATGCCGATAAGGTTGAGGTTTGACAAAGGCCCTATTAGAGGTTCGCAGGACAAGAACTTCACACGGGCCCCGCACTGTCTCAAGAAATCAATCCTTTCGGTCACTTTTTCGTCTTCCACAGATACACCCATCCAGATATTATGTGGCCAAATCAATTGGTCGCTGATTTCCGCCAATCTATCTGCTCGCTTGGTCAATACCTGAAACACATGTTGACCATTGTCCCTCATCACCTGAAAGACTCTCTGGATAAATTCCAAGGGCACGTCCTTATGGAAGAGATCGGACATAGAGTTTACAAATACCACCTTGGATTTCTTCCATGTGTATGGAATACCCAAGGCATCCTCATGTGTCTTTACTTTCTTAAATCCATCCTTGTATTTGTCCACCCCCATTGCTTTGAGCCTTTTGGACATGACTTCTGCATAGCAGAATTTACATCCCGGTGAGATTTTGGTACATCCAGTCACTGGATTCCAAGTTAGTTCGGTCCATTCAATTGAGGTTTGTGCCATAATGCTTGATTTTTAGAATGTCTTTTTTGAGAATTACGTTTTCTTCCAATAGTAAAACTAGTCTCTTTCAACCATTAGCCAATTGTTTTGGCACCTGTTGTCCCAAATTATTTTTTGACTGAAAAGATAACCAACTTTTGATTCTTGATTGCAGAATCATAGCTAATCAATGGGTTATTCCCTTCATAATCGATTAGGTTTTCTTTTTTCATTCGAATTATTTCTTCCCTCGCATGCGAACCTATATGGCCCTTTGAAAGGGTGTAATCAATAACCGATTTGTTATCTGTAATTTTTTTTGATAAAATATTATCTCTTAAATCCCTTTGGAAAGATTGGATTTTGGTCAATTTCGGTTGGTCAAAGATACCTAATTGAGCTTTAGACAAATCATCTTCAATATCAAAGTTGGCCTCACCATTCAGACCGCTTTTTTTCCAGACTATTTCCAAAAACTTGTTTACGGCCAATTGGTGTGAAGCACCAAAAACCAATCCATAAATACCTGATCTCTTTTTTATAGAGAAAGGATATAACTGTAAATTTGAATTTGACGGGAGCTTGTTTTTAATTGCCCCAATTAGGTTTCTGTGAATAAACTGATAGGGGTTTTTCTTCAAATCCTCTATGTCAAAATCAATAGACTGTTTGAATTCAGGTGTTTCGTCAAATCTTTTGAAATATGATGTAGAAACAAAGAATAGAAAGTCCGTCCTTTTTGATTTTTCAAGTTTGTTAATTGTATCCAACTTCAAAAATTTAACCCCGTTTTGGTCTAAAAATACAAGAGAGGGATGTTTTATGATATCAGAATAATACTTTTCAAAAGCTTTTTCAAATTCCAGATTTGAATACTCTATTTCAACAAATAACTTAAGTATTGGTTGCTCCTCAATAAAGCTACTACATGCATTTTGAAGTTCTATGAATTTAGGTTTTTTGAATTCATTAAGCTTTAGATAAATTTTTGTCCTTTTTTGAAGAATAATATCTGTATGGTCAAGAATCTTTTTCAAAATCCGGATGGGGCTACCTTCTATACCGTTTATGTCATATCCCTTTCCGGCAAAAAAATCGATTATACAAACCGTACCAAATCCCGACATCACAAAAGTTGGAAGCCAAGCTTGGGTATAATCCTCAAAAATTTCAAGTTTTGTGATCGTTCCTTGATCAAAAGGTTTTTCATGCAAATCCTTAATTCCCATAAGCTTATTTTTTAATTTATAAAGAACGTACTTTTTAAAACATTAGAAAATACCGTGTTTGGGGTATTTTTCATTAAATATGGGGCAAAATCAACTGATTGAAGGAAGGAAAGTTAAATATTGATTCTAATTGAAGGTGTATGGAAGTAATTGGGTTGTTATAAGTTTTCCAGAAACATCCTAGTTTCCATGATGGAAAGAGTAGGAGAGGGGTGATTCCATAAAATGATATTTTGGATATGCTTTGACTCCATCAGAAAGGAAAACTTACCCTAGGGGAGGATTACTGTCCAAAATACCAAGAATGCTAAATCAAAAAATCAGTTCTTATTTTAAAAACCAATTGATATATTTCTTCCATGGACAACGCTACACTTAGGAAATTAGTAAGGGATTATCAACTTGGGCTAAGGGATGATATAGTAGTGCTGGAATCCCATTTCAGTCATGTTTGGTATTTTATCGATGCAGACGGATATGAACTAACTCTTTTGTATGGCAAGGGAAAATATGCCATCTTATACCATCACCGGAAGCTGGGGCAGGTGGCCATTGACTTTCTTTGCGAATCCAAAACTTGTTATTCAAATTTGTAGGATTCAAATTCTTCCATATTTGACTTGGCGAAATCTTTCAAATCATTCAAATATGGGTTGTTTTTTAAAGTAACAATTGATATGTAAGTTGTTATGGAATAATTTTCCCCATCATTTACAAGTTTAAAATCCAGTTTTTCAAACCTCTCTAATGAACTTTTGTCATACCATTTATCAAATAAAATCTTTCTATAAAGTTCACGTTGATCTTGGCTGTCACAGATAAATATAATTGAATTTCTAACATCTTGATCGAAAAGTTCTTCAAGAAAATTAATAAGGGTTTGGCAAATTTTTGGATCAAAACCGTTTTGGTCTTTATTTCTTTTTTCTTTGGGGACAAGTGGGAAAAATGAGAAATCAAATAAAAAATCCCCATAAGGAGGAACAAACGATGATTTTTCTAGGATAATAATATAGGGTACTCCTTTGTCTGTATCAAATGAGTACCCTTTTTTAATTTGGTGTAAATTATATTGGTTTGACAAATTTAATCTTTCTATTTTCCTCGAGTTCTTTTAAATCTTTTCCCTCACGAATATAAGAAATGATTGCATTTTTATCTTCGACCTTTTTTTGAATGTAATCGAAAATTTTAGCGTTCTTTTCGGTTTTTACGATTACTTTTTCCATTTGATTTTACGATTTGTTTGATGAATCAATTGACAGAAATTACAAATTTCATATCAATTTAAATTAATCATGTAGGGGATTATGCTTTCCAACAATACAAATATACTATATAATTTTTTGCTATATAAAAATTTCTAATCTTTTTACAAAGGAATTAGTAGTTGTTTGTAATTCTCATTGTCAATTAGTTAAGTGATATTGAAGTGCTGGAATCCTATTTCAATCATGTGTGGTATTTTATCGATGGTGATGGATATGAACTAACCCTAATGTATGGCAAGGGAATATATGCTATCTTATACCATCACCGGAGGCTGAGGCAGCTTGCCATAGATTTTCTGTCCGAGTCCAATCCACTCAGGGACCTTACGCTTTTTGTCAGTGGCTTGGAGGGGCGGTTCGGGATCTTTGTTGAAGAATTTCTTCCTAGGATCCTGGCGGAGTTTGCATTGGTGGAGAGGAGGGATAATTGAGGCTGAATTGATAGGTTCAAGGATAAACCGGACTTCTTTTGTTATTATTAGAGTTAATAGTCTGGTTTTTCCGGACAGATATATAAATTGGCAAACACTATAACTAAACTGTGCTAAACTGAAAAACTGTAGTCGATTAAAAAATGAATACTGAAAAAATCTTAAATCAAATTGGGGAGATTTATTTACCATTAAATCATGAATGTCAGCAAGAATTAATTGCTTATTCAAAAGTTAATACATTCAAAAGAGGAGAGGTTGTAGTTCGTGAAGGACAATTTTCTAAAAAAGCATATTTGATTGTAGAAGGTTGTTCGAGAGCCTATTACTTGAAAGACGGAAAAGATATTACGGACTGGTTTACTTTCGAAAATCAGTTCATGGCTCCTATTGTTAGCTTTTTTAGTGACAAACCAAGTCCCCATTATGTTGAATTTGTTGAAGACTCAACAGTTCTTGAGTTTTCGAAGGATATTATGGACAAACTGACAAGTAAACACCATGAATTTGAACGTTTTATAAGCAAAGTGGTAACTGAAACGATGTTAGGACTTTGTGAAAGATTGTACACTATACAGTTTAATAAGGCAGATGAAAGGTATAATCACCTATTAAGTATTTATCCTAATATCACAAACCGAGTTCCCCTAACCCATATTGCTTCATATTTAGGAATTACACTTGAAACTTTGAGTAGAATAAGAAATCCTAAAAACCGCCTTTGATCTAGATCAAATAATAACGCTTCCATTTAGTAGATTTTTGTAAAAAAAATTAAAAGATGGAAGAAAAAAACAGTCAACTAAAATCAATTTTTGGAAAGTGGTGGGAATCTGTTAGGAATTGGTTTTACCCAACTTGGTTACTTTACGAGCTTTCAATTCGCTTTTATGATTACGCAATAGCTGTCCATAATTATTTGATAGGTCGCCAAAATTATTTTGCTTCCTATATAGGGGAAGTTGGTTGTCAAATTTCAGCTATTTTTTTTGGTGTAGCCACATTCATAATATGCACAGCCTTTTTAACGTTGCCGGCTAGTTTTCTTCTATATACATTCTTCAGAACCAAAAATTTAACCACCAATCATTTTGAGGATCAAATCAAAAAATATTTCTAAGAAGATGAAAAAAATATTGATTATAAATGGACATCCCGACAAAGAAAGTTTCAGTTTTGCACTTTCAGCGTCATATCAAAAAGGGGCCGAAAAATCAAATGCCGTAATTGAAGTAATTAATATCAGGGAATTGGATTTCAATCCTAATCTTCAATTTGGTTATCGAAAGCGAACAGAATTGGAACCTGACTTATTATATGCCCAAGCTAGATTAAAATGGGCAGATCATATAGTTTGGATATACCCAGTATGGTGGAGCTCTGTACCTGCAATTATGAAAGGGTTCTTGGATCGAGTTTTACTTCCTGGATTTGCTTTCAACAAAAGAGAAAATTCGTTGTTTAGCGACGGATATTTTAAAGGAAAAACCGCAAGGATAATTTGTACATTAGACCAGCCTGCCTGGTATTACAAGTGGGTTTATGGAAACCCAAGCCATAATGCTATTAAGAAAGGGACATTGAATTTTATTGGAGTAAACAAAGTGCGAATCACAACCATTGGCCCCATAAGACTTTCCAAAGATGAAGTTAGAGCAAATTGGTTAAAAAAAATTGAAAAACTAGGTCTAACAAATAAATGAACCATTGATTACTTGTAAGGGATGCTTTCAAAATTATTGAAAGAGAATAGGATTTCTATTGATCATAGATTTTATTTGGTTATTGCCATTTCTGATTGTTGTCGGTTCGGGTAAAACAACAGGGGGTGAAAAAATGGCATGGATACTTGCTGTAATTTCCATCTCTCTTGGTCGCATGGAGCGTTTATATCCTACTTGCTTCAGTAAAAAAGAAATACTAGACATGGAATCAACAGATTTATTAAAGGAATATTTGTCAAAGCAAAGCAAGGTGTTTACCACCTCACTCGGGTTGACATTGGGACAACTGGAAGAGGGGATCTATTCCAGTCATAAGTTCTCAGTTGAGGAGATTGGTTTTGATTTTGAATTGTTCACCGAACCTGAGAGCCTGTATGAATTTATTGAAAATTATAAGTTGGAAAGTTTGGGTAAAATTGATGAAATGGGTTACCGGGACATTTGGATCAGGTATCTCAATAGGGAAGCTGAAATGGAAGTTACCCAATCAGAACTACAGGAAGCACCCTTGACTTTCAGATTATATAAAGGGAAAACAATGATTTATTCAAAGGTTTTACATTTTTATGATGAGGTAAACAGACACCTGACTTTGTCGGAAGATTTCTTTGACTATTTCCTGCATAATGAAAAAAAGTTGAATGTGGCGGTGGAGAATATGTATAGGTATTAATGTGGGAAAAGATAACGATGAACAAAAGATTCGAAACGCATACTGCTGCCAATACCAGATGTTTTCCAAGCAAAACCCTGCTTACAGTAAGTATAAAATATAACTTAAAATGATCATAACCAAATCAGAAAGACGGGACATTGACCTTGAAAAGATCATTGCATTATAAGGCAAACAAATGCAGTGCTTCTGATAATGGACTTTGGCTCATGTAACTCATTAACTGTAGCCGCAAAAAACAATTCCTATTTCAATCCCATCAGTTCCTCTACCAACTTCCAGACCATCGTACAGGGATTATGGTTGGCGTAATCTTGTTGCCCTATAAGGTTTTCGGTCAGATTTTTGGCATTGCGGATGGCATTATCCTGGTTGCCGTAAGTTTTAAGTAAGTCATACATTTCTTCACTGTTTTTCTGATATCGATAATGCTCCCCTATATGGGGCCTCAGGTTACCTTCTATGAGTTGCTGGTAATCAGTTCTATTGATTCCATTGTTATAGAAATGAAAATGCAGGAGATACCAAAGTTCAAAAGCCTCGTTGCTCCATGCACATCCTATTTCAGGACTTGAATTGCTACATCGTTGTATGGCACTGTTAAAATCCTGGGCGGAGAAGCTATCCTTATCAAAAACCACCCACAACCTGTCGATGGGTCGGCTGTTTTCCTTTTCGTAGGAGAGTTTCAGCCGCAGGGCTTCATCCACCAATGACTGAGTGTTCCTTCCAGTCCCTTCAATATCTATCTGATAGAAGGTTAATACCCCTTTAGGCAAATCTTCCTTTAAACCCTTGAAATAATTCGGTTCGGTCTTTTCACCCTCACAGACGATAAGGTAGAATTGACGTTTGGTTCTAAAGTCTCTCTTTCTCTTTTCCTCTTCTCTGGCAAATCGCTTCAGGTGTTCATTGGGGATTTTTATCTTCCTTGCCATTCCCTGTCGGATTTTGAAAGGTTACCAATAAACGGAATGGCCCCATATCGGCCCTCGATATAGTCTTTTTCAAAGGATCTGTCCTTACGGATTGTTTTCCCTTCTTCTTTATATTCTACCAAGGAATAGATGCCGGAAGCCCCGAATTTGTCTTTTTCTACAAAATAGATCTGATCTCTCCGGTAATTGCCATAATTCAACAAGTTGGTATCATGGGTCGCAAAAATCAACTGGGCATTTTTAGGGTTGAATTCTCTGGAATTGAACAGTTTCGTAATCGCAAGTGTTAGAATGGGATGCAGGTTCGCATCAAGTTCATCCACTACCAATAACCCACCGTCATTCAAAACATCGAACACAGGCCCGGAGATATTAAACAACTTATTGGTTCCTGAAGATTCCTGACTGCGCATGTCAAATTCAACTTGGCCAGCTACCATATCTTTTGAATCATACTTCCTGTGAATGGTCTTGATATCTATACGGAATGCTCCCTCCAAGTCGGTTACCAATTGTTTTACCAGTGTTTCTGGCATATCACCAGGAAGTTCTTTGGGGTCGAATGGTTTTTTGGAAATAGAGATATCCTCAAATCCCAAATCCAGTTTTTTATAGAAATCCAAAAGGGTATTTCTGGTTTGGCTGTTTTCCAGCATCTCAAAAGTCACCCCTTTGTAACCTTCATGCTTTAAGCCTGAAATGGCAATGAAGTTGTTGAACCATTTCATGATCATTTTGGAAATCCTGCCATTGAACTGGTCGGCCACTGCCAGAAACAGTGCGTTGTCCCTGGTGCGTTCTTCCAAATCCTTTCCTTCAGGAAATCCTTTCATTACCTCAATACCCTCATTTTCCCGAAGGAACAAGGGTTTTTCGGACTGTTTTTTAGCTTCAAACAACCATTCAGAATGGATCCTATGATCATCCACTTCAAACCCGTAGCGATATCTAATGCCATCAATCAGAAATACAGCTTCAAAGTATGATGGGGAGTGTTCGGTCGCTGTATTTAATAGGAAGGGAACAATATCCAACTCATCAGCTGATGATTGCTCAAAGGACTGTAGCACTAATCGTCTCATGGTGGACATGGCTTTGATCAGGTTGCTTTTGCCACTGGCATTTGCACCATAAACTACCGCCCCACGCAGTAAATCGAAGCGTTCTGTGGAAATGATATTGGTATCAACATGCTCCTTGATGGAGGTGGCTATCAAGCTGAGCGTTGTTTTTGACTTGAAGGACAAGTAGTTCCCTACTGAAAACTCTATTAGCATTTTGACTATGTTATGAGAAATATTCTCAAATATAGTTAAATTACTCTATATTATGAGTTAGTAATGAGGAAATTTCTCATTATTCCAGAGTTTTGTGTGAGATGATATCGAAGTGCTATTTATTTTGAATAAAATTCGGAATTTGATTATTGATTTCGGATACAATTTATTTATCCTTAGTCTCAAACCAGGTATTTATTCCAATTATTCCATTAGGATATTTTTTTTCTAAAATTTGAGAGCATCTGTTTTTCTAGTGATTCCAAAATGGGAAAATTGGATTTGATATTTTTACCTTAGTAAGTCTGGGATTTCTCTCCACTACTCACTCCAATCAAAATAAAGAATGAGATACGCAATAGTCAATGGTACAAAAACTGAGGCAACCAAAGGTCTCAAAGGAATATGTCCAAGTTGTAGGTCAGAATTGATTGCAAAATGTGGTGAACGAAAAATAAACCATTGGGCGCATATTGGAGTTCGATCCTGTGATCCTTGGTGGGAACCAGAAACTGAATGGCATCGAACTTGGAAAAGCAATTATCCTGTTGAATGGCAAGAAGTCTTTTTGACTGATGAAGAAACAGATGAAAAGCATATTGCCGATATCCGAACTTCGCATAATCTTGTGGTTGAGTTTCAACATTCTTATTTAGATAAAGCGGAACGAACTTCACGAGAAAGGTTTTATAAAAATATGGTTTGGATAGTAGATGGTACACGCTTAAAAAGAGACTATCCCCGTTTTCTTAAAGGGAGGGAGAATTTCCGTAATACCAATATGAGAGGCATTTTTAAAGTTGATTTAATTGAAGAGGTCTTTCCTGAAAATTGGCTTACCAGTTCCGTTCCTGTCATTTTTGATTTTAAAGTACTGGGCACAATTGACAATATAAACGATTTTCGAAATCTACTATATTGTTTGATTCCTGTTCGAATAGGTAGATATGCAATACTTGCCGAAATACCGCGTAAGGCTTTTATTAATGCTTCAATTGACGGAAGTTGGTCATTAAGAGTTCAGGAATTCATTGAGAATTTAACACAACCAAAACCAGAACGACAGAATCAAATACCAGAACCCCAAGTTCAAGTAAGGAAGAATGAACCTTCACATTATTTTGACCCACGGAAAAATAAATTTATAAAAAAAAGACGCTTATAACTGTTTGGACAAAATGTCTAAGCCAATCTATCTTTCCTAGATGTTCGTGGGTTTACTCATGGAAAGAATGGAGTCCAGTTTCCCAATGGGGCATGACCTATTGGGAAACTTCAAAAAGTAGACGAATGGTCGGGAGAGAGTAGGAGGGAGATAGCGATTTGAGTGGTCAAGATAGGTATAGTCTATATCTTTGATTTAGTGGATTTTTAGCTTTAATGAATAGTATGTATTCCAATCTTCTTCCCCAAGAAGCCTTTGATTTTTATGGACAAAATTTTGTCCTTCTTTATTTATAATAGGGGTTGAAATTGTACCTGATAGCAATTCAATATTGTCTTGGAGCAATTTGTAATCTGAATCAAAAACCGCGGCATATTTTGGTAAGGATTCTAAGAAATCTTCCAGATGATTGACTCTAAATGAATCCGTAATTTCAAATTTAAAATTTGTTGAAATGGATTGATCTGTGTTTTTATCTTTTGCGCAACCAATCAATGCTGCAACAAGAATTAAGCATGTAAAATATTTCATGTGTTTATAATAATATTTTTATTGGTCACATGCCCGCCTGTCGGAACAGGGAATCTTCGCATGTTTTACAACCATCTCTAGGCATGAGGAGAACCTCATGCTCGATTTCATGTTCAAATTTATGGAATGGAAAATTCAGGCTTGTTAAGTTTTGTTAGAGAGAAATACCTAACTCTTAATTTTTCTATAATGATTAATCTTGCAGGAGCAGAAAATCTACTTGGGGAGCTTTTAGTGGACGACAAGGGATTTTCGCTTTACTTTTTTGCCTTCGAATCATCAGGCTTTACAGGAAATATAAATTGGTACGGATTTGGCAAAAAGTACCAAGTAGTTGGCATCTTTTGTTTTAGGTGGAATTGCTAGGTTTGAGGAACCTAACTTATTTGTTTATGTTTAAGTAAATAGTCTGGTTTTTCCAGATAAATAGAATAGCGGTCAGGTATAAAAACATACTACATAAGAATAAATAAGCGATATGTCAATAACAAAAGAAAGTGAATTAGTAGCCATGAAAAAAATAAGTGACGTTGTGGCCTTCACCTTAAAGGAAATGATAAAATTTGCTGAACCAGGCATGACCACTAAAAAACTGGATGATTATGGAGCAGATATTTTAAAAAGCTATGGAGCAAAATCTGCACCTTACGAAACATACAATTTTCCAGGTTGGACATGTATAAGTGTAGATAATGAATTTTGTCATGGTATCCCATCTAGTAAAAGAATATTAAAAGAAGGTGATTTAGTAAATATAGATGTGTCAGCAGAACTTGAAGGATATTGGTCTGACAATGGTGGCTCATTTGTTCTTGGAGAGGATATTAAGCAACATCAAAAGTTAGTTGACGCATCTAAAGAAATATTGCAAAAGGCAATTAATAATATTAAAGGGGGAGTAAAAATAGCTGACATAGGCCATCTTATGGAAACCGAAGCTAAAAAGAGAGGGTATAAAGTGGTTAAAAATTTGGGAGGGCACGGAATCGGAAGAAGTTTACACGAGCAACCGGACGAGTTACTAAACTATAAAAACAGACTTGACCATAGACGGTTTAAAAAGAACTCTGTTGTGGCAATTGAGACTTTCATTTCAACTTTATCCTCATACACAGTTGAACTTAATGACGGCTGGACAATGGTTGGTAACAAAGGTGGCTTTATGGCACAGCACGAGCATACAATTGTCATTACGGACGGACAGCCGATTATCCTAACAGAGAACAATGAGATTTTTAACTGAAAAGGGCAAAAGAATAAAACCAATCCGTTAATGATGCATATGCAATCCCATTAGGTTCTTTAAAAGTAGTTTATTGTCTAGGGAAGGGTTATTATTAAAAATGTCAAGAAATGCTATATAAAAAAAACAGTTCTTATCTTAAAAATCAATTGATATATTTCTCCTATGGACAGCGCAGCACTTAGGGAATTAGTAAGGGATTATCAACTTGGTTTGCGGGATGACATTAAAGAGCTCGAAGCCTACTTCCTCCATAAATGGTATTTTATAGATGGTGATGGATATGAACTTACCCAATTAAAATTCAATAAATTCCAAGAACATATTGAGTCGGACAACTTTTTTCCTTGCTGATATGAAAATTATGGACTTTTTATAATCATATATATTATTTCCTTTGATCAAAAAGGAAAGTTGGTTGAATAGGTATTTTTAAAAAAGGAGATGGAGCGAAAAATTAGATAAAATCGTTTGTAGCTTGATTTTCAAATCAAGCTATTTAAATCATATTTAAAGGTATAAACTATCTTAAATTGTAAATGAAAATCCAATAATGAAAAATAAATGCAATTAATCTTTATCAACATTAATTGATGTTTTCGGGTAACCAGAATGAGAAAGACCAGCAATATTTTCAAATAATCACCCAATAACTACTACAATCCTTTCATGGTAAATTCCCCAAACTGGCTTAGAATCATATTGATTGATGATGACATTGTTCTAAACCTGATAAATAAAAAGATACTCCACATAATTGGATTTAAAGGAGAAGTATTAGATTTTAATAATGGATTACAAGCCATTAGCCGCATTCACAAAGAAATCCAGTTTATTTTGAATTATATCAAAATCCAAGTTTAATAATTTTGACTTAGAAATGCCTGTATTAAATGGGTGGGGATTTCTGAAAAGTTTTGAATGCTTAGATTCCCATGTGAAAAATCATTATAAAATTATAGTATCGAGAAGTTCAACAGATTCAAAGGATATTAAAAATGCTTTGGAGTTTGAATCAGTTAAGAAATATATCCCAAAACCATTAATGCATTTTTGGATTTTTTATGTCGATTTGGGTTGGAGGAATTGAATAATGCAACTGAGCGGTAAAGAAACTGAAAGAAAATCATATTTTTGCATTCAATCAAAAATCACACAACAATGAAAAGTCTTATTGATAAAATAAATGCTGAGTTTGAATCCTTCAAAGCAGATGCTGAATTGCAATCGGAAAAAGGCAACAAAGCCGCAGGTACAAGAGCTCGCAAAGCTACTTTGGAACTTACCAAAATGATGAAAGAGTTCCGTAAGGAATCTTTGGAAGCTTCAAAAAAGTAATCTTTTAGACAACTAAGCTCCCCAATAGGGGAGTTTTCTTTTTCTTATCAATGACAGAATTGGAGTGAAGATACCTCTGAACTGAAAATGCATTTAAGACTAAAAAGACCTTGCCTTGTCACCTCGATCCCCCCGATAGCTCCTAAAATCCGTAAGTGACCTAATGACATTCAATTCTGTAAACCAAACCGTGTTGTTTTGAAAAATTGAGTAAAATCAAGGCTTTTGTTTTCTCTTGTTTCCGAAGTTTGTTTGTTTTTGCTGACTTGATTTACAGAATTATTGAAATTTTGAAAAGTAAAGACAGTTTTATCCAATACTTATTTTAGAGGAATGAGCCATTTTTTTTCGCAAATGTTTTTTTTATCAGGTATATACAAAAGCTGGATTATATACTTTTAGCTTCATTTGTCTGCTTTGTTTTATCCATTTTGCAGGAAGAATTATAAATCGAAAAATAAATTTTTTAATTCGGTCGGTGGGTTTTATACTTTTGCATTTAGTTGAAAAATAGTTAATCACATTATTGTATAGGTTTCTGCAAATTGCTGAAAAATAGAGGAATACTGAGTTTTTGTTTAACGAAGAAAAAGGGAGGCATTGCCAACCAAAATCATTTTTTAAGATGTCAAACTGTCTTTCCATGTTGCCCCGCTTGGCGTAAAAATTAGCGACTTCCAAATCAGTCATATCAAAATTATTGGTCAATATTGCACGGTAATCATAGGCATCCTGTGTGATTATGTTCATTTGGCCATCATTTCTTAACCTGCGTTTTACCAAAAGGCGATACGGCTTGGGAGTAGCTTTATATTCTCTGGCTTGTTGTGAAAAAGGAGTGATCAAGATTGAACCTACTTGTAATTCCCCAAATTCATCTTTGGCTGTTGTCCAATCCTGAACCTGTGTAAAATGTTTTTCCACGTAACTGTTTCTACAACCTACATAGAAAAACTCAGATTTTTCATTCAACAACTCAATGACTTCATATTGATAAGATGCTGCATCTGCTCTGAAATGTGAAACTTTTGGAGTTTTAACTTTTTCCAAAGCTCCAAACATGCGTTGTAAAGTATCAATTTGGAATGACTTAGCATCGGAATTACCATTTCTATTCTCGATGTAAAAGATATGTTCTTCGTTTATTGTACACACACCGGGTTGATAACCATAATCCCTTTTATAAGTCATTTTACTATCGCTTTTTTCATTAAAAATGATAGTATTATCGTAGTCAAGCGTCAATTCCTGAGAATTTAATACCCCAAGTTTTGACAGTATTGCCATGTTTAGTTTACATAATTCTTCATTACTATTAAATTCATGCTCAACTGAACCTCTCTTAGTTTTACAAATCTGATTTTCAGTGGCTAACTCAGACAGGCGCTTCAGTAAAGTATCAGGACTAGGTAATTTTATATAAGGATTGTTTTCAAAATGCGGCCTTAAATTGGTGTGTATATCTTCAATGCAGTCCCCACCACAATAATAAATTGACAGGAAAGAATAAAATAAATCTTTCCATGAATAACGAGAATTGGGGTTTAATTTAGGTAAAGAATCAGATAGGATATCACTA
The DNA here is from genome assembly GCF_900176595.1 of Aquiflexum balticum DSM 16537. GTDB lineage: Bacteria > Bacteroidota > Bacteroidia > Cytophagales > Cyclobacteriaceae > Aquiflexum > Aquiflexum balticum. The sequence continues at coordinate 4,035,690 of NZ_LT838813.1, forward strand.
ATATTCAGCTTGTTAAGGTGTTCAAAAACGAAATTCATCCCTCCAAATGCTGATATTGAATTTGATTTTACTACTTTCATTCATCGATTGTTTGTGCAACACCAAATTAGGTGAAATAATCGAAACCGCAAAGCCTTAGCAATTAAGGTTTTGCGGTATTTTTAAACATCTGTATGCGGATTTTAGGAGCTATCGGGGCTATCGTGGATAGAGGTCTATAACCCGTCTAGTTGTCATTCTACCTTCTATAAATGCCAATTTTCTCCACTACCAATGACAGATTTTGAAATTGCTGGTTTAGAACTAAAAATAGCATTTAAATCAAGAAAAAACTTTGCCTTGTCACCTCGACGGCAGGAGAGGTCTGCATCCTGCCTCAATGTCATCACCCTTTGTGTTAATACTAATTATTATCACTACCAATGACAAAAGAACCAGAGTGAATCAAACTCCTATAAAAAATCTCTCGAATTTTTTCATTTATTAAAATATGGATATCCTCAATTATACAGGTCAATGATATTTAACCAGCTCACTCAACATTAAATACTGGAGTAGCATAATAGTTTTACCGTCACAAATTTCCCCGGTGCCAATCATGGCATAAGCTTCTGAAAGGGGAATTTCCAACACCTCAATGTTTTCCTGTTCCTCTTTGACCCCACCTCCATCGGATATTTTCATTTCTTCTGTATATTCAGCTACGAAAAAATGCAGGATTTCTGTCACTGAACCAGGGGACATATAGGCCTTAAATACCTTTTGAACTGATTTGACCTGATAACCTGTTTCTTCCTCCGTCTCTTTTCTGATGCAGTCTTCCGGGTTGGCCCTGTCCAGTAATCCGGCGCAGGCTTCGATCAGCATGCCTGTTTGGTTACCGTTAAGATAGGTAGGCACACGGAATTGCCTAGTGAGGATAACCGTCTTTTTTGATATGTTGTAAAGAAGTATGGTAGCTCCATTGCCTCGGTCATAAGCCTCTCTGGTATGGGTTTCCCACCTGCCATTACACAATTGGTAATCAAAAGTTACCTTTTCCAAACGGTACCAATTATCAGAAAGCAGCTCTTTCTTTAGGTTTTTTACTCGTTTATTCTGCATCAGAAATATCTTTGATGTGATAATATACTTTTAGACCTCTTGCTTTTGCTATTTCAACATCTTTATCCGCCCCCTTTGATTCACCGGGAATTCTCAGTACGGCATCACATTTTTCGAGTAGCCGATGTGCTACAGGATATTGGATCTCGTCCCATACAGCATCACCCGGCTTTTGAGATCCGGCAAGATGAAGCAAGGGCAAAGCAACCCATTCTCCAATGATTGGAACATGCCCTTTTCTGAAAATAGGCAGTGACATGGCTTCAAGTTTGACAAGGTTTTCTTTGATGAGAATAGGATCATCATTGGTGCCACTTCGATATGGCCCCGCAATTAGGATTAGCATAGTGTTTTTTTCAAATTAATGCCTTCTTCAGCTTTAAAAAAATAAGATATATTAAGAAAAGGATTTCATTCTTCAATCCTTCTTTGCCCTGATTGCACTTAGAAACTCCGGGGTGATGCCCAAATAGGAGGCAATCTGTTTTAGTGGAACGGCATTGGCGATGTGAGGGTATTTTTTGATAAATCGCTCATACCGTTCCAAAGCAGGCAAGGAAAGGTTTTGAATTGTTCTTAACTGCTCCCGGCAATAGGCATTCTGCATCAGGATTCTAAAAAACCTGTTGAACTCTGGTATTTCATCATACAGTTTGTCAAGATTTTCCTTGGACAATTTTAAAACACTCGATGGTGCCACCACCTGAATATTCACCATTGAAGGAACAACATTTAAGAAACAATGCATATCGGTGATCCACCAATCTTTCACAGCAAACATCACTGTAGAATCTTTTCCCTCCTGATTGATATGGAAAGCCCTGAGTATACCTGAGTTGACAAAATAGATATGCTTGCAGGATTCTCCCTGACTTAGAAGAAACTCCTTTTTGTGCAAATTCCCTTCCTCCAACAGACTTAGAAAATACTCCTTTTCCATAGGTGATAATGAGATGTATTGACAGATATTGGAAAGTATAAGATCAGATTTCAAAACAGAGTCATTTGGTTAAACAGGTTGTTCAATAAAGTAAACCATTAAGCTTTGGAATTGATTATCAATATTCTCAATCAATAGGTTTCACTTTATAAGTTTTCATGGCACTTTCAATTTGGGATTGTTCAGTCTTATCCGGATATAAAAAATAGCTGGGAGCCATTATCTTATCTACCCTTATTACAGTTATCTCTATGATGGATTTGATTGGAAAATTATCCGTAAACAAATCAGTCAAGAGTTTTGCTTTATTTCCAAATCCGGGATCCTTTTTTTCAATGACCCTAGCTGTTCCTTTTAATTTGAATCCTTTCTGAATAAATACATCAATAAAGCTTACACAGACATTTGGGTTTTCCCTGATATTTTTGATACTGAGCGGAGATGCAATGTTTGCAATAAGTAAGGAATGCTCACCATCATAGGTAAATACTTCCTTTGGCGAAACATTTGGCTCATTCAACTCATTAACCGTAGCCAGCCAGCACAAGACGCTTTTGTCTATATATTTTTTTACATCACTATTGATCATGCCCTCTCTGTTATCCTGTCTCAATTAACTGTAAGGAATACATGGCTTTACTTTTTTAAATACCACTGTATGATTTTTACTCCGGTAAAGTTTCCCCAGGTTCCATCAATTCCAGTCCACCACCTTATTTTTCTTTGACGGCACAAAAGGTGGCAAAGCACATGTTTTTATGTAATATCTCAACGTAGGCAAAACCTGCCTCTTTCAGTTTTTTTTGCTGAAATTCATAGCTTCTCGGGCTATCTTCTTCTACAATGTAGGCAAACACTTCTTTTTGATAGGCTTCTCCATTGAGATTTTTCAAATAGTCGGCATACCTTTCCCACATGAGTTTATTCAATGGTTTGAGTGTCTGCACAACGAGGTCTGAAATAAGCAAAACTCCTCCGGGCTTTAACAGCGTAAACAACTTCTTGAATACTGCTTTCCATTCAGACTCATCACGCAAATGATGGAGAACAGCCCCGGCAGTTATGATGTCAAAACTTTCTGCATTATCAGGAAAATCTCTTATATCAGTGTGAGAGATAGTAACTTCACCATTTGTAGAATTTGTTACCCGTTCATATGCTTTGTCCAGCATGGGTTGGCTTAAATCTATCAGGGTACAATTCAGGTTGGGAATCTTTTCCAATATTTTGAGGGTGTAGTTACCTGCACCACAGCCTATATCCAAAATATCCCGTGCTCCATGGCAAAGGTATTTTGCCGCATCCGATAATATTTCCAATGATGCCACTGCATCCACGGTGGCTGTCTGTCCTTTTTGAAGATTACTGAACCTTTCCACATCTTTGTCGAAACGTGTCCTGATTTCTTTAACTGTTGATTTTTTCATGGTTTATGGAATATTACTGTAGTATGATTTCTTCTATTTCTGAGATTCCATTGGATTGATCCCCGTTGGTCCATTGCCAGACCTCCTTCAGTCTAAGTGTTCCATTTTCTGAAAAATAAGGGGTCGATTTACATTTGCCTGTCCGGATCTCTCCCTGCTTGTTGATATGCTGATAAACCATGTCGATGTTTCCATTATTCTCCACCTTACCTAATAAAAATCCTTTTTCAATTTCACCCCCACTATAATATCCATCTATAATCCTGCCTTCCTGCTGGTAATGAAAGATGGTGGAGGAGGATGATTCTCCATTTTCGGTGTTCTCTATAGCTCTAAATTTTTTATTGTGATAATTCATTCATCTGGATTTTTTTAGTGTAAAAATTATACTGGAAGGTAATTCAGCTTCAGCACTTTTTGGCTCTCTTAAATTAATCATTGTATATCCCGTCTTTTGAAATAAATACATCCAATCCTCCAAAGTACGAAAATACCATCTATGGGGCATTTTAAAGTTTCCAGGCAGTCCTTTCCATGAATCATTGACCCACTCACTTTTATATGTCTGTCCGTTTTTGTGAAAAGTGAATGGATGCAGGGTTTGTATGAATATATACCCATCATTTACCAATAATTCATCAATTTTTATCAATAACCTTTCAGTCATCGATTTCTCATAGAGACAAAAATTGAATATAATTCCTTCAAAAGGAGCTCCATTGATTTTGGTCCCGATTATAATATCTTCAAAGCTTAAACATTGATAGTTTGATGATTTTCCTTTTTCCGATGCTTCTAAAATCAACCTCTCCGAACCATCTACCCCAAAGGTCTCAATTCCCTTTGTAGACAAAGCCCGGCATAACCAACCTTCTCCACATCCTAAGTCCAGGATATTTTTCAACTTGAAACCAAGAACATGGTTTATAATAGCAGGATTAGTAATTTCTCTGGAAGGTATCTTTTGTTCCTTTAACACTTTGATCCATTCCTCAGCATTAATGTCCCATGAATTACTGATTGATGTAGTTTTTTCCGATGGCATACAAATAAATTAAACTATTTTATACATTTCATGGCAGTGAACATGATCAGTTTTACATCTTCTGGGACTCCAGCCACACTTCCTGTTCCCAACAGCAGGACACCGACTACTCTGTTTGCCTTATTCAAAACCATGACCTTGGACTGCTCCACAAATTCTATTTTGTCCTTTTCCCATCCTTCCAGCAAAACACTGTAAGCCTGTCTTGAGAAAGCAATTTATGGACATAAAGAAAGGCTGACTTTGCACCGATAGGTCAGTTGGATTTTAGCAACTTGGGATAAGGAATTGATGTTTGAAGTATTTATAACATTTCATGTTTTTTGAGAAATTGTTTATGGTACCATCCCAGGAAGTGAACAATCAAGACCAAGAGGAAAAGGAATAATTAGGTGAGAGGGTTATGTAGGAAGCTATTTGCCGGCCCAGCTGTCCTCTGCCTAACTTGTGGCATAATAGAAAAAATGTTTGGGAAATTTTTATAAATTAAGTAATTCTATTCAAACCTTCCATGACAAATTTTTATTCAGCTCAAAAGGAAATATTTTAGAGAATAGTTATTCCGTATTATAATTATTGTTTTGATTTATCTTTATCTGTAAAACCGAATTCAGAATGAACTTTGATAAAAGACCAAACCAAAAATAAATGGGTAAATATGATAAATTAATTCCGACACTGGATATCAATAGTTTTCAACAGCTTCATTTTTCCGATTTTTCTAATAATTACTCACTTGATTCTATAATCCAAGAAGATTTTATTATACAGAGGCTAGAGGAAACTATGAATACTATAAAATTGCCGATTCCTCCACACAGGAAAACAGTGTATGATTTAGTCCTTGTTACCCATGGAGAAGCTTTGAGAACATCTGGCCTGAATAATTATACGCTGAAAAAGCAACAGATTTTTTTTATGCCTGCCAATCAGATAACCTCTACTCCTTTTATAAGTAAGGATATAAAGGGATACTATTTCCATTTCAGTTTGGGGTTTGTGGAAAGTCTACAGTTATTTTTGGATAAATTAACGCTTTTCAAAACAGACCGACCCCCACTTTTATCACTTGATAAAAATGCTGCTGATTCCATCAATCAAAAGCTGGCAGGCCTGGAGTCGGTTTATTTAGGAAAGGTCAAAAATAAAACAGAACTGATTGCCCTTAAATTGATGGAATTACTATTCGAAATTGAGACCTATTTGCCTGATCAGGCAGAAGAAATAAAGCTGTCCACATCGGAAAAAATCACTGGTAGGTTCAAACAATTGGTTAATGAAAAAATCAGATCTTTTAAAAAAGTAAGCGATTATGCTGATTTTTTGAATATTACCCCCAATCATTTAAATAAATGTGTTAAATCAGTAACAGGCAAATCTTCTCATTACTGGATACAGGAAATGTTATTGCTTGAAAGCAAAACCCTGCTCAATCGACATGATCTGTCAATTGCTGATATTTCTTTCGAACTGAATTTTGAAGATGTAAGCTATTTTAGCCGGTTTTTTAAGGCCAATACAGGCATTTCCCCCTCAGCGTATAGAAAAAAAGTAACTGAATCCCTTTCTGCTTAAATTTTCTGATCGGGTTATTTTTGATTGATAATCACAAAAATGTGCTTGATTTTTACCATTTTTTTGACCCTATCAACTTTAGTTTTGCATAAAAATAACAATTATATGCGAAACATTATTTCACTTCTCTTTCTGTTTGCTGTTGGTTGTTCCATGGAGGCTTTTGCCCAAGACCCAGGTACAGGAAGACCTCCTATGAGTCCACCGATTCAGCCGGAGTTTCAGATTGGCATTAATAAGCTTCTTTTTCAAAACATTCTAATCAAGCCTTTGGATAAAGGTCACAGGTTCGATTTTTTCAACATCACCTATTTCGACTCACATTTTAATGAGGAAGACAAGCCATTCAATGAAGGGCTTATTCAATCATATGTGGCTTACAATTTCGTAAAAGGAGTAGGTATTGGAGTAGGAGGGACTTATAACTCTTTTACCGGAGTTTCCCCTAACCTCGTAGGACAATTTGTCAACGCAGGCCGAAGCCACCTGATCGTTTTTTTTGTTGCAGCCCATTTGAAATCCACACCTTCTTATGAGGCATTTACCCAGATCCAATTTCGCCCGGCTTTGTCTGAAAATATAAGACTGTTTACCCAGTTGATGGCATTGACCAATTGGACCAGACTTGAAGTCCATAGCCGAAGCTTTCAGCAGTTCAGGCTTGGACTGGATGTGAAAAACTACCAGTTTGGCTTTGGTGCCGATTTCGATCAATATGGCCCTATCCGTCAGTCAAAAACAAATTTGGGACTCTTTATCAGGACTGAAATCTTTAATTAAAAGAAGGATGAAATTTAACATTCGTACCAAAGCCATTGCCAAAGCCATTTGTGTTTTGGCTGTAGGTATTACTCTATTGACCAAAATACTCCAAGTCTCTGAGGTGCTTTCCCAAATGGAGGCCATTGGACTTCAGGAGATGCTTCCTCTTCTTATCGGATTGGAAGCCACAGCTTTGATTTTATACATCTTCCCAAGGACTGCAAGGGTTGGTTTTTTCTTATTGGTTGCCTATTACGGAGGGGCGATAGCGGTCAATTTACATCAACCCTCGCAAGCTGTTCCGGCTATAGTATTTATGGTTATTATATGGGTAACAACCTTTATCCAGATGCCTGAAATATTTGGCTACAGCGAAAGTTTAACGAATTAAGGTGCAATGAAATTTAAACCTGAACAAGCTCATATGCTTTTCATCTTCTCGGTGTCCATTATGATGACAGCGGTGATGTCATTTGCAATTCTACTTTTGAGGATAGGCTTGAAAGAAGACTTTTTCGTTATTTGGATCAGTGATTTTATTGTCGGGTGTATTTTCTCTTTACCGGCTGGGTTCATTCTTGTTCCTTTGATCAAAAAATGGATAGATAAAAGGACAGCGAGATAAATATGTAATCAGTTTAAATCTTATTTATTTATGAAGATAGTAAGTAAAAATCTGTCTAAAATCCGGCCATATGTCGAAAAAGGAGGGAAATATGAGAAATGGTTCTACCTATTTAATATGATAGATACTATTCTGATGGTTCCAAACCACACTACCTCTGTGAAAGGAGTTCAGGTAAGTGATGCAATTGACCTCAAAAGATATATGATTACGGTCGTGGTATCCTTGATTCCGGTTTTAATTTTTGGGATTTGGAATTCGGGCCACCAACATTACTTAGCCATTGGTGAATCAGTTACTTTTTATTATAAAATAGTACTAGGACTAGAATTGGTTATCCCAATAATTATTGTTGCATATAGTGTGGGAGGTGTAGTGGAGGTAACTTTTGCCTTGGTAAGAAAACATCCGGTTAATGAGGGCTTTTTGGTAACAGGGATGTTGATTCCACTAATCCTACCGGTAACCGTCCCTTTATGGCAGGTAGGACTTGCCACGGCATTTGCTTTGGTAATTGCCAAAGAAGTTTTTGGTGGTACAGGTATGAATATCCTGAATGTAGCCATGACCGCAAGGGCATTCCTTTATTTTTCCTACCCTTCACAGCTTTCCGGGGAAATCTGGACTTACATTCCTGATCCGTCGAAATTGGTGGATGGTTATTCCGGGGCCACTGCATTGGCGATTGCCCAGGAAACTGTTTCAATGCATGGATCAGGGATTTCAATTATTGAAAATTTATCCAAAGCTGGCCTCTGGAGTGGTGAAAACCTATTTTCATTCTGGAACATGTTTGTTGGGGCCATTCCCGGTTCTATAGCAGAAACATCAACCCTCGCCTGTCTTTTAGGAGCTGCAATCTTGATATTCACTGGGGTGGGAAGTTATAAAATCATTTTAAGCGTTTTTTCCGGAGCATTGGTGATGGGGTATTTCTTTAATTTTTTGGCTTATTTGGGAATTCAGTCTGCTTATTTTGAACTTCCATCTACCTATCATCTGGTGATGGGAGGATTGGCCTTTGCCGCAGTATACATGGCGACAGATCCTGTTACAGCCTCCCAGACTGAAGGAGGGAAATGGATTTATGGATTTTTGATTGGGGTATTGACCATCGTCATCAGGGCTGTCAACCCAGCTTATCCAGAGGGAGTAATGCTGGCAGTTTTGTTTATGAATGTGTTTGCCCCCCTGATCGATTATTATATTGTTAAGCAAAATAAGAATAGAAGATTGAAGAGGGCTTTACGATAGTCCAAAAAAAGTGAAAACTAAAGAGAAAGCCCCAAAATAAACTTCTCAATGACCATTTATCCATAAAAAAAAAGGGCCTAAAGCAGCCCTTCATCCGCAAAGGAAAAAAATCCTTCTTGGGTTACGATAATGTGGTCAAGTAATGGCAGATCGAGAATTTCTCCGGCTTCTTTGACTTTTTGGGTCAGTAATTTGTCTTGTTTAGAAGGCATCAGATTTCCCGAAGGATGGTTGTGGCTGATGACGATTCCGGAAGCATTACATTTTATAGCAGTGAACATGATCAGTTTCACATCAATTGTAACACCTGCCACACTTCCTGTTCCCAACAGCAGCACACCGATTACCTTGTTGGCCCTGTTCAGGACCATGACTTTGAACTGTTCGACAAATTCTATTTTGTCCTTGTCCCAACCTTCCAGCAATATACTGTATGCCTGACGGGAGCATGCAATTTTTGGACAGGCTGATAATTTGACTTTGGGATGATAGGACAGTTGGATTTCGGCAACCTGGGACGATAAACTGATGTTTGAAGTTTCCATAACATTTCATGTTTTAGTGAGAAATTGTTTATGGTACCCTCCCAGGATGTGGGCAATAAAGACCAAGAGGAAAAGGAATAAATGGCTATGCGAGGGCAGGCGAGGGGGTTATGCCGGAAGCTCTTGGTCGCCCCTGCAGCCCACATCCTAACTTGTGCCATGAATCAATTGAATTAAAAACATTATGGTTATCGGCTTCTTTGCTAATAACCCAAAATTCTTCTACAAACAGGACGGAAGACCGATGTATCGGACATTTCAGTTTCCTATCGAGATTTATACCGAATTACCTTTTTACTGAAATCATTGCATACTTTCATAAAGAACAGTGGGTTTTCATTATTACCAGCAAAAGCAATCAGCTAATTTTAATAAGGCGAAAATGTCATCTTCGGCGGAGTAATTTTGCTAACTGCTAACTGCGACTGCCTACTGAAAAACTTCAACCTCCAACTCCCAACTTCCAACTTCCCTACACCTTCCCCTTCACCAAAATCAAATGCTTCAACCCAGGATCATCAGAAAGCCTCTGAAGCTCCGAATGAATAATGTCCTGTATGTCCTGCTTGATCTGGGAATAATTTTTCTGTACAAGTGAATTGTCTATTTTCCTGATTTCAGGGATGTCCTTATACCCCGATTCCTCCGATTTGATTGCCTGATGGTCATTGATGATTTCGCAGTGAAATGCTTTTAGGGTTATCTTACAATCAGGATTGTCAGCCACCAAACCAACAAACTCCCCTGAGGAAAGTGAGGCTATTTTTGAGGGTGGAACAGCAGCATCAAGTTGCTTAGATTTGCTGATGGAAGTATCCCCACTGTTGATGGAAAGGCTCTGCCTGTCCTGCATGATTTTACCGATCCTGTCCGATAGTTGCCGTGCAGAATCCCCTGTCACCTGTCCCGAAATGATATTGCCCACAATCCCCATGATGACATCTGCCTGTTCCCTGCCATAGTCTTTTCGCAATTGGCTCAGGTCCTGAATCCCCAATATGGTAGATACTTTGTTGCTTCTTGCTGTGGCGATCAGGCTGTCAATTCCATTGAGGTAAATGGTCGGAAACTCATCAAAAATCAAACTGGATTTTAGCTTTCCTTTTTGGTTGACCAGTTTCACCAGGCGGTTGACATAGAGGGAGAGAACTGCGCCATAGGTCTGGATTTTCTGTGGATTGTTGCCCATACAGACGATCTTTGGTTCATCGGGATTGTTGATGTCAAGGGTAAAATCATTGCCCGAAAGCACATAGTATAACTGCGGGGAAGAGAGCCTGGCCATGGAGATTTTGGCTGAGGCAATCTGTCCTTCCAACTGTTCCATCACATCATTGAGATAGGCATTGACAAAGGGGTTGATCAGCACATCGATTTCCTTTTCCAGTCTAAGCAAAGTGAAAAGATGATCGTATTCTGCCTGCATCAGTTCAATGACATGGGGCAAGGTGCAGTACTCCCCATCCTTGTATTTTCTCAGAAACCAGATCACGGCTGTCAAAAAATTGATGGGTGATTCGACAAAGAAATCCCCCTGTTTTTTGATCCATTCCCGATTGAGTCCCATCAGAATTGTCCTGGCGGATTCCGCTGCATCTGTGATGTCGGTCATGGATTCAGGGACCAATGGATTGCAGCGGTGGGTCCTTGACAGCGCATCAAAATTGATCACAAAGAACTTTGGGGAGACCTGATAGCTGCCCTTGTTTTTCAGCCAACAGTTGTAAACGATCCTGGACAGGTCATCAAATTTGAAGTCGTACACAAACATGGAAAAGCCCTTTTCTATATGCTGGGTGATGGCATGGCGGATCACAAAATAACTCTTTCCAGCCCCTGGTGTTCCTAATACCAACAATGCCCGGAATGGGTTGATGATATTGATCCAACTGTTTTTTTGCTTTCCCTTCAGGTAGTATTTGGAGGGGAGGTTAACGGAAAATTCATTGCACAGCTTCCTTTCTTCCTGGGGAAAAGTTTCATTGTCACGGTTGAAAATATCCCCTTCCAGCCTTTGTCTGATGATCTTGGAGAGAACCGTCCCACCTGACAATATCATTAGAAATCCTAAACCTGTGGTACCTATATAAAGGATGCCAAGACTTTCTTCATCCAGTGATAAATCGAAAAAAAAATGACTCAAAAAGTAGATCAGCAATCCCGGTATGATCAAGAAAATGGCATGTTTGTAGGTTGATTTTTCATCTTTTCTTCCTTTGGCACCCAACAAAGAAATCAACAACATCCCCAGGGCAATCAACTTTGAAAAATTGAAATTCCTATACAAACCTGTCCCGACAACATTACCCAAAAGGTTGTCCGAGAACGGGGATACCAATCCCCAAAGGGCAAATGTCCCATAACAATAATAATAGAAATGGAGTGCCAATACTGCTATCCCCATCATTCTGGTCATATCCAAAATCTTCCTCAAAGCCTGTTCGTTCTCTCCTGTATGCATGTCGTTCTATTTTGTTTTTTTAAGGTTTTTTGATCCCTTTCTTCTTCTTTTTCTTCCGCTTTTTCCAATCAAATGGAACATAGCTGTAACTGCTTTCAGGCCCCATCAATGTTTCCAATAACCCTGATTCACTACCATCTGATCTGGTCATATTTAGTGGTAATTCATCAGCATTTTTTTCATTTTGTGACTTGCTTGGGTTGGAAGTCAGATCATTTTTTTGCTTGTCCACAGTTGCCATGAGGGTAGGGGAGTGACCGACTCCAAGTGCTTCTTTCAAACCTTTGGCAGCGTATTTTTTACCCAAGGCACTGCCATTAAATACCGTCCGGTTCCTATGGTCGACATAGGTGATTCCAAAGATTCTGCCCTCTTGGTTTTGTCTGATTACCAAACTAATTCCCTTTTTGTCAAGGGCTTCTTTCAGCTCCGAAAGTCCTTTTATGTCCGTCCTGATAAGGCTCATATCAATGACGGATTTAAGATCCTGAGCATGTTTTTGCCGGGCCAACTCATTGCCTACAAACTTGGATTCAATAAATGGCAGGGTGGCCTTAAAGGCAAAAAGACTGGCTTTGATGGGAACGCCAACCTTGGTCCCATCACTGTCCAAAACCCGGTAATACAATCCCTTGTGTTTGAAAACCCTGGACTCTTCACTGCCCCTGTCAGCAGTGATGTTGTAACATTTCAGTACTGCATTTAACTCAGGAAGGGAGGTGAATTTGTAGTTGTTCAATACATGCTGCAGCACATTGCCAATTGCTTTTTTGGTTTCTGATTTCCCATATTCCGCCTGCCTGACATGTATGGGATCCGGGATATATAATTGCCGTTTTTGATCTTCGGCCCTGACCAACCCAAACTGTTTTTCGATGGATTTTCGGACCGGTTCGGATTTGGTTTTTCCGATATTGTGGAGGGGAATTCTTTTGCCGTCAAGCTGAATATTGGTGGTGACGATATGCAGGTGGGGATGACCTGCATCATGGTGCTGATAGACCATGTAGGGTTGGTTTCCAAAACCTATCCCATCCATATAGCCCCTTGAAATCTCCTTCAAGGTTTCCGGTTCCAGCTTTTCATCAGGTGAAAAATTCAGGGAAATATGTACCGCATTCACCTTGGATCGGTCGTTTTGGGAAGCTTGTTTCGAAAGAAACCTGAGGCTATTTTCAGGGCTTAACTGCTCTGGTGAAATCGGGAAATTCTCAGCCAAAATCCTGTTGGCCACACCCTCCGCCACCTTGTTTTCATTATAGTGAAAGGGTCTTCTCAGGGAATTTCCGGACTTTATGACCGCAACCATTTTTCAGCAGTTTGGTGCAGGTAATGTTCTAATACTGTCAGGAATTCCAGCACTTTTTTTTGCTCCGATTCCAATCCGGGAACCAACTTTTTTGCTTCCGTGGGACCCAATGCATTTAGTTTCCTGACCGTTTGGTTGAAGTTGTTGGCAATGCCATGGATGTCTTTTTTGAGGGCTGAAAGTTCCCCGATGATATCCTTGAGGGCAGGGTTTTGATATACGCCGATAATAGGTTTGCGGAGCAGCATGGCCCGGGCATAGTCACTGATTCTTTGGTGGACGGAGCCTGAAAATGCCCTGTGAATCCTGTCATATTCTGCCGCTGTCAGGCGGATGTGCAGCCATTTATTTCTGTTGCTTTTGTTATCCTTCATCACATTTCTCTCTTCACATTTCAAACATCAGGATTTTCAGGCATCAAGGCCCACGACTCCGGAGTAAGGGCCAAAAACCCGGTTGTGATACAACCGTACATCTTGCCGATTTCGGAGGACACAGGAAATCTCCTTTAGCCTGTGATACGAACATAGTCAGAAGCATCCACAATGACCCAACCTGATTAAATTCTAAATAGGATGCTTTGAGGCGGTATTGATAGATTTGCGGAAGCTTTATTGTAAACCATAAATACCAAAAAGATGAATGCAGCCGATCTCGAAAAAGTCTATGAAACCTTGTTAAGTGTTCCCGGAATGAACGACCCTGTCAAAGTTGATCTAAAGATCCCCCGGAAAACCGTTTTGCTCCTGACCGAAGTCCTGCGCAAGGGCATGTCACCCGAAATCCAAAGCAAAGGCTTCGGCATGGCCGACAGCCTTTCCGAAAACACCAAAAATGAACTGAATGCAATTATCGAGGAAAGCTTGGAAAAAGCAGGTTTGATGGAGTTGAGTGGGAGGTTAAGGGGTTGGGGTGAGGCTTTCTTTCTTTATTTCTTAATAAACTTTGTTATCCAAAATTTAACCACCTCTGATTTAACTCAATAAAGTTTATCTCGGAACTTGATTTCGATCCTTTTTTGCCCATCCCATCTCCAAAGACTATATTTACTTCAAATAGCCTTTTGAGAATTACATTATTGTATGCAGATCTTTTATCAACGTTCCGAATTCCTGAAAAAACTGTTTCCAGACATAGATTTACATAACGACGATCAGCTGAAACTTGCCATCAAGGAATTTTACAAGCACGGGAAGTTAATCCCTGAAGTGAAAATTTCGGGTGATAGTATTGAAATCAATATCTCTGATGAATTTTTTAAGGAAGATCCGGCAGCATTTCAAAAAGCCAATCTACTTTGCCAGAAGAGGAAGTTTTCCGATGCACGGCCCTTTCTAGAGGATCTGATAAAAAGACATCCAACCATAAGTGAATACTACAGGACTCTGGCACAGACTTACGAAGAGGAGGGAAGTCATGAAGAAGCCATTGATATCTTAATTGACGCCCTAAAATGGAACCCTTCCAACCATTGGGCATTGATTCTAATGGGAAATATTTACATCAAGTATTACAAGGATGTGAATACTGCCATGACTTACTTTGACCAGGTGGTGGAAAGTGACCCTAATAATTACGTGGTATTGAACAACATTGGAGGGACATTTCTTCAATTAGGAAAATTAACCCTAGCAGAAAGATTCTTATCCAAGGCGTTTAAAGCAAATCCAAAATTCCCAAATGTTACATTAGGTTTAGGTTTGGTTAATTTTCAAAAGGGAGAATTCAGAACCGCTTTTGATTTTGCCATCGATACGTTTAAAAATGAAGAACATGTTGAAGGACCAGTCTTCCAAAAGGCCCTACAACTTGCCTTGGATTCAGCCAAATCACTTGTCAAACAACAGGTGGGAAAAGAATCTCTGGTAGATTATATCCAGGAGATTGAAAACCTCACAGGCAAAGAAGTTAGAATCGAAGAAGATTCAACCATTTCTACAGCCGCAAAAGTAGAGTTTGCAGAAAACTACGGAAGGGATTTCCACTTGGTCAAAACCAATCCAAAATACCCCAATACAGACCACTTGATTGCCCATGAACTTACACACCTAAAACTGGCCGAAGAAGCCCGTAAAGGTGGTGTAAACATGTTATTCATTGGGAAGGACAGTAAGTTGGAAGAATTCAAAAAATCTATTCAGGGAACACTAAAAAAATTGGAAAAAAGAGGAATCCCTGAATCCAGTATTTTCAAATATTCCAAAGATCTTTTTAAAGGAATTCTTAGTCAGGTTTTCAATACCCCTATTGACCTTTTTATCGAAGATTATCTTTATAACCATTTTCCTGAGCTTCGGTACGTTCAGTTTATTTCCTTATACCAACTGAATGTCGAAGCCCATAAAGCCGTCAATGACCCGAAAATCATAGACCTATCTCCCCCTGATATCCTTACGAAAAGTAGAATTTTCAATGTAGTATATGCGAGACATTTTGAAACCCTTTTTGGTATCAAGATGGAAAAGACATACTCTATAAGACCATTCGAAAAGGAGCAAATTGATGCATTTTGGGATGAGTTTAGTGAGTACAGGAATGACCGGGAAGCAGGGGAGGAGTATGAGTTGGTGCTGCATTGGGGAGAGGATTTGGAACTGGATGCTTATTTCGAACTGGTCGATGAAATCGAATACAGGTCTCAGAACAGACCATCATCAAAATCTCCTGAAGATGTTCTGACACAGATCGAGCAGGATCCCATGCAGATGGATTCGTATGATGAGGATGA
The DNA here is from genome assembly GCF_900176595.1 of Aquiflexum balticum DSM 16537. Taxonomy (GTDB): domain Bacteria; phylum Bacteroidota; class Bacteroidia; order Cytophagales; family Cyclobacteriaceae; genus Aquiflexum; species Aquiflexum balticum. The sequence goes on from NZ_LT838813.1 coordinate 4,051,465, forward strand.
AGCAGAGGAACTGAGAAAATTCCAGGAACAGCATGCCGGCAAAGACATCAATATGGCCGTGGCCATGTATATGATAGGAGCATTGGAATATTTTAAAGGAATGTCTACTGACAAGGTCAAAGAGATTGCCTATGAAATAGCCATGCTGGGTAGAACCGGAATAAATCCAAAGAAAAAAGGATACAAGCTGAATAAGATTCCAGGTACTTCTTTCTCCGGCTATAGACTGCTGGCATATTATTATGTCAGTTGGGCAGTTGCCATTCCTGAAATGCTAAAGGAGCTTCAGATGCCTTTTGATAAGGAGTATGAGTTGGCTTTAACACTTTTCAATCATTGAAACATATCAAATGGAAAAGCTTAAAGACGTTATAAGGAAGCCTGATTTTAAACCAGAGGACTATGAGGGTTTTATGGCCAGTGAATTTCAATTTATGCGTGTTTTCTTTCTGGAAAACAAAGACCTTAAAACGTCTTTTGATGAAGTAAATAGTTTTTTGGCTGCAAATGGATTTCATGAACTTAATTTTGAGGATTTTATAGAAGAATTGTCAATAAGGTCGGAAGGAGTAGGCCTTTATGCCGATCAATATGCTAATGAAACCAACAAGAACCTGATATTGACCATTGACAAATATGATCCTGTTTGTAATCCGATTGACCAGATGATTGTTGAATTGGTCCGCTTTAGAAATGAGAGGGATTGGGCTCAATTTCATAACCCGAAAGATTTAGCTTTAGCATTAAGCGTGGAGGCTTCTGAACTATTGGAGCTATTTTTATGGAAGAGTGCCGAGGAGGTCAATGAAGAAAAAGTCAAGGAAGAATTGGCTGATGTTTTTGCTTTCGGATTGCTTTTGGCAGAAAAATATGGTTTTAATGTCCGAGAAATTGTTTTAGAAAAAATAGCAAAGACTGCATAGAAATACCCTCTTGAGAAACCAAAAGGCAGTGCGAAAGAATGTGACCAAGTATGATTTTAAAACTATATCCTAATTTATCGATAGTTGAAACTTTGTTTCATCGGGAACAAGACTTTTTAAGCTAAAAAACCTGCAATTCAGTGAAATTCAGGCGGAAATTATTTTAAAGCAATTAACGCATTAGAGCCAAATTGGTTTAGGCGCTTTGTAAGTTTTAGCTGGGGTTTTATAAGCAGGAGCCCTGTAAGTTGTATTTGGCGCCCTATATACTGGTGCAGGAGCCCTGTAAGTTGTGCTTGGTGCCTTATATACTGGTGCAGAAGTCCTGTAAGTTGTGCTTGGTGCCTTATATACTGGTGCAGAAGCCTTGTAAGTTGTGCTTGGTGCCTTATATACTGATGCAGGAGCCGAATATGTTGGAGCCTTGTAAGCAGGAGCTGAAGTTGGATTAATTGTTCCCGGCTTTCCAATGTAAGGATTTACATTTGGTTTGGTAGTATAATTATCATTAATCGTGTTGTTTTGGTTTGTTTTGTAATGTCCTTTAACCTGCGTCCCATTGCTTTTTGTGTATCCATTTACGAAATGGTTATTGGGATTAACCTGAGCATTTACATGAAATACTAAGAGTATACCGACGAAAAATAAAATGAATTTCTTCATAGAGAAGTTTTTTTTAGTGGAATAAAGTAAAAAATGTTAAACGAATATAAAGAAAATAATTTAAAAAAAATTAATAAATTCAAAATAAAATTTTTCAAAAGCATTAAATAGTTTTCTTTTACAATATAGAATTCTAGAAATAAAAGATTGGGCTTATTGACTTCCTTAACTTCATAAATTAATTCTTAGGGTAATCAATACCCCTCCATCAAAGTCTTCACCAAACAATCCCTTAAATCAGTGTAATATTGAATATTGATCTTTGTGATCATATCGTCGGATAAATCATTGAGTTGCTTGCGGGCATTGAGGGGGATGAGTAGGGTGGAGGCTCCTTTTTCAACTGCCAGTTCTGCAATGTTTACGGCGTTGTAGATCATGTCCAATGAACCACCTAGGTTCAACGATCCTACAACCACCAAACCTCCTTTGGTATTCTTTTCCAACATTGCGCTGCAGAGCGCCATCAGGACTGCCATGCCCATACCATTACCGCTTTTGGAGGAATCAAAGGCCCTTAACTGAACTGAGAAGTCATGGGATCTTGGATCTCGGTCTCCAACCAGCAATTTACTCTTGCTATAGAGGTTTTGCTCAGCATAGCGGACGCTTTCCTGGAAAGGGGGCGGCACAGGTCGGTTCAGGATTTTGACACCTGAGCCTGGTCCCATATTGATCTCTACCTTATAGAGACCTATGGACTCTTCCTGTCCACCCGCATTGATTGCCCAAATCTGTCCCGGAGGAAGGGGATCCTCACTGATGGTATTTTCACTGTGGATTTCCGGTGTGGTCACAAATGTTTCCACTCCCTCGTCACCGATGCGGTAACTGAAATGGGTATTCCGGAATTCTGCTGAACCCACTCTCTTTTGCTGTTCCTTGACCCTTCTCCTGTATTCCAAAGCTATTTTAACCGCCCATTCCAACAATTCATCTGAAATGGGCGCATCTGGATTGGGCTGCATTAGTTTCAACAATCCGTTCAGGGTTTTATTTACTGCAGTGGTATCCCTTCCGCTTAAGGCTCCGCCATAGTCTATTCTCGGAAGTACCTGCGTCAACCGACTGGTGCTCCGCATCCGGGTCCAACATTCGGACAGGAAATCACTCACCAAACCAAAGTGTTCCGTAAAGAAGGTTTTGTTCAATTTAGGGAAATCCCAACCGGGAACGAAAGCATGGATCCTGTCCATAAAGGCGGTGTCATCCCGCATCTCTTTGGGCATCGGTCCAAATAGGTGTGAGACCCTTTGCTGATGCTCTACATCCACATCAAAATTTCCGACCATCACCACACCACCGTCTGCTCTGATAGGTTCTTTGCCACGGCTAAACTCACCGCTTTCCATATAGCCTTTCATGATATTGATGCCATCTTTTTGATCAAAAGATATCCCGGAAACCTCATCGAAACAGACCACATCATACTTGCAGACCAAACCTCTTTCTCCACTACCCATGTTTACAAACATCTTGGCTACCGTGGCTTTACCTCCGGAAACCAAATGTGCATAAGGGGATATCTGCTGGTATAAGTGGGATTTTCCTGTACCTCGAGGGCCCAATTCCACCAGATTGTAGTTTCTTTCGACGTAAGGGATCATCCTTACAAAAAGTACATTCTTGGCTTTTTCGCTCAATGCTGATGGTTCCATACCCACACTTCGGATCAGGAAGTTTTTCCATTCCTCTAAAGTGAACTGTTCCCTTCCCTGGTAAAGGACATCCAATACATTTCTTTGGGAAAGCTGTATAGGTCTTAGGGATCTTACACCAAAAGGTCTTCCACCGTTTTCCTGAGCGATGGCAGCATCATACTCCAACTCTATCTCTGCATAAAACCCTCCTGTAAGGATCCTGTCATTTTCATTGACCAACTGCTCCGGTATCCTAACTTTGTTCAACTGAAGGCTTGGAAGGGTAGCCATATAGCTGTCAGTAGCGGTGTCCAACCTGGCGGTAATGATATCTATCAGTTTTATTGTACCGTTTTCTCTTGCCTTGGATTTGAAATATTCTTCCTCACCGGGACGAACCGTCCGATCGGAGAGTTGTCTTTTGACGATTTCCAAACCTTCCTGTATTTCTTCCTCATCGGTAGTGGCACAGTATCTCCCAAGCAAAAATTCAATAACATAAGTCGGTACAGGATACGTTTTCCTGAACTGCTCCAGCAGATCTTTTCTGACGATATATCCTTCAAAAGCTGATGCCGCTACACGGTCAATGTTGTCCAATTCCATAACAATTATTTTATCCACCTATTGTGGTGAGTTTCTTATCCATGATTACGCCATTGGGGTCAAGTAATAAAATGGTAGCGGCATTGCCTTCAGCATCTTCACTGACCATCACCCTACCTTTATTTCCTGCAATGACATTGTTTTTTGAAATGACAATTGAACTGTGCTCATCTGCCGCCTTTGTTCTCACATCCAATTGATAGCCGTCAGGTGCATGCTCAGTTTCCACATTGCATTTCAGATTTACCCATTTGATGCTTTTGATAAATGCATTGTCCTTGGGTTTGGATTTGCTTTCAAGAATTATTTCCGGAATCAGGCATTCGTGGATCGAAATGCCTCCATGCGCATATTCTTCGTTTGCCTTGAAGAAGCTGATCCCAGGAGCATAAGCGATAAATATCGAAGGATTCCATCTCCAGGGAAGGTGTAGTAAGGGAGAGACTGCCCCTTCTTTGATCAAAGCACAGCGACCCCATCTCGTCTCCGCCAAATCTGCATAAAGCTGTGTTTTTGGCAATCCACCGGGAAGAAGCAGCCATCCGTGATCTGTGACGATTTTGACTTTTTGGTAGCCTTTATCAAATATTTCATCCAAGGCTTCCATGATCTGATCGAAAAGCTCATCCACTCTTCTGACCAAAGCAGACTGCTCCTGATGGCCCTTGGTATCAATGTCTCCAATTTCCATCCAATATTTTTTGCCCGATTCAAGATCCGATACCTTAGGCAGGTATTCAAAACCCTGTGTCTTCAATGCATCCCTAAAGGCAGTTGTCGTGAGATCTTTGGTGTTTTTCAGTTGCGGTCTGAACTCCCGGCATTCACTGTTGACACTTACTAAGCCGGCTATCGGTGATACATTGGCTTTTGCTGTCGGAGTAAGGGATGGAATGGCTGACCAGGAGGGGGATAAGAAACTTTTAATGCCAGGGGAATCCTTTTCCAGCTTTTGAATAAATTCTTTGGCAAGCTCATACCTGAATGCATCGACAAACAATACAAAATCAAAGGTTTCTTCCTTTGCAGTCTGTCCGGTAAATATTTCTGGACTTTCCTCCACTAATTTCTGAAACCTTTCTGTAATCGATTCCAGCCATGGTTTATAAAAAAGCCTGATGACTCCTGATACTATTTCTTTATCCTTGGAAGATTTGACAGCCTGCAATGCCTTTCGCATGTATAGATCCACATTGCAACCTTCATCAGTGTAATAAATTCTCAATTGTTCCAGCGAAAAATTACTGAAAGAACACTGACTGTTACCGGCCATTAAATGCAGGTAGGATAAAGAAATTGCAAGAGGGGATTTATCAAGCTCTGCCCAAATCCAGTCCCGCCTGACTCTGTGGATATTCTCCAATTCCAAAAGTTTGCTATATGCCTTTGGGATATCCATTTTGGTCAAAGACTGGAGGGCATCAGCAAGCTTAGACTCTTCCAATTCATTTACCTGTGGCCAACTTTCACTGGGAAGACTGTACATGCCAATTCCCAGGTCTGCTGGCTTTGCCTGTCTTAAAAGGCCCTCTATTTGGGAATATTTTTTTGGGTTATTGGCGTAAAGCTGCCATACATTTTTCCAGCTACCGGATTGACTTCCGAGTTTCAAGGCAATTTCTTTGATGTTTTTGACATCAGGGACAAAGTCAAACTGACCTTTGCACAGCTCTATAAATACTGCCTTTTTTGACAGATCCATGGAATTGAGAAAGGATTCTCCCTGTATCATCCACTGTAGGATACTCTCGTTGATTTCAGGGAATACCAAGGTGTTGAGAAAACCTGCATCAATTTGGCTTTTGTTCAAAAAAGCCTCTTTCTCCATCAGGATAGAGGGCAGTGCTTTTTTAAGTGCATTCTTGGTGCTGTTGTCCTTTTGAACTTTGATGCCCATTCCATGCTGTATATTTTCTACAAAGGCCAAGATCGTCCATTCCTTTCCGTTTTCCTGGAGAAAAAGATTTCCGGTATACTGATACTCCAATAGGGGCTGAAGGTCAAAGACTGCTGTTTCTACTTTTCTTAAGTCGGTTTTGGAAATCCCGGGAAGGTAGATGATAGGAATGGTATTGTCCTCCCAATTAGCCTCGGGGAGCATTTTTGACACCATACATTTGATCCAAATGGCAGGTCCTTGTTTCAGACCCGCCTCATATTGACCATAAGTCAAAAGCTCGGGCAGCTCATGTTTCAGCACGGGAATGGCGGCTTTCCATTGCTCTTCCGGGTCGGGCCAAAGGATCACTTCGGGCCTGTCCATCACACTGCTGTTATGGAGGGTACTCAGCTTTAATGCCTTTATGATTTTCTCGAATATACTTTCTCGCATCTTTCAATTTCGTCTTCAATAAATGTAACTAATCTTTCCCCAAGTTGACGATCCAGCTTCTGATTTTCTGCCAGAACCGAAACCCTCAACATCCCACAACGATGTAGCTCTTTGTCTCCATTTTTGAAATAGCCTGAATCGAATGAAATGTTCTCGGAAAACTCTGCCGAGGGATACAGCAAAATTGCAGATTTACTATCCCAAAACTCATTATATACAAACATCTGCTTCAGGTCATTATCAGCAGGGTTGTTATAATCTGGCAATTTCCATTTCGTATCTATAATCATGTAAACCTTCTTATCTATTGTCACTGAGATATCAGGTCTAACCAATTTAAAGGATCTGCTATTGTCGGCAAACCAAAATCGTTTTTGATTTTGAGGCTGTATAGACCAACCTTGTTTCTTCTTCTTAAAGAGGGATCTGAAAATGTATTCTTCCCATAGCTGATTCATGTCAAAGAGAATGGCCAGCACATGATTACTTCCACCGCTGATATCCGGTCTGTAGTTCAGCAACAGCATAGCAGCTATTTCAATTGCATCTCGATAAGAAGCAGTTTTTCTATTGTAGTTCAGTTTTTCAAAAGTTTGGGCATTTACATGAATGTCGTTTAACTCAGGAAAGTTTAACAGCAGCGATTGTACCCTGTCTCTTAGCAAAGGGATTTTGCTAATAGTGGAAACCAACTTTAGTGCTTTGAGCAGGATCTGATTGAGCAGGTGGTTTTGATCATAGACCTGATGCCTGGTATAGAAGTTTTCCTGATGGACGAGATTATGTTGGATGTTTTTGCCAAAGAGCAATTTGCCCTTCAAGGCTTTACAGTTCCCGTCCTGAAATCTATATCGTTTGATCAAGCCTTGCCTTAACAATTGCTCACAGGCAATCACATAAAGCTCCAGATAAGCTTCCAAAATACTATTGTAACGATGCTTCAGAAATGCCTTTTCATTTGCCTGAACCTGCATCCAATGACATTCGGCTAACATCTCTAACAACACATCTCTCCACACCGCTTTCTGGTCCTCCAGGGCTAGCTTACCCACCTTAGGGAGAACCTCAATTACCAAATCTCCAGCTTGAATCACCCCAACGAATTGCTTGAATTTGACGCCATTTGGAGTCAGGTCAAAATACTTGCCTCCATACGTTTCATTGTACCAACCCAATAGCTGCCAATGTCTCCTTTGGAAACAGGAGTCTTCATCTACCTTTAAAGTAGTATATTCAAAAACCTGTATGGGTTTATTGCAGGAGTTCATACTGGCTATACTTAAGAATAAATGGACTGGAAGTCATCTTTTGTCAATTTACTAGAATCTTTCAATCGATATTGCCAAACTTGTTCATATTGACTCCCTAAATCATTCCCAGCCGAAAACTTGGCGAAGATATTGGAATTTACTTGCGTATTCCCCTCAAAAAAGGCATCTCCTAAAACCAATCCCAATTTTTCATAGTCGTTGTAAAAGAACTCCTGAAGAAGAGGAAGAATCTTATTTGCATAGACAGCTCTTAGACCTTCTATCTCTGTAACATTCCAAAACCAGGCATGACCAATGGTATGGTCGTTATCCTTCAATACAGTTAATCTTTCATTCAGTCTGCTCAACATTTTCGGTAAATCTATCCCGTCCGTAGTTGGCTTTAGTTCTTCAGGTAAAGGCGACATAGCCTTAAAGCTAAATCTTCTCCTCAAAGCTGTATCCAATGCTTCCACACTTCTATCTGCGGTATTCATGGTGCCGATAATATAAAGGTTTGGTGGAACAGCGAAAGCATTTTTCGAATAGGGGAGATCAACATAGAGAACTTCGTCTTTACCCATCCGTTTGTCAGGTTCTATCAAGGTGATCAATTCACCAAAAATCTGGGAAACATTGCCCCTATTAATCTCATCGATAATAAATACAAATGGGTCGGATTTATCATTTGACACAACTTGAACAGATCTTTTTGACCATATACTCTGAATAACCTTCTTCTTATCTTCATAGCTAAGTTCTTTGGCAATTGCCAGACTGTGTGGTTTTTTGTTTGTTACCCGATAGCTTGCAATTTTGTTCAAAACAGCCCAATAAGCAGTTGAATTGCTTCTACCAATTATATCCCGGATATTTTCGTGAATATTGGTCATAGTGGAAGGATTTGGGTATACATCATAAATTTTTGACAGTCTGTCTTTTGAGACTGTGTAAGCCCTTTCTCTTCCTTTATGGACAAGTACAAAATTACCTTGTGAAGTAATATTGATTTCTAGATCATTATTGGAGACTGTTTTGATTTCTTTTACAGCACCCTTTGAAACTTCTTCAAATAAGAGGTCATACAATCCATTGAAATCCAATATTTGCTCTACTAATTGGTCTGACTTGTTGTTTTTCACATGGTAATTGTAGGTTGCTTCAATACAGGCTTGCATAAACAAGCCATCTTGAATTTCATATTTCAAAAACGGTGAATCTTCATCTTCTGCTTGAACTGGCTTGATGCCTTCGATAAAATCCTCATAAGCCATGTTTTGATGAAAGGTATTAAAAAACACCCTCCTTTGCAGTTGTAAAGAAGCAAACCGCTGCTTCGCTTCAGATCTTTTTTCAGGTACTTCATCGTCAATAATTTCTAATGAAATATCTATGGTTCTGTAAGTCTTTCCAGTTCCCGGAGGTCCATACAAGATTAAATTGAGTGGATTGTTTGATTTAGCTTCCATAGCTTCTGTTTCATCTTCTACTTGATCTTCAAATTCCTCATTAGGATCATTATCAATCACTTTAAGGTTAAAATAGGGTAGGAACAAGAGTTTATTGATAGACTCAAGTTCAGAGGGCTTTATTTTCCAAAAAGTAGAATTCCCACTAGGCATAATCATCGATCTCTGATCCTTGAGTCCTGAAAGTGCCTCATCTTTTGGGAAATATATGGGCTTGACTTCTCTGTAGATCCAATCTTCTTTTTCAGGCCCAAAAAGTGATGCTATATCAGGACTAAAATCTTCTATCCCTGATGTAACTTGACCTATCCACTTGATTTTGTCACCTCCATAGCAGAGATAAACATAATCACCCTCCTTAAGCTCAGTCACAAACTTTTCACCTTGTCCCCTCTTAGTATACCTATTAAGGGTGATTAAATTATTTTGATCTACAATGTCAATAATAGCTGCATTGTCAAAATCTGTATTGAAAATCAAAGCACCATGGGAAATCTTATAGATACTTTGCCCATCCAACTCTAGGGTTTTTGCCATAAACAGCCTCCCTTCTTTAGTAAATATATGGGCAACTTGATCGATATGGCTGAAATCTTCTTCATTTACCAAAGATTTTAATTCATGAAGAGGATCTATAACTTGTTGGTATTCATTAGGTATGTCATACCAGTTGATGAAGTTTTTGTAAGAGTTATTAAATATTGGAAATAGGGTAGGGTTGATATAAAATAACCAGGGAGAGTAAACACCTCTTTTCACCTTAGGCACTTTCTTGTTTTCATATTCCCGTACCAACTGTTTGGCTTCCTGAACAGTAGTGACTTTGAAAGCTTTTACAAGAAACTCCTTCACAGTCTGTAGATCTTCATCTTTTAAGCCTACAATTCCTGTTTTTCCCGCATTCGTAAATCCAGGAACATAATGTTCCATGGCTGCGTCCCAGATAGATTTTCTTTTTGCTTCGTCCAGTACTAAAGCTTTCAACTTTTTATCAAAAGTATCATCTGTGCAGTTATACTTGAAAATCTGAATCAAGTCTGTCAGCACCTGATTGGTAAAAGGTTCAATCGTCAAGGCCTCTGCCAGAATCTGCCTAAAAATTGGAATAATAGCTTTTTGGCCTTCTCTTTCTTCGTAGAGATCCGAATTCTTGTATTCTTCGAATAAGTGTAAAAAGTGTGCTGAATTTTTCATAGCGTATCATTTACTCTTTAAATTCCTCTAGCTTTCCTCTTCTCCTCCAAACTCAAATGCAAATCATTGTTCCTTTCTTCTCCCCATGGTGCGCCGGGAGGGTTTTTACCTCTGTCTTTGCCCCATTTGATATTGGGTTTCTTACGAAGGATACCAGCTTCTATAAAGGGGCGGATATTCAGTCTTACTCCATCATTCAGGTCAGGTTCCCAACCTATGGGCTGTTCTGAGAGGGGCTTCCAGCGGACAAAGATGTCATAAGGCTTCTCTCCCTCCAGGATCAGTTCCAACGATTCCTTGAGCTTTAGGGCAGCACTAAGTAAACCATCTGCACCGCTTTCTCCCGTTTTCTTCTTGGATTCGCACATGCGGATCCAGTCACCGAGATAGGTATAGATCAGTTTGGATAAGTTGTTCTTGGTCAGCTTGTGGTAATTTACCAAAGCAGAGAAGCCATCCTTTCTACCGTCCCAGATATGCCAGACAAAGGGTCGGTTATTGAACACCTTACAATGCTGTACAAAAAACTCATCCCGAAGCCAGTTTTCAAGATTCTTGGAAGTAGCTCCTTCTTGTTCCAGTAGTTGGTTAAGGGTATTGATTTCATACTGTTCTCCCCATACCGCTTGGATATATTCCCTTAGTCGATCTGCTCCTGCAGCTTCTCCATTCACTGAAGGAATGCAGAAAATGCCATCCTCATCACTCAGGTGGTCAAATGCTTGAATCTCCTGAATCAGCTCTCTTGCTTTAGGATCCAATTCCATCTCGGTATCTGATTCTGCCGGCCAGCGATATCCGAGAATTCGTGAAACAGCCACCAGAATTGGGTTTTCAGAAATCTGAGGATGTCCATGAAACAACCACTGAGTGGAATCATCAGAATAGGGTAGAGGAAGGCCATCAGGATATTTTTCTTTCGCAACTTTCTGCCAATGCTCAAAGTCAAAGGGGACTTTTACTAAAGTAGCATTTGTAACTGCCAATGATTTATCAATATTTCTCACTTCCTTATTGTACTCAGGAGAACTGCAGAAGGCAAAAATGGGAAGTAAATCAGATTCAACTTTAGGTACAATTACTCCAATATTGTTATCATATAAATCGCCTTGGTAAATTGATGTAGATAGAGTTCCCATTTGGTTTACAACAATACCCTTTTTTCCATAAGATTGATTATCAACGCCGGGTCTAAGCATTCCCATACCTTTAGTTGACCAATTTACAACAAAAGTTTTTCCTGCATAAAAGCTTGGTTGATTTACTGTAGATTGCAAAAAAAGCCAATTTTTTTCTAGTCTATTTAATTCCCAGAAATTTCTGAACCAAAAATCTTTGTCTCCACTAACTACACCTCTTTTTGAAATTGCATATTCATCCAAAAGTCGGACATTAGAAAGTTCATTAAGTACGATTCTTGAATTAGGATTAATTAGTTGAAGGTTTTGATTTAGTTTTTTGAAAACGGATTTCCTTAAAAGTTCATTTTTATTTTCTATCGATGATTCCGAAATATCAAGTGCTATAAACTTATGGTTTTCAATCATCACTTGATTAAAAATTGAAATTAGAACTGGCTTAACAACCTCTCCAGTAATTTGAGAAAAGGCCCCTGGACCAAGAAAAACTAGTGAACTTATACTTTTTCTTTTTAAAATTTCTTTTCTAAATTTTTCATACATTCCTAAAAACAACCAGTTTTGAGGGCTGACGGTGGCAAATAGTCCATTTTTTGAACAGATTTTGATCGACCTTTCAATGAATACAGTTGATAGATCCATTTTACTATCAGCATATTCTTTTTCAAAAAATTCTTTTAGTAAATCTCCTTGCTTTTTGAATCCTAAATATGGAACATTAGTTATTATTAGCTTATATTTATTTGATAAAATTAAACCTGCTTTGGCCATTCCAGCAGCCATAACCCCCCGTTCAAGTTGTTCACCCTGAAATTCCGAATGAAATGCCCTTTCCAAAACAGGTTGTAAAAGATCAAAACTTGCTGTGAAAGCATCAGCTTCTATTGTCATCGGGTCTAATAATGAACCAAGTTCTGGGGCAAGTTGGAAATGCCTATACAATTGACGCATGCCATTTTCCATTCTTAATTGGTCATCTCGGTTTACTTTCCCAACCAATTTAACCCAGTCTTCTTCCTTACCTTTAGGAGCAATACCGCTACAGGCCAAATTCATTTCAGGAAGTTCTTTAAAATGACCACAGAATTTCCAAGCAGTCAGGGCCAGGTTAAAGGCCGCAATCTGCGTACAGCGAGGGTCAATCTCCAGTCCATGTAGGTTTTCACGAATTACGCTGTCTGTAGCCTCTTCTTTACTGAGACCTTCTTCATGCATCCTCAGCTTGGCGAAGATGGGAAACAGAGAAACTACAAAGTGTCCCGAACCCATGCAGGGATCCAAGGAAGTGACTTCTGCGGTCTTATCCGGCCAGCCTTCAAACTTCCCTGCTGCAGGAGAGCCATCTTCCAAATACCTCAGGTATTCAAACTTGACAGGAGGTTCCACTCCAGGATTTCTACTGACCCACCAAGCACCCAAGGTATTGTCGATCAGAAAGTCCACCATATACTGTTCCGTAAAGAGTTGGGTGACCGCAGGGAGCTTTTCTCCATCGATTTTATCTCCGGATTTATTGATTCTATCTTTTTCCTCACTTTGCCAGTACTGATAGACCCATCCCAAGGCATCATCTGCTTGGAAAGTGTTGTCTTCTAAAGCTGATATGATTTCTTCCAGTTCTATGCGGTCATTGCTGGCGAAGTGTACCTGCATCACAGGATCGGAGGGTCTGAAAATTGCCGGTAGCATCAGGGAGGCATAGTGCATGGCTGTTTCCCATTTGTTGGCATGGCCTTCTTCTGCTGCCAATTCCTCACAGTCCATCAAGGTGACCGCTACGCCATCAGGATGCATCAGCAGGTTGTTGACTTCCAGAAACTTGGCGAAAAGCATCTTGTGCCAGGTCTCGTAGGCCAGTTCATAAGAAAGCTTATGGATCGTTTGTCCACCCGACTGATCCTGGATATCTCCCAATAATCTTCCTTTTTGACGCAGTCTGTTTCTGAGGTTTCGCTGCTCAGGACTCATATGGCCAAAAGGTTCTGTCTGATCCACTGCCAAGCTTCTCAGGGCATTATCAGAACCTTTTTGGGCACTTTCTCTTGCTTTACTGACTGCTTTTTCTAAGGTGCTTCTTTGGGAAGAGGAGAGTACGGACATTATTTCAAGATAATAGATGAGGAATTTGCTAAAAGATTTTCAAGCTCTGATTTCAAATCAGTGATATACTGTTCCAATTCAGCCTGATTATTGATCGTACGCTTGGGCAGGTGAAAACTTGTCGCTTTCGGGGCAGATAATTCAATGGCCTCATTTAAAGCTGCATCGAACTGTCCCTGTAAGGCGGAAATTTTGGTTTTCCAATTGTCCAGGGAAATTTTCTGCAATTGAAAGGCAAGGTTATAAGCATCATGAATCCTGATCTCATATTTGGTCAGGAGCTGATTTTTCATCAGAATGCTATTCTTTTGTTCAGGTAAAAGTTTTTTGAAGTATTCATTTTCCTGAAGGACAATCATTCTTTCCTGACGCTGATTCAGGTATTTTTCTACCACCTCGTTCAGTTTATTGCCAAGCTTTTCGGTCAATTGGGTCAGGATAGGTTGTATAGGGTCAGGTTCTTGAAACAATAACCTGTTGTCCCTGATCGCATCGATTTCGGTGACAATCATCCCGAAGTCAGGGCTATCGGGACAAAGTTTTTTAAGATCGTTCAAGTTTTCCCAGTCCGGTTCTCTATCCCTAAGAATCTCCTCCTTCTTGGTCCAATCTTTGTATTTTTCACTTAGTTCATCTTTATGGTTGAGCATATCCAATAGGCGTTCGTTACCTTCTTTGTTGGAAATATCCTTGATAAAGTTGGTGTTGATTCTTTCCGGCTTGGGTGCTTCTCCCGAAATGTGCTCTGCAAGAACTTTCAACTTATCCAAGAACTCATTGGAATATGGGAAAATATCCTGATTTGGTGGGCAGTTGATTCCTGCCTCCTGCAAGAGTCGCCTTATAGAGATTTTTTGTGTTGCCGTAAGGGTATGGATTTCCTTTTTAAAGGTGGCCTGATTGATCGTACCTGTTTTGAGGTCACTTTCACTAGAAGATATATGCTCAGTCCTTTTTAAGCTTACCAAAATGGTATCAATCGCATCCTGACTCCATCCATAAGGCGCAATGCTGAAATGATTACGGATTTCCCTACCCGTCTTGGATTGATTACCGATAAAGTTCAGGATTCCCAAAGCCACAGGATGGTTCACCGGTTCGCCTTTATACCCAATCGCTTCCAAGGCATCAGGACTTCCTGCAATGGCTTTTGTCAAAGCCCTGCCCCAATTGGCATGATCTGCTTTGTTTTTGAATTCGGGAAACTGCCTGTCAGCTATGGCATGTAGCGCACTTTCTATATTTTCTCGTATAGCCCCGACATCAGCTTTGCTGCCACCGGCCAAAAGGATGGTGGATTCCCTGCAGATTTTTTCTATTAGTTCCTGTATATTGTTCAGTGCCATTCCTTTCCGCGTTTCCATACTCCGCATTACCTGCTGACCTTCAATGGTATTGGGAATGCCCATAAAGTCCAAAGTCTGCTTGGCTGCTAGGAAATTGACAATGGCTGCTCTGAGTTCAGGATCTCTTTGCTTGGCCACATAGGCATAGGCGAGGGGAGTATCATTTCCCTGCGCCCTGATTTCAGACATCAGCGTGGACTCGTTGGTGTACCAGCCATCTTTGATCCAGAGGTGAAGCTTTTCCTCCCGATTTGGCATGGATTCCTTATCCCAAAGTTCAAAGTTCCGTGCTGCCTTAGAAACACCATGTGAAATAATGATGGACTTGGTTTTATCTTTGAAATAGGCCAGGATTTTTTCTTTTCGGAGGTTATGGATCTGGTCTTCCCCGGAATTGGAAATCTTGATATGGTGCTTTCTGAACTCCTGTTCCCAATTGGCACCGGCCTTGGTCTGAAGTCTGTACTCATCTTCGATGGGCATCAGGAATTTTTCTTCCACCAATTTCTGGATCAATTCCTTGACTTTGTTTCTGAATCCATCAGAATTGGAATTCAGATCATCAATCAATAGCTCGGTAATGTGTGAGTCATTGGCTTTCAAACCAGTGTCTTTGATTTCGTTGGTCAGCTTCTCTATAAGGAAAACAGCACTCAGAATTCTTCCTTCCAGGAGTCCATCTCCGTCTTGTGATTTTTTGCTTTGGATCAGGTTGTTGGTATCCGAGAGTAATAGTCCTGATTGGATCAGTTGGGTCTGGTTTTGATTGAATATAAAGTCAGCAGGTACGATTTTACCCACCTCCTCATCGGCAACATGTTTTAAGCTTTCATCAATAATCCGGAGCTGATTTCTCAGCATACCGGTAGTACCTGCTGTATCAATCACTTTCAATAACCTGTTCCAAAACTTCCTTGTTGATGGAAGTATAGGATAATCTGCTACCAAAACATCCTTGTCATCACTGTCGTAGCCAAAATCTGTTCCTGAGAGGTTTCTCGAAACCTCACCCAGGGATTCTTCCAGTTTCTTTTTGATTTCTGAGACAGCAGAAGGCTTTTTCTCCAGAATGGTTTTGCGGATTACTTTTTGAATATCCGTATCTGTCAGTTGAATTGGCACCCTAAATCTGGCCATCAGTTTTTGAAGGGTAGGCGTGTCCTGAAGGGCATTCTGTCCTGTCCCGACAAACAGGAATTTATTATCAAATCTTGAGCATAAATCTTCTGCCAAAAACTGGACAGCATTGGCCAGATCACCATCGGTTCCAATAAACTGCTGAACCTCATCCAGCACAATCAATGTACATGGGATTTTGTCACCGTATTTCAGCGGAAGGATTTCTTCTCTGATGGTTCTTATAAAATTCTCTCTTGAGATCGATTCTACTCTTGGATATTGAGCTCTGAATATTTCCCTCACCTGTGCTTCCGAACTTGCAAAATCAGGTTTGATTTCTAAAATGGCTTTGGCTAATGGTGTAGATACAAAAAGGTTTTCAACTTCTTTTCTAAAAACCCTGCCCTGTGATTCGATTTTATGTTTGAGTTCGTCATGGATACCTTCCTCAATCGTCCAATGAACAAATTTGAAATGATGGTACTGCTGAGGCAATTCCAATGCACTGAGCATGATCTGCAAAAAGGAATAGCTGATGTCTTTGGAAGGAAAATCCCTCAAAGTACCTGAAATGGAAAGCTTACCATAGATTTTCTGCTTTCTGTCAATCTCAGTAAGGAGGTCTTTGATTTCGGTAGGAAGTGGCTTGATGGTCCTGGCAGTAGCTCCGTTTGGAAATTCAAAATCATCCCATAGATAACTTGCCATTTTGACCAAATGCGACTTACCCGAACCAAAGAAACCTGAAACCCAAAAGGCAGGAATGTTGATATCTTTCTTTTCGAAATTCGATAAGTAAGTCTCAAAAATCTTTTTCAAGCCATCATGGTATTCCCCTTCGCAAACAAAGGTTTTCAACTCATATTCAGCTATTGCCAGATCATCAGATTCCAGCAATGTTTTGATTTTGGCCACCCCATCGTTTTTGATGTTGATCTCTGTGGGGTTTAAATTAAAAAGGTCTTTATTCTTCATCTTAAATAATCGTTAAATGGTTATGGGCCTTGCCAGATAATCCCATCCGTCTCTGGCATCCAGTAATCTATATTGGTTGTTTTCAAATTCACCTGGAAAGAATATCAATAGCCTGCCCTTGAAGTCTCTGTCACAGTTTTTGAGGATTTCTGATAGCCTGGCAAATCCAAATAAGGAAGATACATCCAGTATGGCTATCAGCGTATCAGAATCCTGCTCAATGGATTCCAGTTTCTTCTTCAGGAATTGGATGGCAAAAGGAATGAACTCCGCCTCCAACTGATCCACTATATATTCTGGGTTGGTAAAATACGCATCCCGGTAGTCATGATTGCTCATCCACTCCGGAAAGCAATCTTTCAAGGAAATGGCCTGCCACTTTTTACCTGCTCTTAGCGTGGATGTTTCAAATTCCCCCATCCGAAGACTTACTTTCCGCTGCTCGGCAGGATCATACACCAGAAACCAGATTCTTTCCTGTCCCGAAAGCGTAGCGTTAAAAGGTTCATTGACCACCTTATCGAATTCCTGTATCAGTTGATCTATTTTGGCTATCATGATTTATTCTTTGATATTCAATTTGGACAATAGTTGTGGAAAAGCAAATGAAGTCACACTTCCCCCATATTGATATTGCAGCAAGTCCTGCTTAGCAGCTTCTATGGCCAGTTCTCTGAGACTGCTTTCTCCCAGACACAGCGATTTGACTATAGGATTGTTCATAATATACTCCCCCCGGTCACCCTGCAGGAATGCCAACAGAAAAGCGAAAGCTGCCACTTTGTAAGTAATGTTAGGTTGGACCCGGATGTTTTTGGTTTTGCCTTCGATATATCCAGCCTGTTTCCAGGAGCTGGCGAGGTTTTTACCGATGGAGTGGGAGGTAACCGCTGAATACTTATTGGGGTAAAATTTCTCCAGATTCTCTTTGAATGCCTCGACTGAGACTTTATCACCAAGGGGAGTTTGACTGATTACATCAGCGCTTTCAAATAGGAGGTAATCCTGACCAAAGGCGAAAAGAAAAACCAATAGTGGCTTTTCTGACTGATCACTGATATTCCAGAAATATTTGAAGGCCTTAAAATTGGAAGCTTCAGGATCAAAGGTGTAAATCCTCAACAAAAAATTGGAAGTCTGTTTGATCCCATCCGCCGACTTTTTGCCAAATACATTGGACTCCATTGCTTTGGTATATTCATCTGTCTCAAGGGCAAAGTCCATTACCTTTTCCAGTTCCTGAAACATGATGGTCCTATGGACATGAACAGTCTTTTTTTTATTTTTTTTCTTCATTTGGTATTACTCACATTTTCCATCACTTTTCTCCATGGAAGCATCAAAAGCTTCAATAAGCTGAAATTTAGGCCATAAGCTTTTTCTACTCGGCCCTTTTTAAATAATTGAACTAAAACAGTTAGGCGAAAAACTGTTTATTAAGCAAGATAGTAAAATATGGGAAATAGGGGATGGTTAGTGACAGGAATGGTCGGGGAAAGATTAATCGTCAATTATCTTTGCATTTAATCCCCAACTATCACTAATCACTTTGAATGGACAGGGAACAGTCCTTTTCCATTGTTGTTCATCACAGCATTCATCAACTAGATCGTTTTCTTCAATACAAATGGCGAACATCGAACAGACTTTTCTATCTACTTTGGATTTAAATAATCGCTCTATTACAACATGTTGTGCCATAAAGTCTACAAATTCTATTGCAGGATTTTCCCCTTCCCCAGAAAAGTGTAAACACCCATCACTTGTTCTAATAGAAGGTATACCAAATTGATTTATAAGAAATTGAAGCTTTTCAATATTACCAATTTCTTGATTAATAAGGATTTCAAGAAATGTAATCCCCTCAGATGAAAACATACAGTCAATGTTTTCAAAAAGTTTATTGAAATGATCAATTTTCCCAGTTGAGTGCAAATCCAAAAGAAGCCTAAATTCTTTAAGAACTTCCTTGAAATATTCTTTAAGGGGTACATCTTTCTTTAATTTTCCAGTGACTGAAGTGGTTTTAAAAAAATTTCTATATATCTCTCTGGCGCTCAAATAAAAATCTTTTTTTGAATCTAAAATTAACTTGTAGAAGGTTAAACCCGGATTGTTACTGAACAAAGAAAGGTACAGGTATACAAAAATTTTTTGCCTTTCATTGATTAAACATGGATTGATCTTACTTACAATTAAATCTGCTGTATCATATGGTATATTAAATGCCTCGGCAGCACTATCAAACTCTAATTGAAACATTCTAGCCATACTCTCTTTTACACATATTCCACCAAAAACGATTGACTTTGGCTTATGATCATTATTTATAAACTCGATTTCTACAATTGAGTGAAGATCACCAAGTAGGTTTCGTGAAACTACTTTAACATCATAATTTTCATATTTCACATTCTCTGATATTTTTGTTCCATCGTAGAAGTCAAATTGCTGTTTTCCTTTCTTAAGTCGTTCGGATAAAAAATCTAATTTTAGTGGTATTGAAATTGATGAAGATTTTGAAAAATAATCCTTTGTTTCAAAAAGGAATTGGTAATAGAAAATTCCATGTTTTAAACCATAAAGTGTAGTTAGGTTTTGAAGAAAATGAAGGTATTCATGTGCAAACGTACCAAGATCTAAAGGTTGCATTTTACTAATATCTTCATAAAATTTGCCATCAAAGTAGACAGAAAAAAAATTTGGATTATAAAATCCCCTGATTGTATCTTCTTGGTTTATCATTCCTTAGTAGTACCTATTCTCTATTTATTTCAACAAATTTTAATGGATAACTATTGGTATTCATTTCTTTTGAAGCACTAATCACGCAAAATTTTGCAATGTTTGATTCAAAATTTTTAATGTTTTCGACAACATTTGAATTTCTCCTTATAGGACAGAATGCCATTACGTATTCAAGATTTCTATTAAAATAGGATAGAAATGTCTCTTCTGACAAACTTCTTGTATTGTTCTCACTATCATTGAACCTTTGATAAACTTCTTTAATAAAATTCTTATGGGTTTTAAGATCATTCGAGAGTCTATTCGCTGATATAAGAATCTGATTTTCAACGTCCCTGATTTTCGCATCAAATCCATCTTTTACATGAATTAAGAAGACAGTAGTTTCTGTTACATAAAGTAAATCACATAACTCTATATTTTGACCCAACATTTTGTCCAAAACTAAAAAGTTATCTTCTTCCAAATACTTCAAATTATATTGACCTTCAGTCTCATTTTGTAAATTCCATGACAAAGACAATGGATTATTTTCCCATAGCTTTGTCTTGAGGATTCCTTGGCATTCTCTATTTATAGACTCAATAAAATCACCTTTTGCCAGATACCATTTGTTATCAAGGTAGAAATAGTATTTTCCAACATACTCAATTTCACAGGTGAGGTGGGAAATGAAAGTTGATTTGGTTTCTTCAATCCCGCCCTTGAATCCTCTAATTTGAATCCCCCATAAAATTGTATTAAACTCAAATTGATTAAGGTCTCCATGATCAAACCTGATCTTTTTCAGAACTTCTTCATAGATCAAACCTTTATCGGTAACTGTTACAAATGGGGTTTTATGGTTCTTATAAAAAGCTTGAAAAGTATCACTCTCATAAAACTTAATTAGTTTCTGAGGATGTATAAAATCAAAATCCAGCAACGCGGCAGATCCTTGGCTTAACCTTACTGCATCATTCAATATTTGCTCACTCAATTGTGGTATTAGTGTTTCTTCACATAATTTCCAATCTTTTACCTTTTCAAATCGACTCAAAGGTATTCTGACAGTGGCATTTTGAAGTGCATTGATGCATTCCAAAAGTAAGTGGGTTTCACTGAAAGAAAACTTCTTTTTGAGCCAGAATGAATTCCCTATTTCAATAAAAACTTTTTCTTCTTCAGCGTAGGCAACAAAATCAAAAACCGAATCCAGAACTTCTTTTCTAAGAACCATGAGGATTTTATCCGGAATTCTACCCAAACTTAGGGAATCAACCAATCTTTGCTGTTCCTTGAAGGTTGATAGTTGCGCAGTTAAATTCCCCGTTAAGGATCTGGAAGAAATAGAATAAACAATATCGTTCTCCGGTTCAGCAAACTTTTCATAAATCTCCAGTCCAAATGAATGATTGATAAATCTTTTAATAGCCGCAATCCCTTTACCTCCGATTGTACAAAAAAGTTTATTCTCTAATTCTGCAAAAAGAACAAATGATGTGATTTGAACTGTAAATGGTTTTTCACCCGTCAATTCTTCAGGTAAGAAACTCTTCCAAGGAGAAATGGCTTCTTCTTCATTGTAAACATAGAGTCTATAGGTGATTTCGTCTAGAGTGAGGGATGTTAAGTTCTCATCTGAACTTACAGGGTTTTGGGCGTTTTGCTTATGATAATCTATAATAAAATCGATTTTTGCTTCTATGGAACTCAAACTTCTCAACTCAAAAAAGTTTTGATCAATCTGGTAAATTTTGATGTTGTGTTCTTGTTCGATCATTGGTTCTTTTGAAAAAACTCATTGCTATTCTTCATAATATAAATTTGGTGAAAATCAGCTACTTTACTCATTGAGAATCCATGCATTTTTGAAGAGAAACTCAGTATATCAGCTGGTTTCAGTATTGAAGGTAATTTTTCGTATTCATAAATGTCCAAGTAGGGAGGTCTTTAAACCGATTCCAAAACCCCACCACAATTTTTTGTTATATATATATTCTCGACCTTCTTTCGTGGTCGCAAAATCAAAACCTGCGGGGATTAAGGTGAATGCTATATCATTGTAGGAATAAGTCAAACTTATTCCGGTAAAAATAAAAAGTTGCTTGTTTTCAATCTTGACTTTATTGTTGGTATTGAGTGGGGTAAGTGTTTCAATTGAAGGCCCAAAGATAAATCCTGCACTGAAAAAATGTGAGGATTTTTTATCATTTACAAAATACCTATCCAATCTTTTATTATAAACCCCAAAATTAACACCTGCATTTGTCAGACCTGAAAAAGCACTTTGTGGTACATCGCTAAATGATGGTCTAACTTTTATGGGAACAGTTATAACAGAAAAATGGGAAAAACAAGAAGTTGTCCAAACACCCAATCCTTCATTTCTCTTTAGAATAATATTATGGGACACAATTGTATCATTATCATTAGGATCATATGAATTTATCTTTAATGTATCTAGGCTTGATTTGACGTCAATAATCCATAATTTTTTATCTTTAAATTCTTCAATGGTTAAGATGGGACTTTGACCATACGATATTGTTGAAACTAGAATTAACATTAGTAACGTGCTTGATAATTTCATATGATTATTTTTTAAATTGTTGATGAATAAAAATTACTTAATGGTTCTAACTATTCTCCAGGTTCAAAAACTGATTTCAAGAATCAACTTAAATAAAGCCATATTTACTTAAGTCATTTATATCTTAGAATTTTCTTTGGAATTTCACAAACATATAAAAATACCATTTTTCAAAAAATACCGTGAACAGGGTATTTTTACTACTTGATGGATTTATTTTAGGAATTCGGAGGGGAGAATTCCACATTTCATTTTATCTTAGAAATAACTTTTTTATTTTAAACCATAGAGATAAAGATTATTAAAAATATACTGATGTTAGGCCACCAGACTTTTACCGTAAGAAAACACTCCCAAAATTCGACAAGGGTAGAGCACCTAAACGGGAATCACTATTGGACTACCAAGAAGTTTGATGTTCCTGAAAACACAAAGATTTCATTATTTGTAAGTGAGCTAAATTCAGATAATAAAACAATCAAGGCTGAATGGGCCATGGATTATCTCTATAGGGAAGGTCAGACAAGAAATTTCAAGGTCTCTAGCATCACCAAAGATGAAATCAGACTTAAAGGACTCACAGGTGATAACCATACTATTCCCAATGGACCTGATTACAGTTACCCCTTTGTGGAGTCGGATATGGGTAAAATAATTGCTTTGCCCATCAAAAAGATTTTCAACCACAACAACTTACTTGAATTTGATATTAACGGATTTGTAGACTTAGGAAAAGCAATCGTACCCTATTACATCAACACCGATCTTAGGCAATACCAGATCAAAGCCAAAGTAGAAATATACGATAAATGGAAAAAAGGTTTGAAGAGCGTCTTGCTTCAAATGCCAACGGGTACCGGAAAGACAAGATTGTTTTGCTCCATGGTCAGGGAGTTTCATATTGCTTCCCATAAAGATGACATTAGACGGGTCTTGTTGGTGGCGCACAGAGAGGAACTTATCCTTCAGATCAGAGACACCCTTACCAAGAATTTTGGACTGAAAGCAGGGATCATCAAAAACGGATACGAAGAAGAGCCTAAAATCCCCATACAGATTGCCTCAATCCAGACATTGAAAAACAGAGAGCTTACAAGAATCCCTTCTCTTGTAATCATAGATGAAGCCCATCATGCCAAAGCAGAAACCTACCTTGAGCTTTGGAAGAGGTTTCCTGAAGCCTATTTCCTGGGAGTGACAGCAACACCTTACAGGTTAACAGGGGAGGGCTTCACGGATTTGTTTGATGCATTGATCACCACACCTTCTATCAGTCAATTTACAGAGGATGGATTTTTGGCACCTATAAAATATTATGCCGTGAAAGAGAAGCGGAAATTTCTTTCCCTTGTGGGCATGAAAGGTGGGGATTACAAAGAAAGTGACCTTGAGGAATTTCTGGATACAGAGAAAAGCAGAAATATATTGGTGAGGACTTACCAGGAATTGGCAGAAGGGAAAAAAGGGTTGGTCTATTGCGTGACAAAGAAGCACAGCAAGTTTGTCAAGGAAGCATATAGTAATGCAGGGATTCCTGCTGAGCACATTGACGGTGATACACCACCTGAAATCCGAAAAGAAATTATATCCAGATTCATCAAAGGGCATATCAAAGTACTCTGTAATGTTGACATTTTTTCCGAGGGATTTGATTGCCCTGACATAGAGTTTGTACAACTGGCAAGACCTACAAAATCACTGTCCAAATACCTGCAACAGATAGGCAGGTGTACAAGGACGCATGCATCCAAAGGGTACGGGATCATTCTGGATAATGTGGGGAACCAACTTGAAAATGGAATTTTCAACCATGAATGGGACTGGGATTACTATTTCAGAGGTTATGCTGTCGATGTAATGGATAGTGAAACTCTTGGCTTTGGAAATGGCAGGAGAGAGTGGGTAATAGAAGATGAGGATGATAACCTGGAACTGATCCTTGATCCGGGGATAGAAGAAGCAGACCCAGAAAAGCAGTATAAGGAAAATTTTGAAATCAGTTTTCACCACTTCCTGGATCAGGACCTTAAAACGAGATACAAAAAAATACAGGCTATTGGATACAGTGATGAAGAAGTTATGAAAGTCCTCAAACTGCTTCACCCGCTTCAATTTGATTATGCAGAATCCCACTTTATGAAATACCAAAAATGTAAATCAGAACTGGAGAAACTTAAAAATCAAAGAGTAGAGTTTGAACAGGAAATCATCAAAAGGAAAATTGAAATTTCAGAGTCTGATGCTTCAAAGATTGAGAAAGATATCCTTTCTGAATTCCCCAATCTTCAGTCTGTCTATTCAAAATTAAAAGAAGCGGGCATATTAAATGAATCTGACATCGAAGGTATCCTAAAACTCAAAATGAAAAATGAATATGATACTTTTCTAAAACGGACAGAAGAGGCAAAAAGTGGTCAGCCTCAGCTTCAGGAGCTTCTGGATGAATTATCTGAAAAGATAGAAATGGTAGATGAAGAGATGGTCAAACTGAATGATAGAATATTTCAAATGGTAGAGCCGTTGTTGGTGGAGAAGTAGGAGGAGTTAAATTTAGTTTAAACTTCCCTAGAACAGATTGATACTTTATCATAACCATACCTTTTCCAACATTAAACCTCAGCAAGAGTTTACACTCTAAGGCATGCAATGCACATTAGAGCTGTAGGTATCCGGTATCTTGACCAATCATTGACCAATCAATTTTCATTGAAACACCATTTTCCCTTCAATAATTTTTTTGGTATTGGAGCTAGAGCATCTCGCCTGAGACCAGATTTAACTGCCGTATTGAGTAGTTTCAAATTAAATTTTATATATTATGTTCTCATTTTTAACCATGTGCGGTTTGGCGAAAGTAATCGAGTCAACAGCAGGAATATTCAATTGAAAGACATATCATCCAAAACCATTTCGTACCTCCTACTGCCAATAACCTAAATTCCGATTGGCATGTCTATGTTGGTTTCGGTCAGGAACAACCCCACCCATGAAAAATGCTGGTTTCAGATTCGTTTTGTTTGGGTTATTTGTAGCTTTTTTGAGTTGTATTGATTTTTATATTCTAGGGTAAAGATTCTGCCAGGTATAACCTTTCCATTATAAAGGATGGACTTTCTTAATTTAATAGAATTACAGATTTAATAAGTTAATGATATTACAAAAAGACACAACAAAAGTAAAAATTGAACCCAAAATCATTATTGGCCAATTAAATAAACTGATAGAGCGACCCAAATAAATGCTTAAAAAAAATCTGCTTTTCAATCTATATGATGAAGATTGCAAAAATAATACTGATTTTAGTTGTTTTTATTGTAGTACAAACAGTGGCCTTAAGTTACTTTTGGCTTATCAAATTATTATTTAATCTATGACAACTACAATTATAACGGATGTATTGGTAAAAGATATCCGTTTTCCAACAAGTAAGACTTTTGACGGATCCGATGCCATGAACCCAGATCCTGATTATTCAGCAGCATATGTTATCTTAAAGACAAATCATCCTCAAAATCTGGAAGGCCATGGACTATGTTTCACCATTGGCAGAGGTAATGAATTGTGTGTAGCTGCAATTAAGTCATTATCTACTTTAGTAATTGGCAAATCATTGGAATCTTTCACCTATGATATGGGCGCATTTTGGAAAATGATTTCTGGAGATAGCCAATTTCGTTGGTTAGGACCTGAAAAAGGTGTTATTCATTTAGCAACTGCTGCAATTGTCAATGCAGTTTGGGATTTATACGCTAAAAAAGAATCCAAACCCCTTTGGAGATTATTATCTGATATGACTCCGGAAGAGCTTGTTAGGTGTATAGACTTTACTTATATAACTGATGTAATTACTGCTGAAGAAGCCCTAATCCATCTTAAGAAACTGGAAAATTCAAAACAAAGTAGGATAGATAAATTGTTTGAAGAAGGTTATCCTGCTTATACAACATCTGCAGGTTGGTTGGGCTATTCGGATGATAAAATGAGATCTCTTTGCAGAGAGGCAAAAGAAACGGGGTTTAACCATTTAAAAATTAAAGTGGGCAGCGATATTTTTGATGATATCCGAAGGGCAAATATAATTAGAGAAGAGTTAGGGCCTAACGTTCACTTGATGATGGACGCCAACCAAAAATGGGAAGTAGATGAAGCAATTCACAATATGAAAGAGTTGTCACGATTCAATCCTTATTGGATTGAAGAACCAACCAGCCCAGATGATATTTTAGGTCATGCAAAAATTGCAAAAGCCGTATATCCAATATTAGTAGCTACAGGAGAACATTGTCATAACAGGGTAATGTTCAAGCAGTTTCTTCAAGCAAATTCTATTGGGATTTGCCAAATTGATAGTTGTAGACTTGGTGGGGTAAATGAAGTTTTGAGTGTTTTATTAATGGCCGCAAAATTTAACATTCCAGTTTGTCCACATGCAGGAGGAGTTGGGCTATGTGAACATGTGCAACATCTATCTATGATTGATTATATTGCTATAAGTGGTACCAAGGAAAATAGAATTATAGAATATGTTGATAACCTGCATGAACACTTCAATGATCCGGTTATTATAAAAAATGGGTCATATATGCCTCCATTGAACCCGGGATATAGTATATCTATGAAGGAAGAAACCCTGAAAAATTTCAGTTTTCCAGATGGTGAAATATGGAATTAGGAATAAAAAGTCGTTTTGAAAATTATGCACGATTTTAAAGGACTATTAAATTTAGAAATCTCATTTTCTTGAATTCAATTGTCATACAATAGAATTTTCAAAATTTCATATGCACAAATCCTATTCAAATATCGCCCTATTTATCCCATGCTACGTCGACCTATTCTACCCCAAGGTAGCCATTGCTACACTGGAACTCTTGGAAAAGTTGGGCTGTCAGGTAACCTATCCCTTGGCGCAAACCTGTTGTGGACAGCCCATGTCCAACGCGGGATATGAAAGAGACACGGTTGGCACAACCAAAAACTTTTTAAATACATTTAAAGACTTTGATTATATAGTGGCCCCATCGGGTTCCTGCGTACTGCATGTGAAAGATCATTCACCATCCATTCCCTGTTTGGAATCTGAACAGTACGCTACACAACACAAAATCTACGAGTTGACGGAATTTATCACCGATATTTTAAAGATCGACTCTATCCGGGGAATTTATCCCCATAAGATTGGCTACCATGCTTCCTGCCATGGACAGCGAGGACTGAGATTGGCGGCTGCAAGCGAACTGCATGAAACCCCATTCAACAAAGCCCGGCAACTCCTGCAGCAGCTTGAAGGCTTGGAATGGGTGGAGTTGACAAGAAAAGATGAATGTTGTGGCTTTGGGGGGACTTTTGCTGTGACAGAGGAGGCCCTTTCCATTCAAATGGGCAAAGACAGACTGGTTGACCATATCAGCAATGGTGTGGAAATATTGACCGGTGGTGACATGTCCTGCATCATGCACCTGCAGGGAATTGCTTCAAGAAACAACCAAAATATCCAATTTAAACACATTGCAGAAATACTAAACGAAGCCATCTCATGAACCACCCACAGGAAGCCGCGGAATTTTTGAAGGATGCTGCCAATGCCAAATGGCATGATGATACCCTTTGGTTTGTCCGGGACAAGCGGGATAAAATCAGTAAATCCGTGCCAGAATGGGAAGCACTCAGAGAACTGGCCTCCCAGATCAAGGACAATGTGCTGGCCAATTTGGAAACCTACCTGGTTGAGCTTGAAAAAAAAGCAATAGCAAATAACATCCACGTACATTGGGCGAAGGATGCCGAAGAACACAATCAAATTGTTTTGGACATCCTGCAGCAAAATCAATGCAAAGCCATTGTCAAAAGCAAATCCATTCTCACAGAGGAATGTCATCTTAATCCCTTTTTGGAAAAAAACGGTATCGAGGTAGTGGATACTGATTTGGGAGAAAGGATAGTCCAGTTTCTCAACCAACCCCCCAGTCATATCGTGTTGCCAGCCATCCACTTGAAAAAAATGGCCATTTCGGATATTTTCCATGAAAAACTCCTTACTGAAAAAGGCAATGATGACCCCTATTACCTGACACAGGCAGCAAGGAAGCATCTGAGGGAAAAGTTTTTGGCCGCCAAAGTAGCTATTACCGGAGTGAATTTTGGAGTGGCCGAAACTGGTGAGTTTGTAGTCTGCACCAATGAAGGCAATGCCGATATGGGTGTGCACTTGGCAGATGTCCATATTGCCTGTATGGGAATAGAAAAAATCATCCCCAAAAGGGAACATCTGGGGGTATTCCTCAGGTTATTGGCCCGTTCTGCGACAGGTCAATCCGTCACCAATTACAATTCCCATTTCAGGAGTCCTTCTCCGGGAAAAGAAATCCATATCGTCTTGGTGGACAACGGACGCACCGAACAATTGGGCCGTGAAAAATTCAGAAATTCACTTAAATGCATCCGTTGCGGAGCCTGTATGAACACCTGCCCGATCTACAGGCGAAGTGGGGGGTTCAGTTACGGAAGTACTGTTCCAGGCCCAATCGGCTCTATACTTTCCCCCGGAATCGATTTACAAAAGCACAGTTCTTTGCCTTTCGCTTCCACTCTGTGCGGTTCCTGTTCTGATGTCTGCCCGGTCAAGATCAATATCCATGAACAGCTTTACGAATGGCGGCAGGAAATCACCAAAGCACAAGGTATCAATGCCAAGAGTATTTCCATGAGTATTGCCAATGGGATTTTTGCAGTACCTTTTGCCTATAAAATCAGTGCCGGCATGATGCGGGGGGCTTTGAAATTTCTTCCCGACAATATCACCTACTCAGGTTTAAATACATGGGGAAAACAGCGGGATCTGCCTGAATTGCCCAAAGAAACCTTCAAAGAATGGTACAAGAAAAATCGAAAATGAACAGCAGGGAGCAAATATTATCCAAAATCAAAACTATACCAAGGGAGAAAAGATCACTGCCGGAAATCCCCGCTTTTTCTTTGGAAGGAGACCTGATTAAATTGTTCACCCAATCCATTCAGGCCAATAAAGGAGAGATAGTGGGCGAAGGAGAATTGGCCGATATCATTGCACAAAACAACTTCAATAAAATACTCTCCTTAGCTGCCCCTTTTGAAGAATTCTCCAATACCGACTTACCTGCTGATCCACATCAATTGAAAGGTTTGGATTTGGCCATTGTTGAAGGTCAGTTTGGGGTAGCTGAGAACGGGGCCATTTGGTTGGCAGATGAAAACATGGGTTTGAGGGCCTTGCCATTTATCACCGAACATCTGGTAATAGTATTGGAAAAAAAATCCCTGCTTGCCAATATGCACGAAGCCTATAAAAAGATAGGGCTGACCCATTCCGGTTTCGGTCTTTTTATAGCCGGCCCTTCAAAGACAGCGGATATAGAGCAGTCTTTGGTAATCGGGGCACATGGGGCGAAGAGTCTGAGGGTGGTTTTGGTATAGCAGTAAAAGAAAAAATTTCTTAATCCATTTTTTAAAATATCCCTTTACTCAAAGAAGAGAAGAAAGCTTTCTAGAAACAAGGCGGTATATTTTTTTATAAGTTTGGACCGATTTCAATATTAATCTTTCAGCTATCATTTGGGCATTCATTTGTATAATATCAAAACCAACAATAAATCAAAAATCTGATTTTAAAAGTAATTGTTGTCCGGAATCTCAACACGAAAAGGTTAGGAAAAAAAATTTGACCTTCGGATATTTTTTTGCAATAAAATGATTGTATTTTAAAAATCTAAAGGGAGTTTCAGGATGTGAAAATTGGATAAAAATTTAAAAGATCCACTGTTTAATTACCAAGTTTTTAAGAATGTTTTTGTTAAAAAACCACAATTTAGGTTTCAAAAAAATTCAAAAGGCAAAATTAGTATTAAGAATTGGTGAAATTCAGGTAGTTCTGATAAAGTCCATCTGTTAATTTTACTGATAGCAAAAACTCAAAATAACAAAATGATGAACTCAATAAAAAAGCTTCATTACAGAATCATATTAATCTTTATCATAGTATTCACATGTAGCTTATTGAACGTTTCTGGACAACACTTTAAGAATACTATTTCCATTTTCAACAACAATTCTTTGAATGGCTGGAATGTTCATCCTTCAAGTTCTAAAGATCTTTGGAAAGTTGAAAAGGGTATAATTGTAGGTGGAGATGGTGTTAGGAAAATAGAGGAGAACAATTACTTATATACAGAGGAAATTTACGGTGATTTTGAATTTAGGTGTCTTTTCAGACTGACCGGAGATGCTGGCACAGGTTTAATAAATAGTGGAATACAATACCGATCAAATATAATTGACAAAAATATGGTTGGATATCAAGCTGATATTGGGACTGGATATTGGGGAGATATTTATGATGAACACAGACGCGGAAAGCTGGTGGGAGGTGATTTAGAAACTTTAAAGCATATTCTTTCAGAGACCGGGTGGAATAGTTACACTATCAGGTGTAAAGGAGACTTTCATGAGATATTTATCAATGGTGTAAAGACTTGTGAGTATGAAGAAAAAAATCCAGATATCCCTAAAAGTGGATTGATTGGAATTCAATTACATAGTGGAGGAAATGCAAAAATTGAATTTCGGGATTTAACTATCACCTATATAAGTGAAAATTGAAGATTTCTATTTAAAATATTAACATCACTTCATATTAAGAAAAATGAAAGTAAATAGAAAAATAACATTTGTTTCCATTCTTATAATTACATTTCCATTATTTTTTTATTGTAGCTCTCCTTCGCAAGATCAAAAAGTTAACGGATCTAATCAAGATGGTGCTTTGACTCCTGAGCAACAGCTGGAAAGTTTTAAATTACCTGAAGGATTTATAATTGAACTAGTAGCAAGTGAAAGGGATGGAATAATTAACCCAATAGATTTGACATTTGATGAATCTGGAAGATTGTGGACACAAACAGCTTCCATGTACCCCTTAGATCCGATTTCGGATATTAAATGGAACGACTTATTGGATCTTATGAATGACCCTGATGCACAAAAAAACCATCCTGAGTTTAAAAGAATATCAAAACTTTATAAAGGTGAAACTAAAGGAGATGATAAAATACTAATCCTTTCCAATCTTTTTGATGATTCCCCTATAAACGTTAATGTTTGGGCTGATGGCCTAACAATACCCCAAAGTATTCTTCCTTTTAAAAACGGTGCATTTGTTGCACAAGGCTCAGAACTTTTCCTGCTTCAAGACACAAATAATGATGGGAAGGCGGATAAAAGAATTCCCTATTTTACGGGTTTTGGCTTTACTGATACCCATACCATGGCACATACCCTAATCAGGGCTCCAGGGAATTGGATTCATTTCAGTCATGGGGCATTAAATAAAGGAAAAGTTACAGCCTTACAAAGTGATTTAAAACTAAGAATAGATTACAGTAAAATAGCACGGTTCTTAACTTCCGGAACAAAAATGGAAATTGTGAATTCAGGATTAAATAATATATGGGGCTATCAATTACGTCACAATGGTCAATGGTATGGTACTGAAGCAAATGATTTTGGTTATTCAGTAGTTCCAATGGAATCCGGAACAAGTTTTCCCGGAATAGGTAATGAAAAAATCCGCCCCTATCAACCTTGGTTGCCTCCCTTTCATGAATTTAGAGTTGGGGGAACAGGACTTTCCGGATTAGCTTTTGCAGATGACTTATCAGGATCTTTTCCTGAAGAATGGAAAGATGTCGCTTTTTTGGCCAATCCAATTACCGGAACAATTAATTCTGTAAAAATTACAAGAAATTCTGACGGTAGTTACAGTTCAAAACACCTTGAAGATCTATTGGTTTCTGAGGACCCATGGTTTCGTCCAGTCAATATGGAGTTCGGGCCAGATGGTTCTCTTTACATTGCAGATTGGTATAACAAGATTGTGTCCCATAATGAGGTCCCCACCACCCATCCGGAAAGAGATAAATCGCATGGTAGAATATGGAGGATTCGGCATGTAACCCAGAAAAAAAGAGAAATTCCAGATTTCAGAATGATGAAAACCGAAGATTTGGTGGAGCATCTTAAGTCTCCTTCTCTTTGGGCAAAAAGGTCTGCATGGCAGCAAATATCCGATCGTCTAATCTCTGAAACCACAAAATTATCACCAAGCTTAATCCATCTTGCAAGTGACTCATCAATGGATGAAATAACGCGAATTCATGCACTTTGGAGTCTTGAAGGAATCAATCATTATGATGAAAAATTGATGGATGACCTGATCCAAGACCCAATGGATAATTTAAGGCGTGAAGCCATACGATCTCTTGTTACTTTTAATTTAAGTCCTGCTGAAGCAGCCAATAAATTGATGGTTCTGATTGAAGATTCTAATTCTCTAATCAGGTCTCAGGTGTTACGGACTTTATCAGAAATCGGCAATGCAGTTCCCGAAACCATTGAAATTTTGCTTTTAGCCTGTAAACCTGAATTAATGGGAAGCCAGATGGGGGGGGGATATGAAAGGCGATTCGAACGCTATCTGTCCAGAAAGGCATTGGAAAATTATGCTTTGGAGTTAGAGAAGTTTTTGAATTCACCAGCAGCTTCAAAAATTCCCACCACAAATAAAATCTGGGCGACACAGGCTTTACCTAAGGGAAAGAAAGAACAGTTTTTTCTTAGCCTCTGGCCATCTGCTTCTATTTCTGAACTGGATGAGACTCACTTCATAATTGTCGCCCAAATGTTGGGAAATAAAGAAATCCAGGAAATGGTCAGGCCATATTTCTCCAACCTGAATCAAGCCTCAAATTATGTCAGCTATGCTATCCAAAACCAAGCGCTGATCCAATCTGAGATACTTACTGATTTGCTAAAAAAACCTATATCGCACCTCTTAAACCAAGATTCTGAACTTGACAAAAACTTAGGTTTAGATGCTATAAGTAGATTTAAAATAAGATATTCTAACAACTCATTAAGTTCATTGATTAATAAAAACCTATCGGAAAAAACATTAAACCTTTTAATCAAAGCACTTGAAGTAGACTTAAATGCCAATCAACAATACTTTTTTCAAATATTCCAAATTGAAGATTTTAGTTTTAGCAATCGAGCATTGGCATTAAATAATTTTTCCAAATCGAACCCCACAGAAGGAGAAAAAGAATTAATAAAATGGATTCCAACCAAAGATCAATTTGAAAAAAGGGAAATAGTTAATTTATTCTCCGGCTCTAACCAAGGTGCCGAAATTTTAAAAAAATTATTTGAAACTAACCTATTGGAAATTTCAACATTTGATAAATCATCAGCTGAACAGATTAAAAGTTACAATCCATCTGACCCTATCGGTACCAAAATATTAAATACGATTTATGAAATTGAAGAAAGCGATAGGAAATTATTGAATGAAAAAATTCTAGCTTATAAAAATATAGTAAATAACAATGAAGGAAGTGTATCAAAAGGTAAAGTTCTATTCGAAACTTGCCTCATGTGCCATAAAGTTGGGAATATAGGATATGATTTTGCACCTGCTTTAGATGGTTCAGCCAACCGGGACCTAGATGCCCTTCTAACTGCA
Organism: Aquiflexum balticum DSM 16537; assembly: GCF_900176595.1. Lineage (GTDB taxonomy): Bacteria > Bacteroidota > Bacteroidia > Cytophagales > Cyclobacteriaceae > Aquiflexum > Aquiflexum balticum. Next base: position 4,085,095 of record NZ_LT838813.1, read on the forward strand.
ATTCTGGATCCTGATGCGGCTGTAGAATCGAATTATGCAATGTATAGGGTCACTAAAAAAGATTTACAAAATATTGAAGGCTACCTTGTGAAAAAGGAGGACTCAGGAACTACTATTGGGTTCATGGGGGGGAATAAAATTTTCATTAATGCGGAAGACATCAAAAGCCAAGGTTACCTAGGGGGTCGTTCCTTTATGAATAAAGGCTTAATTGATAACCTTTCAGAAGAGGAAATAGCTGATTTGTTTGCGTTTATAAGAACTTTAAAATAAAATTTAATTGATATGGTAAGACATTTTGGCGTATTTAAATTCAAAAAAAATATTTCAATGGAGGAAATTGATGAATGTTTTCTTTCAATGAATAAAATGGTAGGACAAATTCCGGGATTATTAGACATGGAATATGGGCCCTATAATGGCAATGAGGGATTAAATGAAGATTTTACTCACGGTTTTATCATGACTTTTGATTCTGAGGAATCCAGAGATGAATATCTGCCTCATCCCATTCATGAAGAAGTTAAACTCTTGGTTGTTCCAAAACTTGAAAAAGTTATCGTTTTTGATATAGTTGTTTAATGATGATGACTCAAAATGATAAGTCTATTCTAATGATTGGGTGCTTTGACACCAAAGAAGAAAACTTCAACTTTCTTAGGCAATGCATTGTATCTCATGGGGAAAGTGTAATTTCAATGAATACTGGAATTTTTGGATCCACATCACTTTTTCCTGTTGAATTAGATTCAGAATTAGTTGCAGCTGAAGCTGGTGAATCTATTGAAGATTTAAGAAAAAAAGCTGACCGAGGTCATGCAGTTGATATAATAGGTAAAGGTGCTGGAAAATTGCTTTCCAGATTATTTACCGAAGGAAAAATCAAGGCAGTTATTGGTATGGGCGGCGGCGGCGGGACTTATATAGCACTAGCAGCGATGGAACCTTTGCCCATTGGCTTTCCTAAACTCTGTATTTCCACATTAGCGTCCAAGGATGTCACGCGACAAGTTGGTATGAAGGACATACTTTTGATGCCCTCAGTGGTTGATGTAGCCGGCCTGAACAGGATCAGCCGTCTCATTATGCGGAACGCTGCAGCTGCTGTTTCCGGAATGGCAAAGGTGAATCTGAAAACTGATGAAAAATCTTTGGGAACTATAGCTATCAGCATGTTTGGCAACACAACTGCCTGTGTGAACGAATGCACAAAACTTTTGGAAGCAAAAGGATATGAAGTTATGGCATTCCATGCCAACGGGCTCGGGGGAAATGCTATGGAAACCCTGATAAGGGAAGATTGCTTTGTTGGAATTTTAGACATCACTACCACTGAGTTGGCCGATGAACTATGCGGGGGCATCTGCAGTGCAGGTCCCGGGCGTCTCACTGCTGCCGTTGAAATGGGGATACCCCAAGTGGTGGTGCCCGGTTGTCTGGACATGGTCAACTTTGCCCACCCGGACACCGTTCCGGAGCAATACAGGGAACGACAGCTTTACAGCTGGGCGCCTGATGTCACTTTAATGAGAACTGATAGGCAGGAAAATATGGAATTGGCAAAAATGATTGCCCAAAGGTTAAATCAATCTACCGTACCAGCCACAGTATTGCTACCCCTTAAGGGACTTTCCCAAATTGATGCGGATGGGGGTGTTTTCCATGAACCTGAGATCAACAGGGTTCTATTCGACACCTTAAAACAGCATTTAAAGCCGCATGTAAATATCGTAGAGATTGATGCCAATATCAATGAAAAAAAAATTTCCGAATCCGCAGTCCATCTTTTGTTGGAAAATATGGAAATACAGAATCAAATGGCATAAAATAGATATCCGTAGGAATTAAAATAAGAATTTATCTAAACTCAAATAAAAAAATAATTATGGCAAATCCATGGACAGGTAGGGGGAATCCCTACACAAGGCAGGAAGTTAGGGACAGATTACAAACGGTGGTAGATCAGAAATCCGCCATTATTGCAGCAGGGGCCGGTACTGGTATTAGTGCTAAATTTATTGAAAAAGGAGGCGCAGATCTTATCATTATTTATAACTCTGGAAGATTTAGAATGTCTGGGCATGGTTCAACTGCTGGGTTAATGGCCTATGGTGATGCAAATGCGGTTGCCATGGAAATCGGCGAATTCGAGGTACTTCCGGTGGTGGAGGAAATACCAGTCATCTGCGGGGTACACGGTTCCGATCCGCGCCGGAGAATTTGGCACCATTTGTTGAAGGTGAAGGAAATGGGTTTTTCGGGAATCAACAATTTCCCGACGCACTGCATCGTGGATGGGCATTTCAGACAGGTGTTGGAAGAAACGGGTATGGGCTTTGAAAAGGAGGTTGAAATGGTCAGGATAGCCAACAAAATGGATTTGTTCTCTATTGTGTATGTGGCCACGCCTGAGGAAGCAGTGCAAATGGCAAATGCCGGTGCTGATGCCATCATTACCCATGTGGGTACAACCGTAGGCGGCTCGGTAGGGGTGACAGGAGCTAGCTGCACCATGGAAGATGCCATCGAAAGAACAAACAGGATCATTGAAGCCGCAAAAAAAGTAAACCCCAAAGTATTTTTTCTGACCCATGGGGGTCCCATCAATACTCCTGAGGATGTGCGGAAAATTCTGGATAAAACCAATGCCCATGGATTTGTGGGGGCGTCCTCCCTGGAAAGAATGGGCGTGGAAAAATCCCTGACCGATTTGACAAGGGAGTTCAAAAAATTGACTATACAAAAATAAACCTAATATATTAATGAATTTGCTAAATCGACAAAGTAAGAATTAGGGATATTGAATTATTCAAGTTCTGCATCTCAATGCAATATTGATTGATAGACTATTATTTTGATAAGATAAAGTTAAACCCCATGAATGGAAAAATAAATAAAAGTGCTTTATTCACTGGAAGTTGTTTTGCCCTAATAACGACGGCATTTTCTTTTTCCATAAGGGCAGGAGTTCTGCCTCAATTTGCCGAACAATTTGGACTTTCCGCAGAACAATTGGGTTTCATCAATTCAATGTGGTTTTTAGGTTTCCCCATTTCAATGGTTATAGGTGGATTGGTTTACCATTCATTTGGTCCAAAGAACATTATGATCGTAGCATTCGTGGCTCATTCTCTGGGAATTATATTGACCATTTATGCTGGGGGCTACGTTATATTGCTTTTATCAACGCTATTGATAGGTATTGGAAATGGCTGTACAGAAGCTGCCTGCAACCCCATGATTGCAGATACATATTCTGGAGTAAAAATGAATAAAATGCTTAATCGCTTCCATATGTGGTTTCCTGGTGGGATAATTTTGGGAGCTATCCTCTCCAAATTCATGACGGACTTTGAATTTGGTTGGCAACTACAAATCTGGATAATTATGATCCCAACAATTATTTATGCCGCTTTATTTTACGGAAAATCATTTCCGAAACCAAAAATTCAAGGAGCAAATTCCCTTTTTGAAAACCTGAAGGCGATGGCAAGCCCCCTTTACATTTTTTTGTTCTGCTGTATGGCATTGACCGCTATTACAGAATTTGGTCCCAATCAATGGGTAAATATTGTCTTAAGCTATAGTGGAGCTGATGCGATGCTTATTTTAGCTCTGATTAGCGGGGTGATGGTAGTGGGCAGATTTTTTGCTGGTCCCATAGTTAAAGGATTGGGTCAGACAGGAGTACTTTTGTTTTCTTCATTATTGGCCACCATAGGTATTTATATGTTTAGCACTGTAACTGGATTTATGGCATATGGGGCCGCAATTATATTTGCATTGGGGATATGTTATTTCTGGCCCATAATGATTGGAATAGTAGCTCAAAGAGTTCCTTTAAGCAGTGCATTTGGAATGTCGGTGATTGGAGGAATAGGTTTTTTTTCCACCTCCATTTTTCAGCCAATAATAGGTAAATGGATTGATGATTCTCGGATAAAATACATGGCTGAGGGATTTTCAGGTGATGCATTAGAATTGGCAGCTGGCCAGGATACGTTGGGCAAAATGGTTATATTTCCTGCTATTTTAATTGTGCTTTTTTTAATTCTTTTTTTCTGGCAAAAAAACTATGGAGAACCCCAGTTGAATAAAAAATCGAAAATTCAAATAATATTCACAGAGAAGGAATTTAATCCTTTGTGAAATTTTACCAAGCTGGGGCATTAAAGCCAATGAAATTGATCAATTAATGTCAAGGATGAACTCTGGTGTTTTTCACTTCCCATAGAAACTAATCATACCTCAAATTTTCAAATATGTAGGGTTAACGGTGAAGTTTTCATGACTTTTGGTAAAGCCTGGAAATATTTTCAATTACAATTTATTGATAAACCTCATGGTTTGGATTGCCACCGGAAATCAGGTAAGCCATCAAATCCTTTAATTCTTCTTCATTTAATCTGTTGATCAGTCCAGGCATCATGACCGAAATCTCTGACAGTTTTTTGCTTGTCACATCATTTTTTGTGATCTCCCTTATTGATTGAGGGTCAAAAGGATTTTGTGAAATGTAATATTTCTCTTTATCCTCATTGATCAGCTTGCCCAATACAGAACTGCCATCTGCCAGATAGAATATAGTTGATGCATATTGGTCGCTGATGACAGCATTTGGGTTAATGGTCGATTCCAATATGTCTTTTGGAGAAAATCGTGTTCCCAACTGAGATAAATTCGGCCCCACTACACCTCCTTCACCTTGCATGGTATGACATGAAAGACACAAAGTGGCCGCAAACATTGCTTTTCCTTTTACCAGATCGCGGCTTTTTAAACCCTCCAATAAAGTTATAGCTTCTTCAACCGTCCAGTTTTTTCCAGGTCCCTGAGGTTGTATTTCAGAAATCAATAAATCATTGCCATTTTGAGTTAAGAGAGAAGCACCCGATAATTCATTAAAATAATCATATTCTTCTTTGCTAACCTGGGATAGTGCCATTTTTCTCGCACGATCAATGAATCCAACGTAACTAAATCCCCCTTTGTAATGAAATGCATTTCGTATCCATTGAAAATAATCCTCTCTAAGTTGCGGAGTCCAACCCACTTTTGCATTTGCCAAAACGATAGCAAAATAAGATTGCTGTGATGGTGGCATATTTGAAAGCATGCTGGCAATATCCAGACCATATTGAGGATTTCTTAAAATCAAATCAGAGGATGTAGTATATGTCTTTTGGTAATCTGCATCATCTTTAGCGACCTTCAGTTGGGCAACAATTTTTTCAACAGCATCAGGAGCATCCAGATGGACCAAGATCTTACTTAATAACTGGTCAAGGTTATTGTTATTGGAAGGGAAATGCGGATTGAGGTAATTGATTAATCGATTTTTTATGTCATTTGAAGGGATCCCTTGCCTGAATAAACTCAACTCAATAGTCCTGAGCAAGTTTAATTGATCTGAATGAGACAATTGTCCATAATTGATAGCCATAACCGATTCGAGAATTTTTGGTTGGAGATTTTTGTCCCCCATTCGCACTAGCGAGATCAACGCTTGAGTTAATGTTATGGGGTTTTTTTCGACCAAAGCTTTTTCCTGCCAGTCTTTGACAGGCTGATGTTCAATGGCAATCCTTGCAGCATATTGTATAAACCTATCTTCATGCTTAAGGTAAGGCCAGACAAAATCAACTGCTCCTGCCTTCGGTCCACCGCTATGGAACTCTTCTAGTTTTCTCCTGATCTGATGTGCTTCAGACAATTCTTTTGGTTTATTTTCTGATAAAGACTCTTCTTGCTTGCCTGTATAGTATACCCTGTAGACATCAGACTGTAGTTTTCTTCCACCTGTCATAAAATACATAGCGCCGTCAGGACCAATGATGCCATCTGTAAGTGGGAGTGGGGATCCGGAAATAAACTCCTCAGCAGTACCAGAGTAGGTAGCTCCTGAAGGTTCAAGGTGTACCGCATAAATAATCCCAAAACTCCAGTCAAAAGCAAATAAAGCTTTCCTGTATTTCTCCGGAAAATTTGACCCTGTTCCAAACATCACATTGGTTGGGGAGCCCTGTCCAATATTCAAAGTCGCCGGTACATTGTCTGGATATTCCGGTGACCATTTTTGATTCCCAGTTCTCCATCCAAATTCACTTCCACTAGTAACATGGCAAATCCTAATAGGTCTGTACCAAGGCAAACCTAAATCATATTCCAAATCGGAATCAAAGGTAAATAAATCACCTGACTCGTTAAATGCAAGGTCATATGGGTTTCTGAAACCTGCGCTTATCAGTTCCCAGTGTTTACCCTCCGGGTCAATTTTGGCTATCCAGCCTCCAGGAGCTAATCTGGTACTTGCGTGGCCCCAAGGGTCTTTGATTTCGGGGAAAATATTGTCCTCATCCCAAACTCGTGGTAAGCGATATGCGTCCATTTCATGTACGTCAACTAGATTGCCTGCCATCATATAAATGGATTGTTTATCGGGTGAGAGTACCATGCTGTGCGGACCATGCTCTCCCTGATACCCCTGAAGGGCTTTAATCAAAGTAATAGAATCATATTGATCATCCCCATTTGTATCCTGAAGTCTATATAGTCCCATAACTTTATCAAAATCCTCATTTGGATTATTATTTACCATAACATACAAACTGTTGAATGCATATAATACTCCATGACCATAACCCATTCCCAGTTTGCCCTCATCTTTCCCCACTTTGAGTTCCTCTACTTTTGGAGCGAGATCTTTCGAACCAATTGGAGGTATTTCTAGCCTGTAGAGTGCCCCATATTGATCTGTGGCAATCATCCTCCCTTTATTATCGAAAGTCATCCCTACCCAGGAGCCTTGGCCATTTTCTGCAGGACTAAATAAATGTTCTACTACAAATCCAGCTGGAACCTTAAGCTTAGCCACTTTTGGGTCAAGGGCTTCTATTTCAACTGGTTTTTTTCCACAAGAAAAAAAAACTAATATCAGAAGGAGGGATATTGATTTTACAATTGAATTTTTTGTCAGCATTTGGTTTATTTTGATAAGTTTATTCTTTTTGAATTTTAGGGGTTGTATTATATTTCAATTTTTGAATTAAAAAGGAAAGGTAAATATTGAAGTATAAATTAATTATAATCAAAACTAGTGGGACCAAATCCTAAGTGCCACCAATAAAATAACAAAACATAATACGAATCTTGCCTAAATGGTTGAATTTTTGAGAATAGTGCGAATTTTCAATTTGTATTTAGATACAAGATTGAATTTAACTAGTAATCAAGATTAAGTTTGATTTCAAAGTCAGAAGTAAATCGGAGGCACATCAATTTACTTTAAAGTATAAAAAATGTTCCAATTTTTTAAGAATTTGCCACTACCTGATTTTATCAGTCTTGAAGATGTTGCATTGGAAATCCACCAAAAGTTTGTAGTGTAAATGGATTTAAATAAAAGAAACAGTTTCAAATTGCTAATGTATAATTTTTTGGGTACGGGGAAAATTGTGGATAAATAAGTTCGATCAAGCAAAATTAGTATTACGCATTGATGAATTTCAGGTAGTTCTAAAAAAGTTGAGTCATTAATTTTACACAATATCATAAAGCTAAAAAAACATTAATGATTACCTCACAGCTTTATTTTCTTTTTTAAGGTAAGACAATTTCGATATGTTGATTTATGAAGCAAATAATAAAAAATAAACTTGATGAAAATGAAAAGTCCCGAAATGGAAAATAACAGTAAGAAAAGGGTGGTAATCACAGGCGGTGCTAGTGGCATAGGTTTGGCAATAACTGAATTATTTGCAAAAAAAGGACATTTTGTGTTCTTTCTGGATTTCAACTCTGTTGCTAGTCAACAAGTTACTTCTTCATTAAAAAAAAAAGGATGGAATGTTCAATTTATTC